>JADFXV010000085.1 GCA_015233395.1 Desulfovibrionaceae bacterium
CCGGGGCGCGCTCCGGGGCGCCGGCGGCGATCCAGTCCAAAATAACCGGCGCGTCGGCGCCGGCGAACGGCTTCATCAGGCTTTGCACCATGCCGTCGAGCAGTCCGTTGTCCGCGTAAGCCTTGATCGCCTTGTAGCTCATCAGGTTGCGCAGCGGCCCGGAGTGGCAGCGGGCGCAGTCTTTAGCGACGATCTCCCGGATATCCGGCTCGTAATAGACGGCCTGGGCCGCCCGCGCCCGGCCGGAAAAAAGCGCCGGCGCGAAAAACGCGCAGGCGAGCGCGATCGTCAGCAAAAAACGCATTGTCTTCCCGGCTCATGGGGTCCAAAGAACGAAGCGAGCTTAAAGGCCCCCGTTATTCATCGGCGTCGTCCTGGCTGCGTTCGAGTTCCATGACTTTGGTGAAGTGTTCCGCCGCGGTCTTGTGGTCGTCGCGCCGCACGCACATGAAGCCCAGATGCTGATGGTATTTGATCTCTTCCGGGTCCAGGTCCACGGCTTTCTGCATGGCCTCGATGCCTTTTTCGAGTTGTCCGTCGCCGTCGTACGACAGCCCGAGCAGGTAGAAGCCGCGCGGGTCTTCGGGGCGTTCGGCGACGACCTGGGTCAGACCGGCGATGGCGTCCGTGAAATTCTTGATTTTGACCAGCAGCGCGCATTTGCGGTAATTGGCCGTGGGGTGGTTCGGGCGCAGGCGCAGGACCTTGTCGAAGGCGTTGACCGCCCGTTGGTGCTCGCCGAGGGCGGCCAGGGCCAGGCCCATCTGATAGATGGGTTCGGGATCGTTCTTGTCGCAGCGGGCCCATTCCTTCAAATACTTCATGGCCTCTTCCGGGGCGTGGCGCTTGAGGCTGCGCAGGCTCAGGTTCCGGTAGACCTTGACTTTTTCCTTGGGCGTCAGGCTGAACAGCCCGTTGTACCAGTCGAGCGTCCGGTTGAGCAGCCGGCCTCCCAGCAACAGGAAGGTGTTCCAGTAAAAGGACGAGGTGTCCTCGACCAGATCCTCGACCTCGACCGCCCGCTTCTTGGCCTTGCCCGGCTTGGCCGAGCCCGGGGCGTCCTCGGAGACCTTGGCGCTCTCGGCTTTTTGCGCGCCCGCGTCCGCAGCCGCGCCGACGTCGCCGAGCTCATCGACCGGAAAGTCCTTTTTCTTGCGTTCTTCCTTAGTCATGAGCCTCTTCCTCCTCGGCGTTCTTTTGCCCGGCGCAACCGGCCAGGCTGGCGATCAGGCCGCCCACCATCAAGACGATGGGGCCCGCGCCCTTAATCAAATCGACGACATAGTAATATTGATCGTACAAACCCCAGACTCCCAGAGCGAGAAGCAATAGTCCGACCACGATATGCGCCATTGCGGCCTCCCGGCGAAAAACTTCGACTCAAAAACGGAGCGTATGCCCTATCCTCTTGGAATTCAAAAAAAAAAAAACGGTTTCCCCGGCGCGCAATCAGCCGGACCGAATCCGACCATCGTCAAGAATGAAAGTGAATTACCAAAAACCCTTGAAATTGTCGAGTTTTTTCTCGCCGAAAAGCCCCGCAATTTTTTGGGATCGGGAAATTCGATTTATCCGAGACCTTGGAATCAGGCAATACAAATCGGTCAACAAATTGCGGAATTTTTCCCGCGCCGCCGGCCGGATCAGCCGCCGTTTCGGAAATCCGCGCCGAGCAGGCGCCCGGCGCCTCACGACCGGAAGATGAAATACACCGCGCCGAGCAGACAGCACCCGGCCCAGAGGAAGTCGAGCTTGAGCGGCTGGCCCATGTACCACAGGGAAAAGGGGGCGAACACCGCAAGCGTGATGACTTCCTGGAGGATCTTGAGCTGGGGCAGGGTCAGGGAGGTAAAACCGATCCGGTTGGCCGGAACCTGGAGCAGGTACTCGAAAAGGGCGATCCCCCAGCTGGCCAGGGCGGCCGCGTACCAGGCCCGGGTGTTGAGATGCTTGAGATGGGCGTACCAGGCGAAGGTCATAAAGACGTTGGAGAGCAGCAACAGCCCGACCGTCTTGAGCAATACCGGCATGGCGCATCCTTTGGAGGAGGTTGGGAACGGAAACGGAAAATCGCGGCGTTTTCGCGCTCCCGGGCAGCCGCGTCCGGCATAGCAAATAACGCCGCCGCGCGCAAAAAGCGCCCCGGCCCCGGCCCTGGCCCCGGAGCGTCCTTGCGCGGGAAGCCGCGACAGGGTATGAAGCGGCCTCGCTCGCCCGGGCGCGAGAGACCGCCCGCGAAATTGCACACAAAACCGGGTCCGCCATGAACTGCATCTCTTCGGTCAGACTGAGCAACCGCTGGCTGATCGCCATTTTTATCATCGTCGTCGCGGTCACGATCCTGCATTTTTACCTGTTCCCGGATTGCGGCTGCTGACCGCGATGCGCGACCCCTTCAGCGAAATCGAACGCGGGCAATTGGTTTTCGCCCACCGGCTGCTGGAATCGCGCCCGCTGTCCATCCGGATTTGCGATACGCTGGGCATGCCGGTCGACGCGCTCATGACGCTCCTGCCGCAAAAGGCCGTGGACTCCGTGCAGGCCGTGACCCGGCGGTGCCTGGACAAGGCCCTGTCCGTAGCCCTGAAGACCCTGGACCGGGAACCGCTCAAACCCTCCCGCGACCGGCTCCACAAGGGCTTCGTGCTGGCGAGCGGTTTCGCCGGCGGCCTGGCCGGTTTCGCCGGCCTGGCCCTGGAGGCGCCGGTGGCGACCGTGGCCATGCTGCGCTCCATCGCCGACATCGCCCGCAGCGAAGGCGCCCGGCTCAACGACCCGGAAACCATGCTGGAATGCTTGCAGGTGTTCGCGCTCAGCGGAGGAACCCGGATCGAAGGAGCCTTGCCCGGCTACTACGCCGTGCGGGGCTTGCTGTCGCGCAATCTGGGCGACGCCGTGGCCCATCTGACGACCCGAACCCTGGCCGAGGAATCAAGCGCCGTCCTGGCCCGGTTCGTCGCAAGCGTGGCCGAGCGCTTTTCGGTCAACATCACCGAAAAATTCGCCGCCCAGTCCGCCCCGTTGCTCGGCGCCGCCGGAGGCGCCACGGTGAATTACATTTTCATCAGCCATTTCCAGGACATCGCCCGGGGCCATTTCACCGTCAAACGGCTGGAAGCCGCGCACGGCGCCGCCGCCGTCCAGGAAGCCTACCGGCGGCTCTCGGACGACCCCGACGGCGAGCCGATTGGGCCGCGCGGGGCGCGCTCAAAGACCGCAGCGCCGCCCAGGCGAAAAACAAAACGAGCCCGCCCATGAAACATCACGGCCAACCCGGCCCGATCGTCGCCATCCTCGCGCCCGAGGTCAAGCAGACCGGGAAAGACCGCCTGATCGTCGCCAAACCGGTCTTGGACCTGGTCGTCGAGATTAGGGAGAACGCCGCCCCGGTCGCCATGGAGACGCTGGAAATCAAGGGGAAAAAGGGCTTTTTTTCGCTGTCGCTGACCGACAAGGTCAGGCCGTTCATCCGCGGGTCTCGGATCGAGGCCCGCGGACTGACGATACCCGAGGGGAAATTCGCGCTGGAAGTGTCCGTCGCCGACGTCGACGGCGCGAGAACCGTCGAGGTCTTCAAGATCGAAGTCGCCGGCTAGGCGGCGCCGGCCCGAAAGCGCTACGAGGCCAGGACTTCGACGTGGATGAAGTCGGCCTCGCTGTTGCGCAGCGCCAAGGTGAAATCCTTGACCCGCAAGGCCACCGGGTCCTTGAGCGGCGCGCGGCCGAGCACGGTCATTTCCGCCCCGGGCACGAGCCCCATGTCCCTGATCCTGCGGCCAAGCTCCCCATGGGCGGAAATGGCCCTGACAACCGCTTTCTGACCCACCTGAAGCGCGCGCAGATTGATCCGCTTGTGTCCGTGCATGTCGCCCTCGATTTTGAAGATCATTCTCAAGCGCCCGGTTCTAGCGCGCCCTTGCGCCTTTCCCTGGGCTTGGAAAAAAACGTAACACGATTGAGAATGATTGTCAAAGTCTTTTCGGCCGGGAGGCGAATATTTTGGGGGTTGTCCTGGCCAGGCAATCCCGGGCAAGAATTTTAAGTTAATATTTCAGTTTGATGGAGAAGAAATAGTTTTGATTTTCAGTCTTGCGCTTCGCAAGGACGGAGCGCACGGGGCGATTCCACGCATCGCCCTCGCAATACGGCAAAGCGCCTCATGAAAATGATGAGGGATTCCAAAGGGCGCAGCCCTTTGGCCGCCGGAGGCGTTAAAAAAACCACTTTTTTTGCAAGTCCATCTCTAATTTTCAGTCTTGCTGCCCGGCCCAAGCGGACCGCAACTTGACCCCGGGGCCGGGGCCTGTCATGGCCCTGCGGGGGTTCCATGAAAAAAGACATCCCGCAGATCCACGTCATCCGCGTGCTGGCCACCTTGGGCATCTTCCTGCACCATTTCTGGAACGGCCAGTACGCCGCCAAACAGGCCTTCGCCGGCGGCCTGCTCGACGCCACGATGCAGTCGCTGGCCCTGGGCGTGGTCATCTTCAACGTCATGACCGCCTTTCTGATGACCCTGCCCTTCGCCGGCCCCTCGCCCGCGCCGCCCCCGGTGCCCTGGTCCTTCCTGAAAAAACGGCTGGCCCGCATCTGCCCGCAATACTACATCTGCCTGCTGGCCTTCACCGCGATTTCCGCCCTGGTCTTCCGCCAGACCGACCTGGCCGGCCTGCTCGCCTCGCTCGCCTCGCGCCTGGTCTTCCTGCAAACCTTCCAATACCAGGCCTTCATGTCCAATATCGCCGCCTACTGGTGGCTCGGCCTGCTCGTGCAGTTCACCCTCGTCTTCCCCTGGCTCGTGCGCCTGCTGCAACACCTCAAAGTCGGCCCCTTCCGGCTGTGCCTCTTTTCCTGGGCCGTGTTCTGGCCCATGATCGAGATAGTGAAAGCCTGCGGCCGCGCCTATCCGGACACGGCCGGAACCTTCTCGTTCCTGTTCACCTTCAACCTGCCCGCGCGCCTGCCGGAATTCGCCATGGGCATGGCGATGGCGGCGTTCTGGAAAGCCTCCCCGGAAAAGGCCTGGCCGCTTGACGCCAAAACGACCGCCCTGCTCGCCTGCGCCCTGGCCGTCAGCCTGGCCTGCGCCGCCGTCCCCGGCCTGCCCGCGCCGCACCTGACCGGCGCGGCCTGGTGCTTCGCCATCTTCGCCGCGCTCTTCGCCCTGCCGCTGCCCCAAAAACTGGCCGGCTCCAAAACCCTGCTCGCCCTCTCGGCCGTGTCCTACTCGGTCTACCTGACGCACCAGCCGATCCTGAGCTACTGCGGCGAACTGTTCGCCGCGCTTGCCTCCTGGCCGCGTTTCTGGACCGTGGCCGCAACCGCCCTCGCCGCCAGCCTCGTCGCCGCCCGGTGCGTCGACCGGCTGGCAGGCGCCGCCGTGACGGCGATGGAGAGGGAGAAACCCTCCGGGGGCCAAAGGGGCGTTGCCCCTTTGGAAACCCCACCGGGGGGCATGATGCCCCCCGGACCCCCTCGTCAGGGGACACGGCCGCGCCCCTGATGTGGGGGTCCGGGGGCGATCATCGCCCCCGGCGGAGGAGTCCAGAGGAGGCAGCGCCTCCTCTGGCGGGGTCCAGGGGCAGCGCCCCTGGTTTGATTTGACTACGCGCCATAAAGGAGGACGACATGGACGCGCCGACCGTGCTGTATCGCGAGAAGACCGCCGCGCATTTGATCAAGGTGTTTGAGCGCCGGCGTTTCGAGGCCAGTTACGCCGCGACCGCGGCCCAGGCCAAGCAGGAGATTTTGGCTATGATTCCGAGTCCGTGCACGGTGTTCCGTTGCGGTTCGGAATCGATCGGCCAGCTCGGTTTGTGGGCCGGGATCGGGGCTTTGCCCGGGGTGACGCTGATCGATCCCTACCTGCCCGAGTTGACTCCGGAGCAGGGCGTGGCGTTGCGGCGGTCCGGCTTGAGCGCCGACGTCATGCTGGCCAGTTCCAACGCGGTCACCATGGACGGCCGGCTGGTCAATCTGGACGGCGTGGGCAACCGGGTCGCGGCCATGATTTTCGGTCCGAAGAAGGTCATTTTGCTTGTCGGCATGAACAAGGTCGCAAGCGACCTGGACTGCGCCATGGCCCGCATCCGGCAGGTGGCGGCTCCGGCGAACAATCTGCGTCTGAAGGCCTTCAACCCCAAGCACGACACCCCGTGCCTGGCCGACGGCCGCTGCCACGTGTGCGCGAGCGAGGACAAGATCTGCAACGCCTGGACGATCATCGAGGGCAGCCGCGTCAAGGGCCGCATCCACGTCAAATTGTGCGGCGAGGATTTGGGGTATTGAGCTGACGCCGCCTAATCCTGGAGGCCCTATGTTCCACGATCTGCCCCGGGCCATGGCCGAGCGCATGGCCGCGCTGGAAGCCATGGACGCTGCCGACCGTTCGGACGGCGCGGCCCACGCCTTGCGGCTGCGCCAAATTCCGCCCGAGACCGGCAAATTCCTGGCCATCCTGGCCGCGAACGCCCCGGCCGGCGACATGATCGAGGTCGGCGCGAGCGCGGGCTATTCCGCGCTGTGGCTGTCGCTGGCCTGCAAGGCCGTGGGCCGCAGGCTCATTACGCACGAAATCTCGCCCGGCAAGGCCGAACTGGCGCGGGAAACCTTCCGGCTCGCGGGCGTTCGGGAATACGTCGAACTCGTCCAGGGCGACGCGCTGGCGCTGTTGCCCTGGCGCGCGCGCCTGGGTTTTTGCTTCCTCGACGCCGAACGCTCCCTGCTCCCGGCGCTGTTTGAAATCATCGTCCCGCGCCTGGTCGCCGGCGGCCTGATCGCCGTGGACAACGTCATCAGCCACGCAAGCGAAGTCGCCGCCTTCCTGCCGGCGGCCCTGGCCGACCCGCGCCTGGACAGCGTCGTCGTCCCCATCGGCTCGGGCGTGCTCGTGTGCCGCAATTCTGGGGACTGAGAAAAGATCCGAGGGGAACTTTTTAAAAAAAGTTCCCCTCGGGCTCCCCTCAAAAATTTTGCCAGGGGCGGCCGCAAGCCCGGTCAATCGGTGAGTTGATCCGGCGGCAGGTGGTCCCAGGCGATCGACTCCACGCAGAAACTCCCGTTCTCGCGGCAATGCAGGCCGGCCACCGAGGCGTTGGGCAGGCGGATCGCCTCCCGGAAGGCCCGGAATTGGGCCATCTCGCGCACGCCGGTCGCGGCCGGGCGCATAAGCGCCCACCAGATCGCCCCCCGCATGAACTGGCCGTGGGTGAAAACCGCCGTGAAACCGCGCCGGCCGCGCAGCCGGTCGAAAAAATCCCGCACCCGGGCGGCGAACGAGACGAAGGACTCGGCGCCGGGCTCGGCGCTCCCGGGATCGAGGCGCTCCCAGTACGCCGCCACCATCGGCCTGCGCCCGGCCATGGTCGTGCCCCGGTAGCGCTCCGGGGACAGGTAGGTGAATTCCTGCACCGGCCATACTTCCCGGGCCGTCCCGGGATAGGCGTCCAGGAGCGGCTTTGCGGTCATGGCCGCGCGCGGGAAGGGAGAGACCGCCACCAGGTCCGGCGGGCCGGGAAAGATCGCCGCCACGCGCTTCGCCTGCTCCCGGCCAAGCGGCGTCAGCGGCGCGGAGCCGGGATCTTCGGTCGGCTGCTGGACGTTGGACGTGCTTTGGCCGTGCCGGATGAGCCAAATTCTGTTCGCGGCCACGCCGCCTCCTCGGTGCGCCTCAATTGCCCGCGCCCGGCTTTTATAGTAGTGGAAGCGGCGAATGTCTTCATTTTCCCGCGCCCTTTCGGGGATCGGCCGCGCAGGCCGCTTAGGAACAACAGCGGCGGCTTCGTCCTTACGGAGAACGCCGCCGGGAAACAGGACGCGAACCGCCAGAACCCGGCCGCGCGCCGGTCAAGGAAATCACCGTGGCCAAACCCATCAATCCCAGCGAACTCCTGGAGTTCGTCTCCCAAAGTCCGGGGGACGACGGAGACGACGACCGGCCTTCGACCCTGGACGGTCATCACGGCGAACCGGCGCGCGTGATCGTGGTCGGCTTCAAGGTGCCCTACGCCGAACTCGTGGGCTTCTCGCTCAAACTCATGCTGGCCGCCGTCCCGGTCGCCCTGGCCGCAGCCGCCGCCGTCTACGCGGCGCTCAAATACCTGCCGAAGTTTTTGTAAGGAATACACAGGTGCGGGGGTTTCCCCGCGAATTGCGAAGGTCTTGCTTCGCGTATTCGCGGGCAATCCCCGGGCTTGGTTCCAAGGGGCGGAGTCCCTTGGCTCAAGGGAGTCTTTCATGCCGGTTATCATGGGCACGGCCGGTCACATCGACCACGGCAAGACCACGCTGATCAAGGCGTTGACCGGCATCGACTGCGACCGGCTGGCCGAGGAGAAAAAGCGCGGCATCACCATCGAGCTCGGTTTCGCCTTCATGGAGTTGCCCGGCGGCGCGAGGCTCGGGGTGGTGGACGTTCCCGGCCACGAGCGCTTCGTCAAGAACATGGTCGCGGGCGCGGCCGGCATCGATTTCGTCCTGCTGGCCATCGCCGCCGACGAGGGCGTCATGCCCCAGACCCGGGAGCATCTGGAAATTTGTTCGCTGCTCGGCATCTCCGGCGGCGTGGTGGCCTTGACCAAGGCGGACATAGTCGAACCGGAGTGGCTCGACATGGTCACCGAGGACGTGCGGTCGTTTTTGTCCGGGACGTTTCTGGCCGGGGCCAAGGCGATTCCCGTGTCGGCCCACACCGGGGCGGGGCTGGACGTCTTGACCGCCGCCTTGGCGGATTTGGCGGCGCGTTTCAGGCCGCTGCGCCGCTCCGACCTGGTCCGGCTGCCGGTTGACCGCGTGTTCACCATGAAGGGGTACGGCACGGTGGCCACGGGCACGCTCATTTCCGGGCGGATCGCGGCCGGGGACGATCTGACCGTCTATCCCCGGGGCCTGGCCACCAAGGCCCGCAACCTGCAAGTCCACGGCCTGCCCGCCGAACTGGCCGCGGCCGGGCAGCGCACGGCGGTCAATCTCCAGGGCCTGGAGGTCGGCGACGTCGCGCGCGGCGACGTGCTGGCCCGGCCCGGGACTCTTTTCCCCTCGACGCTCTGGGACATCGAGCTCTCGTGTCTTTCCTCGTCGCCGCTGCCGCTTAAGCACCGCACCGAACTGCATTTCCACCACGGCTGCCGCGAGGCGCTGGCCAAATTGCACCTGCTCGACCGCGACAAGCTCGAACCCGGCCAGGCCTGCGTCTGCCAGGTCCGTTTCACCGAGCCCATGAACGGGGTGTTCGGCGACCGTTGCGTGCTGCGATCCTTTTCGCCGCTGCGCACCGTGGCCGGCGGCAAGCTGCTTGGTCCCCTGGCCAAGCCGCTCAAGCGCCATTGCGCGCAGCTTGCCGCCCTGTCCGCTCTGTCCGCCCTGTCCGGGACCGCGCCCGAGGAGCTTATTTTGGCCCAGTTGTCTTTGGCCGGGGAAGCGGGGGCGAGTTTTCCCGGGCTGCTCGTCCTGACCGGCCTGGAGAGCCGGGAGTTGGACAAGGCGCTGCAGAACCTGTCCGCCAGGCAGGCGGTGTTCCAGTTCGACCGCGAGGCGCGGATTTTCCTCCACGGGGAGCAGCTTGCGTCCTTAAGCGAGCGCCTGCTGGCCTTCATGGCCGCCTTCCACGCCAAAAACCGGATCAAGCCGGGGCTTACGCGCTCGGAGCTGGCCTCGTCCGGCGGCGCGCGCATCGCCCCCAAGCTCTTTCATTTCCTGGTCGAGCGCCTGCTCAAGTCCGGCGCTCTGACCGCCGAGGCCGAAATCATCCGCCTGCCCGGGCACGTCTCCACGCTCGGCGCGGACCAGGACACGATGCGCGCCGGCATCGTTGCGGCCTACGCGGCCGGCGGGCTGACTCCGCCCAATCTCCCCGATGTTCTCGGCCCGCTTGGCGCCAGCGCCCGCGAAGCCGCGCCGGTGTTCAAGGTCCTCTTGGACCAGGGACTGCTTTTGAAGATCAAGGAGGACATGTATTTCGACGCTTCCGCCGTGGCCGGGCTGACCGAGCGGGTGCTCGCCTATTTCAAGACCGCAGCCGAGCTCGGGCCGGTGGAATTCAAGGAATTGACCGGGCTGTCGCGCAAATACGCCATTCCGCTGCTGGAATTTTTCGACAAGCAAAAGCTGACCATGCGGGTCGGCGACAAGCGGCGCCTGCGGGGCGGCTGATCCGGACCGGAAGCGAGCGGGGACGCAAAGGCGAAGAGAAAGAGGGCGATTCACGAATCGCCCTTCTTTGTCCAAATCGCCCGTTTGCCCGAAAGCGGGGGCCGGGGGCGGCAGCCCCCAGGGAAAAGAACAGTGGTTTTGGATTTCAGAGGCGAAATGAAAAGGGCGCCACGCATTTCGCGGGCAGCGGCCGCCGGACGCAGTCCAGCACGGCCAAAATCCGGACGCGCCGGACAGGCGAAACCCTCGTCTATCCCCGGGCGGGGGCGAGGCCGGAAAGAACCGGCGCGAGCCGGCTCCCAGGATTAATGACCGTGGTCGTCGTCCTTGCTTGCGGCTTCGGTCTGATACTTAATCACGATCAGCGAGCCGACCACGACCAGGATGCCGAACAGGACGGTCAATCCCGCGAAATCAAACGACATGGTTCCCCCTAAGTGCGCTACTCATTCTATAGCCTGGACGCACTCTAAGCGCCCGCGCCGGTTTTGTCCAGCTATTTCCGCGAAAAAGCGCGCCCCGCGCCGCCCCGGAAGCGGCCCGAAGCCTGGTCCAAAGAATTATATTGCGCTCAGGGCGAATTCTTTCTAGGTTTCGGCGCAGTCCCGGTTTTGTCTCGCGGTTTGACGCGCGGGCGCGACGCCGAGCGCGTCCGGCCGTTTTCCTGCGGTGCGCCGGGATTTCAAGGAAAACATCCGGGCCGGAGACGGCCCGCTTCCCAGGAGTGTTGCATGCAACCGCTTCGCGTCTACAGCGTCGTCCCGAAACTCCCGGCCAAACTCAAGCCGCTTTGGGACTTGGCCTACAATTTCTGGTTCGCCTGGAACGACGACATCCGCGACCTCTTCGCCCAGGCCGACCAGGCCCTGTGGCGCGAATGCCAAGGCAACCCGGTCGGCTTCCTGAACCGGCTGCCCCAAAAGACCCTGACCGAACTGGCCGCCGACGACTTCTTCGTCGAACGGGTCAACGCCCTGCGCGCGTCGCTGACCAGCTACCTCTCCCGCAAAACCGCCACCATCCCCTTCCCGGCCGCGGAAACCAAGGAGCCGGTGGTCGCCTATTTCAGCCTGGAATACGGCATCTCCGTCAGCCTGCCCATCTACTCCGGGGGGCTCGGCATCCTGGCAGGCGACCACTTGAAAAGCGCCTCGGACCTGAGCCTGCCCCTGGTCGGCTTCGGCCTGTGCTACCAGCAGGGCTACTTCCGCCAATATCTCACGCCCGACGGCTGGCAGCAGGAACGCTACCCCATCTCCGACTTCGAGCAACGGCCCATGTCCCCGGTCATGGACGCGGGCGGCAAACGCCTGACCGTGGCCATCGAACTCGCCGATCAAAAGGTCCTGGCCCAGATCTGGCGGGTCCTGGTCGGACGGGTCACGCTCTACCTGCTCGACACCAACATCCCGGAAAACCAGCCCCATTTCCGGCAGATCACCGCGCGCCTGTACGGCGGCGGCCTGGAAATGCGCCTGTGGCAGGAAATCCTGCTCGGCATCGGCGGCATCCGCGCCCTGGCGGCGCTCGGCCTGCGCCCCAAGGTCATCCACATGAACGAGGGCCACTCGGCCTTCGTCGGCCTGGAACGCATCCGCAACTTCATGGAGGTCAACAAGCTCTCCTTCGAAGCCGCCCTGGAACTGGTGGCCTCTTCGAGCGTGTTCACCACCCACACCCCGGTCCCGGCCGGAAACGACCGCTTCCCGCCGGAACTGATGGCCCCCTATTTCGAGGAATACGCCCGCAAACTGGGCCTGGCCTTCAAGGTCTTTCTCGCCCTGGGACGCGAAGACCCGCGCAACGAATCCGAACCCTTCTGCATGACCGTCCTGGCGCTGCGGCTCTCGCGCTTCAACAACGGCGTCTCCAAGCTCCACGGCGCGGTCTCGCGCTCCATGTGGCGGCGCGTCTGGCCGCAATACCCGGCCGAGGACGTGCCCATCGGCGCCATCACCAACGGCGTGCACGTGCCCACCTGGGTCTCCCACGACGTGGCCGCGCTCTACGACCGGTATCTCGGCGGCAACTGGCGCGAAGATCCGGACTGCCCGCGCGTCTTCGGCCAGGCCGAAGCCATCCCGGACGCCGAACTCTGGCGCACCCACGAACGGCTGCGCGAACGCCTGGTGGACTTCGTGCGCGCCCGCCTGCACGAACAGCTCGTCGCCCGGGGCGCCAAACGCCGCGAACTGCAGATCGCCGAGGAAGTCCTCGACCCCCAGGCCCTGACCTTCGGCTTCGCCAGGCGCTTCGCCACCTACAAACGCGCCAACATGCTCCTGCAAGACCAGGAACGGATGGTCAAAATCCTGCGCGACGCGCCCCGGCCCATCCAGTTCATTTTCGCCGGCAAAGCCCATCCCCAGGACAACGAAGGCAAAAAAATCATCCAGCAATTGGTGCAGCTCTGCTCCACCCTGGAATGCCGGCACAACCTGGTCTTTCTCGAAGACTACGACATGGACGTCGCCAGCTACCTGGTCCAGGGCTGCGACGTCTGGCTCAACACCCCGCGCCGGCCCCTGGAAGCCTGCGGCACCTCGGGCATGAAGGCCATGGCCAACGGCGTGCTCAACCTGAGCACGCTCGACGGCTGGTGGGCCGAAGCCTGGCGGCCGGACAACTCCATCGGCTGGGCCATCGGCCAGGGCGAGGAATACGACGACCCCGCCTACCAGGACTTCGTCGAAAGCCAAACGCTCTACAATGTCCTGGAAAACGAAGTCATCCCGACCTTCTACGACCGGGGACACGGCAACCTGCCCAGAGCCTGGATCAAAAAAATGAAGGCCGCGCTCGCGACCCTAAGCCCGGTCTTCAACTCGCACCGCATGGTCGAAGACTACGCCCGCATCGCCTACGTCCCGGCGCTGGAAAACTACAACCGCCTGGTCGTGAACGATTACGCCGCCGCCAAGGACCTGGCCTCCTGGCGCATGGACATGATGACCAAGTGGAGCAGCATCGTCATCCGCGGCGTCGCCTCCGCCGATATGCAACAAATCCACGTCGGCGAACCGGTGGAGATCACCACCGAAATATACTTAAACGGCATCCGGCCCGAAGACGTGCAGGTGGAAATCTACTCCGGACCGGTGGACTACGAAGGGAATTTCGCCCAACGCGAAACCTCCGTGATGCAACTGGCCAAAACCGGCCAGGACGGCTGGAGCGTGTACAAAGGCTCGGCCAAGGCCGCCGAAGCCGGCCGCTTCGGCTTCACCGTGCGCATCCTGCCGCACCACCCCCTGCTGCTCGACCCGCATTCGCTGGGCCTGATCCGCTGGGCCGAAATGCAGCCGTAAGAAAAGACCAGGGGGAACTTTTTTGCAAAAAAGTTTCCCCTGGACCCCT
>JADFXV010000086.1 GCA_015233395.1 Desulfovibrionaceae bacterium
AAGGTCATTTTGGGTGTGATTAGTTATTGCAAGCATATAATATGGCCAATTTGTATCAACTGGATCTCTATACAAAGTAATAATGAGGTCTTTAAATTTATGATCATAGGATACTTTTCTGTAACCACTCGCCCCGCCAGAATTATTGTGTTTGTTTTCATGTGTCCTTCTGTTGCCAATGACTGAGTAAATACGGTCTCGTTCGATTCCGTCTAAACTCAACTTAATTCGATGAATCGAAGCAGAAATCTCCGTTATTCCGGCCAAGGCCATCCGAACATGTTTTTTGCTCAGACGGGTGCCAGCTTCAATTTCACAATTGCTTGGGGTCTTCATGGGCCTCTTATTAAACACTAAATAAATATATAACGATTCGTCAAAACATGGCCGCAGCCCATCTTAAACAGACACTCTCCACTCACTGTTTTCAAACATCCCAATCAAACCGACTACCGAGCCAGGATTGTTTGATCGCTGCCGACAAATTTTTAGTCATCCTCAAATTCAACGGTGGGTTCTAAATGGATTTTGCATTTTTCAGTTTGAAATTTATCAAGTTTCGGCATCAGCAACTCCCTCGTTTTCGGCTTACCTCCCTCAGATTCCAATTCAACAAAACTAGGCGTGGTGTGCTCGACGCTTTGCGCTGGAACTTCTTCCCGTTTCGGCGCTGCCACCGGCGCGGGCTTCTTTTGCCGCGCAATCACGTTGTAGACCGAGGCCCGGCTAATGCCGAATTCCTTAGCAAGAGCTGACTTGTCTTCGCCAGAGGCAGCGCGAGCGTCAATTTGCGCCTCCTGGTCGGCAGTCAGCTTAGGAGCCCGGCCTAGGTGCTTGCCTTGAGCCTGTGCGGCTCGGATGCCTTCGGCTTGCCTCTCCTTAATCATGCTCCGTTCGAACTGCGCCACCGCGCCCATAACGCCAAGCTGCAACTCCTGCATTGGGTTGGGTTCACCCGTGAAAGTCAGCTTTTCCTTGTGAAACTCGACCGCGACCCCCCGCCCGGTCAAATCCTTAACCAAACTTAAGAGATCCACAAGACTTCGGGCCAGCCGGTCCATCGAATGGCAAATCAATACGTCGCCTTCGCGGACGTAGCCCAGCGCCTCTCGTAATGCCGGACGGTTGGTGTCCTTGCCCGAAGCCTTGTCTTCGAAGGTTCGGTCAAGCTCAACGCCGTCAAGCTGGCGGTGGGTGTTTTGGTCAGCGGCGCTCACTCGCAGGTATCCGATACGCTGCCCCTTGTGCTCGTCGGCCATGATTGACTCCTATTTCAAAGTGTCAACCAAATACTAGACCATATTGTAATTTGTGTCAACAATTAAAAATAGACCTTTTTTGACACGGTGGGATGCGGGTTTGCGGCGTCGGAAGGCGTGTCGAAAATGGTATACTTTGACTGACAGTTTTTTGTGAAACTCAAGTTTTCGTTTGTCAAGGTGAAATCAAATGTTTTGACAGACACCTTTCCTGGGTCAAGTTTGAAGTAGAGGTCAAGACAGAGTAAGACTTCGTCTCTGGTCCAAGGAGGATTCTTCTGTGTTGACTGGGATTCCGATATTTCTATCTCTGATTGAGATTTACTGGTTATTGTGAAAAACGAGTCAGACTCTTTCCTCTTTTGACACAATCAAAAAATGAATAGTTTTTGCCAGATAACACCCTGATATAAAAGGTAAAAATATTGAAAACCCACGATTTTTTATTTTTACATATCTTTTACATCTAGTCTTTCTATCCCGGTTCATTTTTTTCAACTTACTGTAATAAAAAGATTATTTTATATAAAAATAATATCCTCTCAAACCCGTTGTTTTTCAACGCCGCCAGCACCCGCTCTTTGCTTTCGCGCACCGCGCCCTCGGCCAGGCCGACCATGGTGAAGGTCGGCAGGCCCTGGCGCGAAAAATCGACCTCCAGGCCGACGGTGTAGGCGTCGATGCCGAGCAGCGCGGCGGTGGTGACGGTGGCGAGCATGGGTCAGGGCGAGGTAGGGGTCACGGAAAGCCTCCGGCGGCCAAAGGGCTGCGTCCGTTGGAATTTCATTCCGGCGTCAACGGGCGCGAAAAATTTCTTCCTTCCCGCGCGCCCGGCGATAAACGGCCGGGCTGTTTCAGGCGCAACGGATCGCGGCTTTTGAATATCCCGTGGGCGATTGGCTTGTAAAGTTTTTTGCAGACCGGCTTGCGGCCGAAATCGTCACCACAGATTGTGCTCCACGGCCTGATCCAATTCCTCGAAGCCGGGCACATTGCGGAAGCATTCGTCCATGTCCCGGGGCGCCGCGGCCCGGGTCTGGTCGTGATTTTGATGCACGCAATAGCTGTCGGCGTCCTTCAAGGTGATGTTTTTTATGCCCAAAAAAACCCGGCGCTTATGGAAGGTGATGTCCGGGGCTCCCCAGGCGGACTGTTCGGTGAAGCCTCCGAACCAGCGCCAAGTCTCCCGGGACATGCCTCCGAAAACCCAGGACTCGAACGTGTCGGCCCGCTCCACGTTGGCGGGGTGGAACATGGGATGGTCCAGGGCGTGGGGACCGTCGTAGAATCCCGGCAGTTCGCGCACGGCCAAGCGGCTTGGGCGCCAATCGACGCTGTCTATGGCCCGCTGCTGGTCAACGGTCAGATAGTAGGGCTTGCAGCAGATGTAGGCCTTGTTCTCAAGGGCGGCCACGGACAGTTCCAGGGCCCGGTTGCCGGGCATGACCTCCGGGTGGGTGCACAGGATCAGTTGCGCGAAACTGGCCCGTATGCCGAGGTTGATGATGGCCGCCCCGTCGCGCCAGGCCACGCCTTCGGGTTTGGCCAGGCGGATGTATTTTACGTCCAGGCGCCGTTGCCAGCTCAGGACCAAGTCCGGAGTGCGGTCCGTGGAGTCGTCGTCGAGGATGATGAGTTCAAAGTCCGTCATGCTCTGAGCGGCGTAGCATTCCAGGGAGCGTTCCAGCAGTTCGGCCCGGTTGAAGGTGGGGATGACCACCGCGGCCTTCTTGAGCCGGGGATTGCCGGCTTCGGGCAGGGGCCGGGCGAAACGGCGGTTTTCCCTTTTGCCCCGGAGCAGCAGGCCAAAAAGGCGCAGGGCCTGGAAATTGTTGGGATCCACCGCGAGCACCTTGCGGTAGACCTCCTCGGCCCCGGCCGTGTCGCCTTGGTTGTGGCGCACGATCGCCTGCTTCAGGGCTTCGGGCGAGGGCAGGGAATCGCCGGTCATGCTCCGCGACCTTGTTTTCGGGAAGATAAAAGCAGACTCAACGCGATCATGGACCCCACCCGGGCCGGGTTGACGGCAATCGTGCGTTTGATGCGCTTTTCAAAATTCCACCGGAATATGTACACGATTGGGGCGCGACGGTCCAGCGGCGGCGCCGCCGGAACCCCCGGCCCGCGGCCTTGCCATTTTCAGCGGACCTGATATTCTCGGCGATTGGCGCGAGGGGACGTTTTCCCCGGGCGCGCCGCAATCGCAAACCTAAGGACGAGCTACCCGGCATGAACCACCAAGGCGCCGTCGTCATCATCGATTACGGCTCGCAATACACCCAACTGATCGCCAGACGGGTGCGCGAGGCCGGAGTCTATTCCGAAATCCATCCCTGCAACGTGGGCATCGACGCCATCCGGGCGCTCGCGCCCGGCGCGGTGATTCTCTCCGGCGGACCGGCCAGCGTCGGCGACGCCGATTCCCCGGGTCTGGACCCGCAGCTTCTGTCGCTTGGCGTACCCGTGCTCGGGGTGTGCTACGGCATGCAATTGCTCGGGCACGCCCTGCCCGGCGGGCAGCTCGCCGCCGCCACGGACCGCGAATACGGCCGCGCCGAACTGACGCTGACTGCCGGCAGCCTCCTGTGGGAGGGCCTGGACGCGCTCGCCGCGCACACGGTCTGGATGTCGCACGGCGACCAGGTGCTGCGCGCTCCGGACGGGTTCACCGTGACCGCCCGCACCAAGTCCGTGGCCGTGGCCGCCATGGCCGACGAGGCCCGGCGCATCTACGCCGTGCAGTTCCATCCCGAGGTGGCCCACACCGAGGAAGGAACGCGCATCCTGCACAATTTCCTGTTCCGGGTCGCCGGGCTGAAAACCGGCTGGTCCATGGCCTCGTTCGTCGAGACCCAGATTGCGGCCCTGCGCGAAAAGATCGGCGGCGACGGCGTGGTCTGCGCCCTGTCCGGGGGCGTCGACTCCACGGTCGTGGCGGTCATGCTCGGCCGGGCCATCGGCAAGCGCCTGCACTGCATCTTCGTGGACAACGGGGTGCTGCGCCAGGGCGAAGGCGAGGAAGTCGCGAGTTACCTGCGCGAGCATTTCGACCTCAATCTCAAGTACGTCCAGGCATCGGAGCTTTTTTTGTCGCGCCTCAAAGGCGTCACCGACCCGGAGCAGAAACGCAAGATCATCGGCCACACCTTCATCGAGGTCTTCGACCGCGAGGCCAAATCCATCCCGGGCGTCAAATACCTGGCCCAGGGAACGCTCTACCCGGACGTGATCGAATCGGTGTCCTTCAAAGGCCCCTCGGCGGTCATCAAGAGCCACCACAACGTGGGCGGGCTGCCGGAAAAGATGAATCTGGCCCTGATCGAACCCCTGCGCGAGCTCTTCAAGGACGAGGTGCGCAAGGTGGCGCTCGAACTGGGCATGCCCGACTTCGTCATCTGGCGCCACCCCTTCCCCGGGCCGGGACTGGCCATCCGGGTGCTCGGCGAAGTCACCCCGGAACGCCTGACCATCCTGCGCGCCGCCGACCGCATCGTCACCGCCGAACTGGTCGCCGCCGACTGGTACCGCAAGGTCTGGCAGGGTTTCGCCGTGCTGTTGCCGCTGAAAACCGTGGGCGTCATGGGCGACGGCCGGACTTACGAGCACGTCATCGCCCTGCGCATCGTCGACAGCCTCGACGCCATGACCGCGGACTGGTCCCGGGTTCCGGCCGAGCTTTTGGCCCGCATCTCAAGCCGGATCATCAACGAGGTCAAGGGCGTCAACCGGGTGGTCATGGACATCTCCTCCAAGCCGCCCTCCACGATCGAATGGGAATGACCCGCGAACGGAAGTAACCCGGGGCCGCCGGCAAGGCGCGCCCTGGCTTGGATACGCAAGAGGGTGAGGGATGTTCGGCATCGATTCCTCGGGATTTATCATCATCATGATCGTGGCCCTGATCGTGGTCGGGCCCGAACGCCTGCCAGAAATCATGGCCAAGCTCGGCAAGTTCATGGCCCAGCTGCGCGGCATGACCCACGAGGTCAAGCGCTCCTTTGAAATCGAATTCGAGCGCGCGGATCTGGAAAAACGCAAGGCCGAGGCCATGAAGGAGCTCTTCCCCGAGGAAGAGCCGGCCAGGGCCGAGGCCGAAGCCAGCGCGGAAAGCGAACTGGCCGTCGAGACCGCCGAATTGGCCGAACCGGCCGAAGCCCCGGGCGCCCCGGACGAAACCGACGCCGAGACCGGCGAAGCGGCCCCGGCGGCCGTATCCGCCGAACCGGACGAACCGGCCGAAGCCGGCGCGCCCGGCGTCGCCGAGGCGGCCCCGGCGGGCCCCGCGACTCCCGCAAAAACGGCCAAGGAGACGACATGAGCCCGCGCCGCGCCACCGTGGCCCGCACGACCAAGGAGACCGACGTCCGCGTCGCGATCGACCTGGACGGAGCGGGCGTCGCCGACGTTTCCACCGGAGTCGGTTTTGCCGACCACATGCTCACCCTGACCGCCTTTTGGGCCGAGATCGACCTGACGCTCTCCTGCAAGGGCGACCTGGAGATCGACGCCCACCACAGCCTGGAGGACATCGGGCTTACGCTCGGCCAGGCCGTGGCCCAGGCCCTTTCCGACCGCGCCGGCATCGCCCGGATCGGCTGGGCCCGCGTGCCCATGGACGAGGCCCTGGCCGACGTGTCGCTCGACTTCTCGGGCAGGCCCTATCTGGTTTACGACGACGCCGTCCTGCCCGCGCAGATCGCCGGCGAGGAAAAAGACCTCTGGAGGGAATTTTTCAAATCCTTGGCCCAGGGCGCGAAGCTCAACCTGCACATCCGCTTCGCCTACGGACAAAACGGACACCATCTGCTGGAATCGGCCTTCAAAGGCCTGGGGCTGGCTTTGCGCCAGGCCATAACCAGGCGCCGCGCGGGCGTTCCCAGCACCAAGGGGAGTCTTGAATGAAATCGCGTTATTGCACTCTCGCCGCCGCGCTTGCCCTGGCTGTCGCGCTGACGCTTTGCGCCGCTTCCTGCGCCAAGGTCAGCCCCCCGGCCACGATCACCTCCGAAGCGACGTTCGCGGCCGCGCCGTTCGTTAATCCCAGCCAGTCCTCGGAGGTTCCGGCCGGCATGCTGTCGCCGGAATCCGGGTCTGTCGACGGCGCCGTCCTGGCCGAAATGGACGAGGCGCTTGCGAGCTCCCTGTCCCAGCTGACCAACAAGATTTTTCTGCCGCCGGGCCGGGTCAAGGAATGCCTGGCCAAAACGCAGCGCGACACGAGCGAAACCCGGGGCTCGGTGCGCCAGTATTGGTCCGCCGTCGGCAAATGCGCCAAGGCCGACTACATCCTCGTGCCCCAGGCCGTGCTCTACCGCGAACGCGTCGGCAGCCCGGGCGGGGCCGACCGGCCGGCCAAGGTCATCCTCGACCTGTACCTGATCGACGTGAAAACCGGCGGCCTCTACCGGCACTTCCACTACGACGAAGAGCAGCAGGCCCTGACCGACAACATCTTGGAAATCAGAAAATTCATGGACCGGGGCGGCAAGTGGGTCACGGCCATGGATCTCGCCCGCGAAGCCATCCGCAAGGGCGTCAAGGAAATGGGCCTGTGATTTTATTTCCCGCCGTGGACATCAAGGACGGCCAGTGCGTCCGCCTGCGCCAGGGTCTGGCCGACCAGGTGACAGTGTTCTCCGACGATCCCGGGGCCATGGCCCGGCATTGGGCCGGCCAGGGGGCCAAATGGCTGCATCTGGTGGATCTGGACGGGGCGTTCAGCGGCCTGCCCCGCAATTTCGACCTCATCGCGCGCATCTGCGCCGACGTGGGCATTCCGGTCCAACTCGGCGGCGGCGTGCGCGACCTTGAAACCGCCGAGGCGTACGTGCGCGCCGGTGTCAGCCGCCTTATCGTCGGCACCATGGCGCTTGCCGCGCCGGAAGTCTTCGCCGCCTTGTGCGCGGCCTATCCCGGCCGCATCGGGGTCTCGCTCGACGCCGTGGACGGGCGCCTGAAGACCAAGGGCTGGGTGGAGGACAGCGGCCTGACCGTTCACGACGTCCTGCCCCGCGTGGCCGGGGCCGGGGCCGCTTTTTTGGTGTACACCGACATCAGCCGCGACGGCATGCAGTCCGGCGTCAACATCGCCGCTCTCACGCGCCTGCTCGCGGCCACGGAGCTTCCGGTCATCGCCGCCGGCGGCGTAAGCGCGCTCGCCGACGTGCAGGCCCTCGCGCCCCTGGCCTCCAAGGGGCTGGCCGGAGTCATCACCGGCCGGGCGATCTACGCCGGAACCCTCGACTTCGCCGCCGCCTCGCGCTGGCTGGACGAACAATAACCACACGCCATGGACGCCATCGAGCCAGGGGAATACGAAGCCTTCGTCATCAAGCGCCGGCGGGCCTATCTCGCCCGGTTCGCGCGCTTTGACGCGCTGGGCGGGTCTTTTACCCCCACCTGGCACTGGCCGGCCTTTTTCTTCGCCCCCTGGTGGCTGCTCTACCGCAAGATGTATCTCTGGGCCGTCCTGGCCTTCATCGTGTCGCTGCGGCCCCAGGTCGCCCTGTTTGCGCACCTCGCCTGCGGCGTAACCGGATATTATCTCTACTACCGCCGCGCGCGCTCGGCCATCGCGTCGCTCAAGCAGGCCTTTCCCGGCCAGGACATCCGGGGCGAATGCATGGACGCGGGCGGGGTTCACGGCTGGGCGCCGGTCCTGGCCCTGGTCGCGCTTAGCCTGATCCTCGCCGGCCTGGCCGTCAGCGGCCTGCTGGCCGTCATCTTCGCCAGATACCACGCCTCGTGGGTCTAAACCCGCGGTAATCCGCACCGGAGAACGCCATGAAAACCGTCCCCGTCAAGGGCATGAGCTGCAACCACTGCGTAGCGAGCGTCACCAAGGCGCTGGCGGCCGTGCCCGGCGTCGCAAGCGTCTCGGTCAGCCTGGAAAAAGGCCTGGCTACGTTCGAGGAGAAAACCCCGGTCGACTCCGAACTGATCCGCCAGGCGATCATCCAAATCGGCTTCGAGCCGGGCCAGGTGGCCTAGGCTTTTTTCCCGGGAGCTTCGCCCCGGGAGCCTAAGCCCGTAGACCCCCATGCACAACGAACTCTTCGAGCGCTTCTTCACCGGGCGCGCCCGCGACTTTCTGCTGCGCGGCCTCGATCTGGCCCTGGCCGAGGACGGCCGCGACGAAAGCTCGCTGGCCGTTTTCGGTCCCGCCGACCGGGCGCGGGCCGCGATCGTGGCCAAACAGGACGCGGTCCTGGCCGGCGGCCCGCTGATCGCGCTGATCCTCGCGCGCTGCGACGGCCTGGGCGACCGCGAGGTCCAGCTGGCCTGCGCCGACAGCCAGAGCGTCGCCCCTGGCCAGGTGGTCGCGGAAATCTGCGCCCCGGCCCTGAACCTGCTTCAAGCCGAGCGGGTTATCCTCAATTACGTGACGCACTTAAGCGGCGTCGCCAGCCTGACCAGGCGCTACGTCCTGGCCATGGGCAAAACCAGAACCCGCCTGCTCGACACCAGGAAAACCCTGCCCGGCCTGCGCTATCCGGAGAAATACGCCGTGCTCGCCGGCGGCGGATGCAACCACCGCCTGAGCCTCGAAGACATGCTCATGTTCAAGGACACCCACCTCGACCGGGCCGGCGGCATCGGCCCGGCCGCGCGGGCGCTGCGCCAGGGACCGGATGCGGACCGGCTCGCGCAAATCGCGCTGGAAATCGAATGCCGCGACTTAGCCGAAGTGCGTGAGGCCGTGGCCCAGCGCCCGGGCCGCATCATGTTCGACAACATGGGCGAGGAGACGATACGCCAGGCCCTGGCCGTAATCCCGCCAGGCATCGAAACCGAGATCAGCGGCGGCGTGACGCTTGCCAATATCGGCGAGCTGGCCAAACTCGGGGCGGACTTCATCTCGGTCGGGCGCATCACCCATTCCGCCCCGGCCGCCGACTTCAGCATGCGCATTTCAGGGTAGGTTCATGGACGCTTCGCCTTACGACCGCATCGTTGCAGCCAAGGCCGCGCTTGGCGGCGACCTGGCCATTTTGGCCCATCACTACCAAGGCGACGACGTTTACCGCCATGCCGATTTCGCCGGCGATTCCCTTGAGCTCTCAAGCCGCATCGAGGGGCTTGACGCCTCGAGCATCGTCTTTTGCGGCGTGACCTTCATGGCCGAAACCGCGGCCGTGCTCGCCAAACCCGGCCAAAACGTGTTCATCCCCGATCCCAAGGCGGGCTGCGTGCTCTCGGACATGGCTCCGGCCCCGCTGGTCGCGGCGGTGATTAAGCGCCTGCGGGCCGGAGGCCGCCGGGTCATCCCCCTGACCTACGTCAATTCCCAGGCCGAGGTGAAGGCCGTCTGCGGCCGGTACGGCGGCTCGGTGTGCACCTCGGCCAACGCCCGGATCATGGTCGCCTGGGCGCTTGCCCAAGGCGAGGGCGTGCTCTTTTTGCCGGACCAAAACCTGGCCCGCAACACCTGCGACGCGCTTGGCGTCCCGGCCGGCCGCCGCCAGGTTTTAGACGTGTTCTCCCGGGGCCGGACCATCGACACGGCGCGCCTGGCCGGCAAGGACGTCATGATCTGGCCCGGCCAGTGCGTCATCCATTCGCGCATCAAGCCCGCCGCCATCGCGGCCTTTCGCGCCGAGCATCCCGGGGCGCTGGTGGTCGTGCATCCGGAATGTTCGCCCGAGGTCGTGGCCGCCGCCGACTCCTGCGGCTCGACCTCGCACATCATCGGCTATTGCGAAGCCGCCCCGGCGGGCAGGACGGTGGCCGTCGGCACCGAGATCAACATGGTCGCGAGGCTGGCGAAAAAATACGCCGGGGTCAAAACCATCGTGCCCCTGATGGGACGCGGCTGCTCCAACATGGCCAAGATCACCGAGGAAAAACTCGCCCGGCAGCTTGACGACCTGGACCGGGAAACCCCGGTCGCGGTCGGCCCGGACGTCCGCGAACCGGCCAGGCTGGCCTTAACGAGAATGCTTAACGCCTGCCGCGCGGCCGGCTTGCGATAAGGACGCGCCCTTCATGACCTGCACGCGCATGCACACCCAGGCGCTGGTGATCGGCTCGGGCCTGGCCGGTTGTTCGGCCGCCCTGGCCATGGCCGAAAAAGGCCTGGCCGTGACCCTGCTCACCTCGGGCGGCGAACTGACCGGCGGCAACAGCCCCCTGGCCCAGGGCGGCATCGTCTACACCGGCTCCGGCGATTCGCCGCGCCTGCTGGAAAAGGACATCCTGGCCTGCGGCGCCGGATACAATTACCTCCGGGCCGTGCGCCACATCGCCAAAAACGGCCCGGCCAGCGTGCGCGAACTGCTCATCGGCAAAGCGGGCGTGCCCTTCGACGCCGCCGCCGGCGGCGGCCTTCACCTGACCAAGGAAGGCGGCCACAGCGTCAGCCGCATCATACACGCCGCCGATCAGACCGGCGCGGCCATCATGAACGCCATGGCCGGGCTCGTGCGGGCGAATGCGAACATCACCGTCCTGACCCGGCGCACGGCCGTGGACCTGCTCACCTCGCACCACCAGGCCAAACTGTTGGAATTCAAATACCAATTGGCCAACCAGTGCGCCGGGGCGTACGTCTTCAACGACCACGAGCGCACGGTGGAAACCGTCCTGGCCGACTTCACCGTCCTGGCTACCGGCGGCGTGGGCCAGATCTTTTTGCACACCACCAATTCGCGCCCGTCGATCGGCTCGGCCCTGGCCATGGCCTACCGCGCCGGGGTGAAGAGCCTAAACGAGGAATTCATCCAGTTCCACCCGACCGCGCTCTTCCTGCGCGAGCAGCGGCGATTCCTCATCAGCGAGGCCATGCGCGGCGAGGGCGCCCGGCTGGTCAATTCCCGGGGCGAGGCCTTCATGGCCCGCCACGACCCGCGCCTGGACCTGGCCCCTCGCGACGTCGTCACCCGGGCCATTCTCGACGAAATGCTGCAAACCGGCGAGGACTGCGTCTATCTCGACGCCACGAACGTCGCGCGCGTGCGCGAACGCTTTCCGGCCATCGCCGCCAAATGCCTGGAAATCGGCGTGGACATCGGGGTCAAGCCCATTCCCGTGGTCCCGGCGGCGCACTATTTCTGCGGCGGCGTGCTGGTGGACGAACGCGGCCGCACCACGCTCGAACGCCTCTACGCCGTGGGCGAATGCTCCTGCACCGGCCTGCACGGGGCCAACCGCATGGCCAGCACCTCGCTGCTCGAATGCCTGGTCTGGGGGCAAGGCGCCGGCCAGGACATCGCCCGGCGCGTGGGCGCCGGCCGGGCGGCGCACGGCCGCAGGCTCAAGGACTCGATCCCGGACTGGGTCGCCCCGGGCCGCGACAACAACGAAGACCAGGCCCTGATCGCCCAGGACTGGGCCACGATCAGGAACACCATGTGGAACTACGTCGGTATCCACCGCACCAGCTCGCGCCTGAAGCGGGCCTTCGAGGACCTGCGCGACCAGAACCGCCACCTGCACGACTTCTACCGCGAAACCCCGCTCTCCAAGCCCATCGTGGACCTGTTCCACGGCTGCCAGGCCGCCTACCTCATCACGCTCGCGGCCATGCGCAACAAGCAATCCATCGGCTGCCACTACCGGATCGATTGAGGAAAGACGCGTCCGGAGTGAAAACCCCGTTGGGTTTTTTTCGGCTTTTGCGCAGGCGGGAAATTTTCATGCCGTTGCCGGACATGCGTCCGGCAAGACGTTGGATTTACAATTTCGGATTTCCAGCGTGGCGCGGGTCCATGCATATCTAATTGCAGATTTACGACTCCGGCAGCGGGTGGTGGGCGCTGACGTCCATCCGCGCCGTGTGGCAGGCGACGCAGCCGCCCTTGGCGCCGAGCGGGGCGGCCAGGTTCTGGTATTGCAGGGGCTGGATGTTGTCGCGGTTCTCCCCGTAGGGATTTTGCGCCGGGTATTCGGCGTGCGGCGCGCCGTGGCAGGCGGCGCAGGCCACGGCCTGCATTTCGTCGCGGCGCCGGGCGAACAGTTCCTCGCCGTTTTTGGTCCAGACGTTAAATCCCGAGTCCGCGCCCGAGCCGCCGCGCCCGAAGCCGGCGTGGCAGGTCAGGCAGTCGGGCTGACCCGTCCAGGGCGAGCGGGGGTTGATCGTATCCGCGGGAGCGGCGCGCGGGGTCAGATTGGCCATGAGCCCGGCGGCGGCGGCCTTGCCGGCGGACTGTTCGCCGCGCAAAAGGCTCAGCGCGAAATCGTCCATGCCGCCGTGGCAGTCGGCGCAGCCGAGCCCGTTCGCCTGGTGGACGCCGCGATAGGCCCGGGTCGCGCCTTTCGGATCGGCCGGATGGCAGGACGCGCAGGCCTTGTCGCCCGTCCCGGTCAGGACGGCGGCGTGCAGGCCGTGGATCGCGGCGGACAGGTTCAGGCGGCGGCCGTCG
>JADFXV010000087.1 GCA_015233395.1 Desulfovibrionaceae bacterium
TGGTGTCTTAATCGGGTTGGTCATTCTGGCTGGAGCTGCAGCAGGCGTGAACGCCGGGTACAACCACGCCAAACTCAGCAATATGGAGCAAAATATTATCTCCTTGCGAATGAACATTCAACAGCTTTTTTCCGGTGCATCCGACTACACCGGATTAACCAATACCGTGGCCCAAGCGGCCGGTTGCGTTCCCCAACAATTTGTCAAAGGTTCAAATCTTCAAAATCCATACGGCGGGGCAATTACCTTAGCTGCCGGAGCTTCCAACACCTATACCATTTCCGTTGATGGCATTCCGAACGCCGCCTGCACGAAGCTTTCGCTTTTTCAAAGCGATGCATGGACCAGTGTTTCCGTGAATGGAACAGATGTTAGCGGCGGTAGTGTCGCTTCAGTTGCTTCCGCTTGCAACAGCTCCTCCAACAGCATCATTTTTACCGCGAGGTAGTAGTATGCTTTCCGATTTGTCTTTTACGGATTTGATTGTATTCCCTGATGGAACGGCTCGTTTGAAAGGATGCCCTGAAACCGGGCAACAGCTTGTCACGATGCCGCCGGATTGCACGGAAGAAACCAAGGATCTTCCTTTGCTCTTGGCGAAAGAGTTGATTGAGAGGGCAAGCTTTTCCTGTAATACGTTCAGGTTTCACCAGCACGGAATATTTTACCGGGTGGCTGTCGTCACCGATATTGACGGCGGCCAAACCTGGTTCTTACGGCGCTTACCCCGCACGGTCCCCACGCTGAGTTCTCTTGGCTTGCCGTCCTGGCTCTGCGAGTGGTTCCTTTTACCCGAACAGCGCTTCGGCCTGGTCCTCCTGGCCGGAGCACAGGCATGTGGAAAGACCACAACGGCGTCTTCTTTGGTGGCCGAGCGCTTGAAGATCTACGGCGGTCACGCCGTCACCTTCGAAAATCCGGCCGAATTGCCCCTTGGGGGTAAGTGGGGAGAGTTCGGCTTTTGTTTTCAGACCCATATTAAGGGCGAGGATGACCTCGCCGTGCATATTGAGCGCGCGCATTTATATGCGAGCCCAAATATCATTTATATTGGTGAGATCCATAACAAATTTTCCGCTATTGAAAGCCTTCGAGTGGCCCTGGGATCACGTCAACAACTTGTCATTGCCACGATTCACGGCATTGATGTCGTTGCGGCATTGGAACGTCTGATTAATTGGGCGCAAGAAATAGACGCAGGGAACGCCTGTGAAAACTTAGCTAATTCTCTGCTCGCCATAGTTGTTCAAGACTTGGAGACGGACTCAAAGGTACAGCAATTTTTACTACTCCCTTTTAATCAAGATTCAGCCGGTGTCCGCGCAAAACTGCGTGACAAGCAATTTGTAAACCTCGCGGACGACATGCGCGCTCTCAGAAACCGCATCAAAACATCGGGCGTCAAGGGAATATGAGAACTCTTATGGTTGTTTCAATGTTTTTGGGCATTATGGCCATGATTACTCCTGATTTTCAAGCGCCTTTGGTTACATACAAGCCTCAGGCTGTCGCTTTGAATTTCGCCTTTTTTCGCTCGGCGGCGCATCAATACGTTTTTGCCGGGCATAAGACCCCAGGAACTGTCCCCGTTGGCTCTCTTCAACTGCCGCCGGGGTGGACGATGATGCGCGCATGGAACGCACAAGTTGCGGCCGGTTATTTGTATATCTGGGGCGTAGCTTCTCCTGATGAAATAGCGGCTGCTCGTAATCTTTCTTGGAACAGCTACGCCATTGGGAGAGTTTCAGGTGGAGTTCTTGTCCCTGGCAATGGCTGTACAACACCTATTCCGGCTTTTGTTCCGGACGGCAACATTGTAAGCGTGATAGGCATAGGAAGCTAATGAATATCCTGGATGTCATCGGCGGGACCCTTGTTACGCTCATCCTTTTGCCTGTTTTAATTTCGCTTTGGGTCTTCGGTTCCAACGAAGTTGAAAAGCGTCAAGCAGCAAATCAGCTTGCCGCAGTAAATCAAGCCACGGCATCTTACGTTCGCACGAACTATAGTACACTGCTTACCCAGACGACGGCCAGCACTGGCCCAGCAATCGACATAGGGCCATTAGTCGCGGGTAACTTTTTACAGGCCGGTTTCCAGGGCAAAAACGTCTGGGGCCAAACCTATCAAATTTACTTCCGCCAGCCCGCCGCCACCACGATCCAGGCAATCGTCTTGACTACCGGAGGACGAGGGAGCGCGGCAACCGACACGAAATTCAATAACAGCCTCGTCCCTTCCGCCTCTGCAATGGTCGGTGGCCAGGGCGGCTTTATCCCAACAGGCACCATTTCCGGGCAAGCGGCTGGTACATTGCGAGGTGCCTTCGGCGGTTGGACCACCGATCTTGCATCGGTGGGTATCCCGTCCCCAGGGGTCGGGCACCTGGGCGCTTTGAGCAATTTTGACTCCAGTAGCCTTGGACAAGATTTTCTCTACCGGGTCGCTGTCCCTGGTCACCCGGAAGTGAACGCCATGCAAACATCTTTGGACATGACTAATAATAACGTTCTTGATTTGCATGATCTTCAATTCACGCCGCGTACAATGACAACCGAGGACTGCGCTGACCCTGCCATGAACGGCCATGTTTTCCTCGATCCGAATTTTGGGCTTTATATCTGTCGCAACGGTTCGAAGGAGGTCGTATCAGATACTGGCAACTCAACTCCTCTAAGCGCGATGACCCTTGCAAAAGACGGTGATGTTATTACCAAACCTATTTGTCCTCCCGGGACGAATACAACGGCTCAAATATTTGTAACTCCAGCCATTGCTTCCGCCGGAGCAAACGCCCCACCTATTAATGCTTTTCAGGCTTACGCTACCAATACGGACTCCACAACATGGACCGTGCATTTGCGTCTTTTAACGACATACGACAATTTAGGATGGGTCAATCCCGGTGCCAATTACGGCAAGATTATTGTTTGTACAACTTGCGCCAAGGGTAGCTAAATGAACGATCCTAAAGAACATGTGCAAGCCTCCAGAATGGGCAAATGGCCGTTTTACGCGGCTTTAGCCGTACTAGTGGCTTGTCTTGGTGTTTTGATCTATTCGCTGCATTTTTCAGGCACCAATAAAGACCATCTTGACCAGGCTAAATCCGACACGGTTGCTCATGACAATAAGCCGCTGGTGGTTGATTCGGGCGGGCTCGGTGTTGCTGGAAGCCTACCGGCGGTGGAACCCAAGAAGGAAAACGCGCCTTCGACCATCCCCCCTATTGTCGTCGTGACCTCCTCGGAGTCGCCTGAAGCCAGGCGCGCACATGATGAGATCCTCCAGCGCAAGCATCAAGTCGCTTTAAGCGCCCTGTCAGCCCCCCTCGGGGGCAAAAAAGGCAAGGATGCGGACGTCAAGGATAAAGCATCGGCTTCAGTCCGCGTTGATGCCACCGCGCCGGTACAAGCCGAGCGCCAAGGCGTCTCGCCAGTCCGGATGGATCGTGGGCAACTCATGGGCGGGCAACAGCCCGGTGGCGACTACAACCCGGCTGCTGAAAAGGACAAAGAGGCCTTTTTCGACCGGGCAGGCCAAGACAAATGGCAATCCTCCTACAAGCGCACGACCGGATATCGTTTCGAGGTCAAGACCGGCTCGGTGATCCCGGCCGTGATGATCTCGGGCATCAATTCCGAGCTGCCCGGGCAGATCGTCGCCCAAGTCTCCCGAAACGTCCTGGACACGGCTGACGGCAAGCATCTCCTTATTCCGCAAGGTGCTAAGCTTTACGGCGTTTACGACTCGCGCACCGTCTACGGCCAATCGCGCGTTCTTATTGCCTGGAACAGGGTGATCTTTCCCGATGGCTCAGCCATTACCCTAGAGGCCATGCCGGGCGCGGACAGCGCCGGGTACTCCGGCGTGAACGACGAAGTGAACAATCATTATTTCCGGATTTTCGGCACGGCCTTTTTGATGTCTCTTTTCACCGGCGGCACCGCCTGGGCGGTAGACTCGGTGACGCCTCATAATACAACCACCAATTCCTCCCCAACGCTGCAACAGCAACTTACGTCCTCGCTGGCGGTGCAAATCGGCCAGACGAGCGCTCAAGTCTTGGGGAAAAATTTGAACATCAAACCCACTCTTGAAATCCGTCCTGGTTACCCCTTCAACGTGGTTGTCACAAAGGATCTGGTTTTTGCCGAGTCTTACCATGACTAACGACTACGGACTCAGAAGCTCCAAACCACGCTTAAAAGCCCTGGGGTTCGGGTATCTGGCTTTTGCCCTTCTGCTCACCCTGGCCTGTTTGTCCCTGGCCACGCAAGAGACGGCTGCCTATTTCTCATACGCTCCGGAGCTGGGGCATCCCTGGGGGGGGGCTTGGGGCAGGGTTTGGTACGCACCCTGGAAAATTATCACCTGGTCAACCTGGTGGGAGCATGAGGCAATTCATCGGGCCGTCTCTCACGGTCAGATGCTCTTCGTCTTTCCTCAGATCCTCGCCTTCGGCTACATCATCGCGACGGCCCGTAAACTTAAGGGCCGAAGCGACCTGCACGGCTCGGCGCATTGGGCTACGGAAGATGAGATTCGCGAAACTGGGCTGCTCGGCGGCAAGGGCGTTTATATTGGCAGTTGGGTTAAACGATGCACCGGTTGGGAGGCATTCTGGCGGATGCTGAACGGTCGACAAATCGAATCCCAACTCTTTTTACGGCACGACGGCCCCGAACACATCCTGGGCTACGCTCCAACAGGCTCGGGTAAGGGCGTTGGGTTTATCCGGCCCACGCTGGTCTCATATCCAGATTCCGCAGTGGTGCTCGATATCAAAGGCGAAAACTGGGCGTATTCGTCCGGTTGGCGTAAGTCTCAAGGCCATAAAACTTTCCGGTTCGATCCTTCCGATCCCAGCGGGAAGTCCGCTTGCATCAATGTTCTCGAAGAAGTGCGGCTTTCCACACTATCGGCCATTCCGGATGTCCAAAATATCGCCACTATGATTGTAGATCCCGAAGGCAAAGGCCTTCAGGATCATTGGAGTAAGGCCGGATTCGCCTTTATTGCCGGTGCACTGCTACACTGTCTGGTGATGGTTCGGCATAGCCAAAAACGCACGGCCGCTTTGCACGATTTGGGCAATATGCTCGCGGATAAATCCAAAACAATCGAGCAACTTTTTCAAGAAATGCTCACCACCGAACACGCCAAGCTTGTAGCTGAGTGCTTTCCATCTGGGGCAACCGGCGGAGAACAAATTCATACCTTTATCGCCAGTTCGGCGCGCGAAATGCTGAACAAGGCCGCGAATGAATCAAGCGGAGTTGTCTCTACCGCCTTGGTCAACCTGGCGCTCTATCGTGACCCTGTGGTGGCGCTGAATACCTCGCGAAGTGATTTCAAAATCCACGATCTGATGAATTCCGAAACCCCCGTCACGCTGTATTTGGTCATCAGCCCGGCTGATATCAACCGGCTTCGGCCACTGCTTCGTTTGATCTTGAATCTGATTATTTCTCGCATTTGTGAACGCATGGAGTTTGAAAACGGTGTCCAGAAAAAACCGAAACGCCGTCTGCTTCTGCTGCTCGATGAATTTACTTCCATCGGCAAGATGGAAATCGTCGATAAATCTATCGCCTATGCAAGAGGTTATGGCGTCAATTACCTTCTTGTCATTCAAAATATTGAACAATTAACCAGTACATACGGCAAGGAAAATGGAATTAAGGGGAACTGTCATATTCAGATTGCCTATGCACCTAACACAATCGAAACGCAAAAAGAGTTGTCGGAAATGACCGGCAAGACAACAGTCGTGGACAATAAAATCTCCTTGTCGGGTTCTCGTGGGGGCGTTCTGAAAAATTCTTCGGTCAGCGTATCCGAAACCGCGCGCGCTCTTATGACTCAAGATGAATGCAGGCGTCTGCCAGGAATGAGAAAGAAAGGCAAAAAGATTATTCCCGGCGACATGCTCATTTTCGTCGCTGGTTGTGCTCCTATCTACGGTCGACAAATATTATGTTTCAACGAGCCGGTTTTTATTGAACGTGAGAAGATTCCCGCTCCCGATAAATCCGATTCGCTGAACGAGGCGGTTCCCGCCGGCGAGCAAAAAAAGACCACGCAAGTATGCGGCGGTTATCGTGATTTTGTGAAAAACAAGGCTGCCTTGTCATGAAAGGCTTTTTAAAGCTCCTTCTTTGCTGCCTTCTGCTGCTTGTTGCTGGCTTGGCGCTCTTCCATGCCGGCGTCCGGATCAACCTCACTGCGTCCATGCCACGAGGCCTCTATCTGCTTGTCCCTGGTAATCCTTGGCGCGGCGACGTGGTGAGCTTTTGCTTGGATGATCCTTTTTACGCCGGTCTGGCGCAAGAGCGGGGGTATCTGCGCTCCGGAGCCTGCCCTGGCGGTCTTGAGCCCTTGCTTAAGACGCTGGCCGGGGTGCCAGGCGATAGCCTGGAAATCTCCCCGGAAGGGGTTTGGGTTGATGGGCATTTAGAGCCGAATAGCCGTCTGGTCATCTCCGATTCCCACGGTAGGCCCATGCCGGTGAGCACGTCCTTAGGGTTTGAGCGAATTCCGTCCGGTATGGGCCTGGTCCTGTCCAGCGACCATCCGGGGGGATTTGACGGTCGTTATTTCGGGCTTCAGCCCCTGGCCTCGCTACACCTGGCCAGGTTGGTTTTTACCTTTTAACGCGGGAGAAAGGATCATGGACAAGGATTTTTTGGAATCGGCGGCGCTGGCGGTTGAATCACAGCTTCTGCAAGATCCAAGTCTCGGCATACCTGTCGATCCGGCCGTGGCCGATTACATGGGCGCTTTCGTCGAGGCAGCCCTGAGTCCCGAAGACGTTGAAGACGGGGAGGGCGAAAGCGATGTCTGAGCAGTCAGCGCCGACAGTCCGCGAACCGGTTTACAAGCAGCTTGCGGCGCAGATCATTGAGGATCTGAAAAACGGCACGGCACCATGGCAAAAGCCATGGACGGCGGGAAGGATCTATCCCGCCATGAATCCGATTTCGGGCACGTTCTACAGCGGCGTCAATCGCGTGATGCTTGCCAGAAAAGGCTTTGCCGATCCGCGATTTGTGACCTTAAAGCAGGCGAATCATGAAAACTGCAAGGTCCGCAAAGGCGTGAAGGCTCAGCGCGTCATATACTGGCAAGACAGCAAGGACGTGCCGAAGCTTGGCGAAAACGGCGAGAAGATCCTTGACGCCAAGGGCAAGCCGGTTATGGAACGGATTGAACTGGAACGGCCGGTTCTCAAAACCCACGCGGTCTTTCACGTCAGCCAGCTTGACGGGGATGTCCCCCCGCTAAACATGGCCATAGTTACCCCGTCCTGGGACCCGCACGAAAAGGCCGAAAAGATACTGCAAAACTCCGGGGTGGCTTTAAGCCACGATCAACGCGACCGGGCTTTTTACAGCCCCGGCTCGGACACGATCAAGCTGCCGCTCAAGGAATTTTTTCCAACGGCCGGCGACTATTACACTACCTCGATTCATGAACTTTGCCACGCCACCGGCCATTCATCCCGGATGGGCCGTTCTTTCGGCCCAAAAGGCTCCGAAGAATACGCCAGGGAAGAGCTGAGGGCCGAAATTGCGTCCTGGATGCTCGCCCAAGAACTCGGCATCGGGCACGACCCCGGACAACATCTGGCATATGTCGACTCCTGGATCTCCGTCCTTGAAAAAGAGCCTTACGAAATCGTCCGGGCTTGCCGGGACGCGGAAAAGATCAAGGATTTCGTACTGGGTTTGGAGCAAAAGCAGGAACTCAAGCAGGAGGCCCCGAGCATGGAAAAGCCGGACCAAGGCAAAGCCAGCGATTCCGAGTACCGGGTCTATCTTAACGTCCCCTATTCTGAACGCGAGGCGGCCAAAGAAGCCGGGGCGTCGTTCGATTTTGGGAAAAAGTCCTGGTACGTCAGCCTGCACCAAGCCGAATTAGATAATATTACGGAACGCTGGGCGGAGTGGGACCCGGATTTCGCGCGGTACCAAAAAACCGTCCAAGAAAAAACACCCAAAAACTATCTGTACGTACCGTACACTGAAAAAGACCTGGCCCTCGCCGCCGGCGCGAAGTTTGACTTTAACGCCAAGAGTTGGTTCGCCCCCGAAGGGGCGAACATGGAAAAACTCGAATCGTGGCTGACCGCCAGGGAACCCGTGCCGACGGTCGCGATGAACCCCGTGGATGAATTCGCGAAAGCCTTGCGCGCGGCCGGGCTCGATCTACAGGGGGCCGCTCCGGCCATGGACGGCAAAATCCATCGCGTCCCCTTGATCGACAGCAAACCGGGTCACCTCGATGGCGCCTATAGCGGGCACCTCGATGGAGTGCCTAACGGCTGGTCCCAAAACTATCAAACCGGCGAAAAAACCAAGTGGAAAGCGACCGGCCATACCCTGACGGAAGAGCAAAAGGCCGCACTTACGCGCGAAGCAGAGGTGCGCCGCATTGAGCGTGAGAAAGAGCGGCTTAAGCGACAAGATGAAGTGGCCAAATTCTGCCGGGAGAGTTTCGAGAACCGGCTCGACGCTGTCGGCGACCATCCCTACCTCGTTAAAAAAGGTATCCCGCCCGTGGGGATAAAAGAATCCCTCTCGGGCGACGTGTTGCTCGTCCCGCTCTACAACGCCGAAGGAGAACTCCGGAACGTCCAGGAAATCTCTTCGGACGGCACCAAGCTCTTTCAGGCTGGCGGCCAGAAAAAGGGCTGCTTTAACCTGGTCGATCCCGGTAAATGCCACGACCAGGGGGAAATCCTCCTTGCCGAAGGCTATGCCACGGGGGTTTCCCTGAATGTGGCCACGGGCAAACCGGTGGCCGTGGCCTTCGACGCCGGGAACCTGGAAGGCGTTGCCATTGCGCTTCGTGACAAGTTCCCGGAAGCCAAAATCGTGATCTGCGCCGATCACGACCATACCAAAGAGCATAACATCGGCGTGGAAAAGGCGAAACAGGCCGCCGAAAAAGTAGGCGGGTGCGTTATCGTACCCGTATTCAACAAAGAAGAGCTGTCGGCCGGGCGCACGGATTTTAACGACCTGGCCCAAAGCCGGGGCCTGGAAGAAGTCGGCAGGCAGTTGTCCCGAGGCTTATCTCAAGAAAAATGCCGTGGGGTCGAGCGGTGATTCAATTCTTGGGCATCGCCTTGGTACTGCTCGTCTTATCTTGCGGCCAGGTCCTGGCCAATCAGGATCTGGCCGCATTTTTCGATCCGCCTTGCGACCGGTACGAAGTCCCCAAGCTCTTAGCCCTGGCCATTGCAGGTCATGAATCGGGAATGCGTCCCTGGGCGCTCAATATCGCCGGTCGAAGCGTTTTCCCGGAGTCCAGGGAACAAGCTCTCGCGATTTGCCAAGCCGCCCTTGCGGCTGGCGTCTCTTTTGACCTGGGCTTGATGCAGGTTAATTCGTGGTGGATTCGTCGCTACCAGCTGCCGCTTGAAGTGCTGCTCGACCCTCCGGGCAACGTCCAGGTGGGTGTCTGGATTCTTGGCCAAGAAATCAAGCGGCACGGACTCAACTGGATGGCAGTAGCCTCCTATCATACTCCGCTTGAGCGCAATCCTGAACGCGCCCTCAGCTATGCCAAAGCCATTTTTGACCGTTTGCAGGGGGCCGCGCCGCCAGCCAAAGCCCCTTCCGGTTCTCTTGTCGCGCCCAACTCCGGACATCGTGGAGCGCGTTACGCCCCTCTACAAGTCCAACACTACGCCCAACAATAAAAGTGAGGTTCCCATGAAGCTGATGATTGTTGAATCGCCGGGCAAGGTGAAGAAGATCCGAGCCCTTTTGGGCAGCCAATGGCGGGTCGAGGCCTCCGTTGGGCATGTGCGGGATCTACCTGTCAAGGATCTCGGCGTGGATCTCCAAAGTTTCCGGCCGGTCTACCAACCCACTGAGCGCGGCAAAGGCGTGTTGTCCAAGCTCATGGGGGCGGTCAGGACGGCGGACATGGTGGTCCTGGCCACGGACCCCGACCGCGAGGGTGAAGCTATAGCCTGGCACCTCGCGGACGCTTTACGGCTTCAGATGCCCCTGCGCGCCACCTTCGCGGAAATCACGCAAGGGGCCGTGGCCCAGGCTCTTGAGCATCCACGCGAAATTGACATGAACTTGGTGAAAGCCCAAGAAGCCCGGCGTGTTCTTGACCGCTTGGTGGGCTATAAAGTGTCCAGGCCCCTATCAAACGTCATCGGGGGGAATAAAACCGCCGGCCGCGTCCAGAGTCCGGCGCTTCGACTTGTCGTGGATCGCGAACGCGCAATCAGTTCTTTCCAAGTCGTCACGCATTTCGGCGTGGAACTCACCTTTGATGCTTTCGACAATATTACGCCCGGGTGGAAGGCGTCCTGGCAGGTCAAGGCGTTTTTGGAGCCTGGCCAGGAGCACATCCTCGATAAGGCCCTGGCCGAAGATGTGGCCGGGACTCGCCGCGTGACTGTCCTTGCCTGCCGCGACGAAGAAAGCCGCAAGGCTCCAGCTCCTCCGTTCACCACGTCCTCTCTCCAGCAAGCGGCATCCTCGGTCTTAAAGCTATCTCCCAAGCTGACCATGCAGCTTGCTCAGTCTCTCTATGAGGCCGGGCATATTACTTACATGCGAACGGACTCGCCCAATTTGAGCGATGAGGCGGCTGCGGCCATTTTGGAATTTTGTCGTAGCCAAGGACTCCCGGCCGTGGCCACTCCAAGAAAATGGAAATCCAAAGCCAATGCCCAAGAAGCGCATGAAGCCATACGGCCTACCCACATCGAAGTGGAAGAGGCAGGCGAAACAGAGAAGATGCGCGCCCTGTACGCCTTGATCCGACAACGGACTTTGGCCGCCTGCCTTGAGGACGCCGTTTTTTCCGTGCGCACGGTCGCGCTTAAGGGTGATGAACTGCGGGGCAGACCGGTCGAATTCATGGCCAAAGGCCGCTCCCTCAAAAAGCCCGGCTGGAAACAGGTCATGAACACGGTGGCCGAGGAAGAGGACACCGAAGGCGAAATACAAAACCCCGTTCCGGCGCTTCAGGCGGGCAGTCAGCTGAACGTGGGCAAGGGGGTCGTTGTCACCCGCCAGACGCAACCACCGTCCCGGTTTACCGAAGCGAGCCTAGTCAATGCCATGGAAGGTTGCGGCATCGGCCGCCCGTCCACCTATGCGAAGATCCTGGAGAGTATACAAGAGCGCGGCTACGTCCGCCTTGAAAAGCGCTTCCTGGTCCCAACCGCCGACGGCGAAGCCGTGATCGATGCCCTTTTGGGCAAATTCACCTTCCTGAATTACGATTACACAGCGGTTCTCGAAGACAGCCTCGACAACCTGGCCGTTGGCCGTGTCACTTATATTGATGTCGTTCGCCCAGCCTTCGCGGATCTGATGGCGGAAGTTGACGCCTTCAATGCCTCAAACGAGATCCCTTGCCCCGAATGCGGCAAACCCTTGCGCCATATCCAAAAGGCTCCTGGTAAGGGCGGCAAAGGCGGTTATGACTTTTGGGGTTGCTCCGGTTATCCGGACTGCAAGGCCTCCTTTGCCAATGAAAATGCCAAGCCCGGCAACCGTAAAGAGGCCGGGGCCAAGACGTCAGCCTTGAGCGAACATAAATGCCCGGATTGCGGCAAGCCGCTCGCCCACCGCGTCAAGGATGGCAAGGGCGGCTATAACTTCTGGGGCTGCTCCGGTTACCCCGGCTGCAAGGTGAATTTCAACGACGACAACGGCCAGCCCGCTATTTAAAAGGGGGTATCCATGTTTCTACGCATTGTCTTCCTCGCCCTGATGTTGGCGGCCATGCCCTCGACGGGCATGGCCGTGTCTGTGGATGGTACGTCATTTGATCCCACCACAGTTTCCGTTGCTATTTTGAGCCCGCCAAGGATTGGCTCCCTCATTATTTGGGCGACGAACACCCCTCCACCCGACTATCTGGAGTGCAACGGCGCACTGCTTTCACAAACTACTTATGCTGATCTTTTCAATGCAATAGGTTGTACATATGACTGTACGGCTGATAGCTTTTATTTGCCTGATTGGCGTGGGTATTTTCCTCGCGGCATCGACCACGGTGCTGGCCGTGATCCGGAGCGCGGCCCTGCGGCGCTTGTGGGATCAACTCAGTCCTGGTCTATTGTTGACCATAATCATGGCCTCTGGGGTGACAGTTATGGTTTGTCACCCGGCGGCGCTTCGTACAATCTTGCAAGTATTCCGGCAGGATCGGCCAGTATTATAAGTTACACAACTACTTTGGGTCAATTTTATCCCCCCAATTTTTTTCAAAACATGGGTGGATCTTTAGGTTCTGAAGAACGACCAATAAACCGTGCCGTTATGTTTTGCATAAAATATCGTTAAACCCCGATGCCGCGTAATTTACCTTTTGTGTTGCCCAAAAACGTGCGAACTGGGGCAGTTTATTTGATCGGCCTTAAGTTGGGGATTAAGCCGACTGTTGTTAGGGCTTTAATTCTAGCCAACGAAACAGACGCTGAGGAGGTTTTAGTTTTATATACCGATTTAGCCCGGCCTGGTTCACGTGAATGGCTTTATCAGACCAGAAAGGATTTTTTTGCGTGGCCGGAATTTTGCTTCGTGGCCGTTGAAAATTTTGGAGCTGCT
>JADFXV010000088.1 GCA_015233395.1 Desulfovibrionaceae bacterium
AAATCGTTCGCGAGCGATGCAAACGGGTGAAATTGGAACGGATCATGCGAAATTGGATTCCGTTGGGCGCAAAATCCCGTGAGAGACAGGAAAGACAACAGGTCTCGGAAATTGCGCAGGGGTCTCAGGCATAGGATGATATTGTGTGAATGGCAATTCCATTGATTGTATTTGCAAGTATTTTAATGGACTGAATCTCTTTCTCAGAGAGAACGACCGGGGATGAAAGCAAATTCAACGCGTCTTCGCGTGAAGCGGTAATGTTTGGCAAGATAAAATATAAATCCCTGAGCGTACAATTTGACTCATTGATTTCTTGTGTAAAATTGCTCTGATCGTTCTTCCCATCCGGAGAAGCCTGTGCCGTCATTGTAATAAACGGGACCAGTAAACCAATGGCAATTATGAATAAAAAAAATTTCTCCCTGGCAAAATGTCGAGAATTAACGCCAAATACTTTCTGGCTCATATGCGAATCCTTTCTTCATCAATTCTTGAGACTTGAATACCGCTTCAGTAGATTCATCAAGGACATCAAAATAATCTTTGGGAATATGATGCTTTAGGCGTTGGAGATTTTTTACTAGGTTGTATGAATTCTCTCGATATAAAAAACAGTTTACATTGATCTTCTGTGCTATATCATCTTTTGTTGTTTGATCTTGACTTAATTTTTCAATAAGATGATGTGTCAGCATCAAGTCCAATATGTGCTTCTCTGAAAAATACGCCTCGTTTACTATCGCCATCAGATAGTTCAATGTTTCAAGGCGTGTATTATTTTTCAAATCAAAGTCGTGCATCTGGCGAAGGCGCAGGGTTATATCCAAGAGATGGGAAGAGTTTACCATGAGACCATGGACCATTTCGTCTTTTGTCTTGCTTTTTTTATCGGCATCGGCATCGGCAAGCGCCACAACGGGAGGCAATACCATCAAAAAAATGAAAATCATCTGAACTCGACGCATGACGCTGCTCCACGTCGTTTTCCATCTAACCAATGCCGGTCCGCGCACGGCAAGCTATGCGGCAATCTGTACGCAGACGGCGAATCCGCGTCAACCGGCCGATCGCCATGCCGCTTGCAGCCTCACCCCCGCCTTGCTCGAGAAAATCGCGCTTGGTGTCCGGGGGGTATTTTAGTACCTTGGCGACCGGCCCAAAAGCGGTCCGATTCCCGGGAAGAGTCGAAGAGACGGGCGGGGTTTGGCGGCGATCAAGGCGAATGGGTCGAGGCGGTGGCTGCGTGGCCGAATTGTCCGAGTGCTCACCGATCTACGACGGCGACGGCCGGGTGGTCGATGCGGTCCTGACCGCCGGCGGCAAAAGACGCCACCTGTTCGGCCGCCGGGCGCTTGAGAACGAAACCTTGCTCGCCGGCGCGGTCCTGGCGGCGGGGGACGTCCTGCCGGTGTTTCTGGGCAGCGGCCTGGGGCGCGCCATCGCGGCCGTCCTCGACGCCACGAGCGGCCCGGTGGCCGTGCTCGACAAGGAGCGCGCCATCGCCTTGGCCACCGGGACGCGGACGCGGCTTGAGCGCGACTACGGCGACCGCGTCCTGTGGATCGACGAGGCGCGCATCGATGAAGTCCTGGCCGGATTGACCCGCTGGCAATTGCAAAACGGCGGCAAGCCCCTGTTTGCGGTTCTAAACCCGGTCTACGCCCGCTTGGGCGGTTTCTACCTGGCCGTGCGCGACCGGCTTGAGGCCGCCCGCGCGGTCGATCTCAGACAACGCGCCGCCTATCCCCGCTTCGCCGGACAAAAGCCCCGGGTCCTGTGCATCCTGAAGGAAAACAATTTCATACAGCCCGAGATCGTCTCCGCCCTGGTCCGCCTGGGCGCGCCGGTGGGCGCGGTGACGCTCACCCAGACGACTCCGGCCAGGGAGTTCATCGCCGCTTTGTTGCGCGAAATTCTGGCCTTCAAGCCGGACTTCGTCTTCACCGTGAACCACTACGGCGTCGACGAGGGGGGCATGCTGATCGATCTTTTGTCCTGCCTTGGCGTCCCCCTGGCTTCCTGGCTTGTGGACCATCCGGAACTCGCCGTTTCCGAGGTCGGCTACCTGGCCAGCCCGGGCGCGATGCTCTTTTCCTGCGACGCGGCCTCGATCGAGGGACTCACCCGGCGCGGCCACCGCGCCCACTACCTGCCCCTGGCCAGCGATCCGGCGCTTTTTGCGCCCATTGCCGCTTTGCCTATCGATCATCCCTGGCGCGCCCGGGTGTCCTTCGTGGGCGACGCCTTTCGCGGCGCCGTGGCCGAGCGCCTGAAATCCGGCCGCTTTCCGGCCGCGCTCTTGCGCGCGGTCAAGCCCCTGGCCGCCCTGGCGCTGGCCGATCCGCTCGCCCCGGTGGAGCGGTTGATCGAAACCTTGCCGGACGCCTCGGCCGCCTACCGGGAGCTGCGGCCGCGCGCGCGCCGCTTTGCGTTTGCGCAGACCGTGGCCTTGACCGCCAGCCGCATCCTTCGCGAGCGTTGCCTGGAAAAGATCCTGGAGTTCGCGCCCCTGCTCGCCGGGCCGCCGGCGCTTCGCGTGCTCGCGCGCGGGGCGCCCGGGGCGCGCCTGATCGGCGAAATCTATTACAACACGGACCTGCCGGCGTTTTATCAGTGCAGCCAGATCAATTTCAACGCCACCAGCGTCCAGATGCGCGGCGCGCTCAATCAGCGGCTGTTCGACGTCCCGGCCTGCGGGGCGTTTTTATTGACCGACTACAGCGAGCAAATCGAGCCGCTTTTCGACCTGAACTCCGAAATCGCCTGTTACCGCGACCCGGAGGAGATCCCGGACCTGATCCGGTTTTACCTCGCCCATCCGCGCGAGCGCGAGCGCATCGCCGGCGCCGCCAGACGCCGGGTCCTCGCCGGGCACACCTACGACCACCGCATGGCCGAGCTGCTTGCGGTCATGCGCCGGACGTACGCCTGACCGGAAGCGGAAAGCGCAGGCGCCGCCCGTTTCGCAAGATGACTGGGACTGTTTTTTTTGATAGCGTGCCGCGACGATCAAATCCGGCCGGACGCCCTTTGCGTCCGCCATATCCGTCGTGAAAGCCGATGAACATCAATCCGAAACCGGACCGCGATCCCCGCACCTACCTTGTGCCCGAAGGGCGCACCAATGGGGTCGTCAGGGACATCTACGAATGGCGCGGCGCCCTGATCGTCGAGATCAAGGCCGCCGGCGTCGTGTACGCCGTGCCGTGCGAGCGGCGCGACAGGCCCGTCATCGGACGGCGCGTTCTGTGCGAACGCAGCCTGGCCCGCTACACCATCCGGGAACTCGGCTAGCGGGCCGGGAGCGGCGTTTTTTCAGCCTTTGTATTCAAACGCCAGGATGCTCACGTCGTCGGCGGCGGGTTGTGCCCCGGCAAAGGCCGTGACCGTAGCGTACAGGCCGGCCACCAGCTCGGAAGGCGGGCCGGCGCGCAGCGCGCTCAAGGTTTGGTGAAGCCTCTCTTCCCCGAAAAACTCGCGGGCTTCGTTGCCCATCTCCTCCACGCCGTCGCTGAGCAGGACGACCTTGTCGCCGGGAGAAAGCGCCACGGTTTCCTGTCCGAAGGGGATCGCGCCGATGCCGATGACCGTGCCGGATTCGGTCAGGGTTTTCAGGCCGTCGCCCCGCGACAGGACGATCGGCGCGCAGTGGGCGGCGTTGCTGTAAGTCAGCTCGCCCGAGGACAGACTCAAAACGGCGTAGACGATGGTGAAATGGCGCCTGAAGCGCATCAGGGGAAACTCCCGGTCGAGCAGGTTCAACACCTCCTCGGGAGCGAGAACGCGCGGCGGACTGGCCGTGCGGTCGACGAGAATGCCGTTGTGGGCGTTCATCAACTGGTAGACCAGCACGGAGATCATGGCCGAGGGCGGGCCGTGGCCGGCCACGTCGACCATGTACATGCCCACGTGGTCGCCGTCGATGCGCACGATGTTGAAGATGTCGCCGCCCACGGCGTCGCAGGGCTCAAACTTCCAGGCGAATTCCACCTGGCTGGCGTCGGCCAGGGGCCTGGGCAGGAGGCTTTGCTGGATTTTCCCGGCCGCCTGGAGCGCCTCTTCGATTTTCGATTGCGCTTCGCGCAGGCTGGCCTGCATTTCGATCATGCGCACGCCGACGTCGACCCGGGCGCGCAATTCCCCGAAGTCGAAGGGTTTTGTCAGATAGTCGTCGGCCCCGGCTTCGAGCCCGGCGATGACGTCCTGCTTGTCCGATTTGGCTGTCAGCATAAGGATGTACGGCGGCTGGTCGGTTTTCAGGGTGCGCGCCAGGCGGCAGACCTCCAGCCCGTCGATCTCGGGCATCATCCAGTCGAGGATGACCAGTTTGGGCGCGTCCGGCTGCTGCAAGGCCCGCCAGGCCGCGGCGCCGTCCTCGGTCACCACCAGCTCGTGGCCCTGCTTTTTCAGAAACATCATCAGCACGCTGCGTGAGGTGAAATCGTCTTCCGCGATCAAAATGCGCATCGGTTCTCCCTGTCCCAAGCATGGCGCAAACGGAAAACTTCTTCATTTCCCGATCCACGCAATTATCTGTATTATTTATTAAAACTTGCCTTCATGGCGTCCTTAAGCACGGCGAACCGGCTTTCCAGCTCGGGCAGCAGCGCCTGCATGCCGGCCAGGTCGCCAGCCTTCCCGGATTTTTCCATTTCAAAGGCCAAGGCGCGCAGAGCCTCGGCGCAGACGTTCGCCGCCGCCCCCTTGATGGTGTGGGCCGAGCGTTCGGCGCTCTGCGCGTCCCCGGCCGCCAGATGGTCCTTGAGGGCCGCGATTTGCTTGGGGATGTCGCCGCAAAAGCCCTCCACGATCATTTGCGCCATTTCCTCGTCGTCGAGCATGCGGCGCACCAGGCCGGCCTTGTCGAACACCGCCGCCCGGTCTTGCGGCCCCTCGGCCGCCGGAGACGCAAGGGCCTCTTCGTTTTCCACGCGCTCTCGCGCGGGTTTGGCGGCTGCGCCTTGCGGCAGCCAGCGGGTCAGCACCTCGGCGAGCGACGGCGGCATCACCGGCTTGGACACGTAGTCGTCCATGCCCGCCTCCAGGCATTTCTCCCTGTCTCCTTTCATGGCGTTGGCGGTCATGGCGATGACCGGTATCGCATGATTGAGCACCCTGGAATTCGGGTCGCGGATGATCCGGGTGGCTTCGTAGCCGTTTATCACCGGCATCTGCACGTCCATGAGCACCACGTCGTACGGCAGGCTCTCCAGGGCCAGGACGACCTCCTGCCCGTTGGCGACCCCGTCCGCGCTCAGCCCGAGTTTTTTCAGGATGCCGAGGGCGACCTGCTGGTTGGTGATGTTGTCCTCGGCCAGCAGGATGCGTCCGCCGGTGAACTGGCGCAGCTGTTCGCGGGCCGAATGGCGCGTGATGATATGCTGCCCGCCGGGCGTTTCGGCGAACATGCCGGAGAGCATATTGAACAATTCCAGGTGCCGCACCGGTTTGGTCGCATAGGCGGCAAAGCCGATCTCCTCGAAGCGCCGGGCGTCGCCGCGCGCTCCCATGGAGGTCAGCATCATCATCCGCAGGCCCGCGATCAGGGGATCGGCATTGATGGCCCGGCCCAGGGTCTCGCCGTCCATGCCGGGCATCTGCATGTCGATCACGGCGATCAGGAAGGGATCGTTTTTTTCCGCCGCCAGGCGCAGGGCGGTCAGCGCCGCCGCGCCGTCGAGCACCTCGAACGGGCGCATGCCCCAGGTGGTCATGCGCATGGTCAGGATCTCGCAGTTGGTGGCGTTGTCGTCCACGATCAGCACGCGCACGCCGGACAGGTTCGTGGGCGGCGGCGCCTCGGGCAAGACCGCGTGCGGCTGGCGTCCCAGGCGGACCGTGAACCAGAACTCCGAACCCTGGCCCTCCTGGCTGTTGACGCCGATTTCGCCGCCCATCAACTCGGCCAGTTGCTTGGAGATGGCCAGGCCCAGGCCGGTGCCGCCGTATTGGCGCGTCGTCGAGGCGTCCACCTGGCTGAACTTGGCGAACAGCACGCCGATCTTGTCTTTGGGAATGCCGATGCCCGTATCGCGCACCGAAAAGCACAGCAGGCATTCCTCGTCCCCCGCCCCGGCCAGCGAAACCCGCACGACCACTTCGCCCTTTTGGGTGAACTTGATGGCGTTGCTCGCCAGGTTGTTGAGGATCTGGTGCAGGCGCCCCGGATCGCCCTGCAGGTTCACGGGACATTCCGGATCGACGTGGCACAGGAGTTCCAGCCCTTTCTCGTGGGCGCGCGAGGCCATGGTGTCGGTGACGTCGTCGAGCAGGCTCAGCAGGTTGAAGTTCAGCGTCTCCAGTTCCAGCCGGCCGGCCTCGATTTTTGAGAAGTCGAGGATGTCGTTGATCAGGGTCAGCAGCGAATCGCCGCTGGCGCGAATGGTCTCGGCGTACCGGCGCTGCTCGTCGGTGAGCCCGGTGTCGAGCAAAAGCTCGGTCATGCCGATGACGCCGTTCATGGGGGTGCGGATCTCGTGGCTCATGTTGGCCAGGAATTCGCCCTTGGCCTTGGTGGAGGATTGAGCCTCGGAGAGCGCCGTGTCCAGTTCGAGATTTTTCATCTCAAGTTCCGACGCGTACTCGTTGAGCTTTTCCTCGGCCCGCACGCGCCCGGTGACGTCTTCGTTGACCACGATCACCCGGCGCGGACCGTCGCCCGGAAAAATCGTGACCCGGCCGTCGAACCACTTCCTGTGGGTGGACGTGTGGCTGGGATATTCCATGCCGAAGAATTCCTTTTTCCCGTAAAGGACCATGCGGACGCCTTCGGCGAACGAGGCGCCTTCCTCGGCGCCGATCCCCATCGCCTTGCCGCAGGTCTCAAGGAAGTCGGCCCCCTCCTCGAACAGTTCGGGCGCGATGCCGCGCTCCCTGGCGAATTCCCGCCAGACCCTGTTGACCAGCAGGATTTCGCCTTGGCCGTCCAGGATGGCGATATGGGCCGAGAGCCCGTCCAGGGCCGACTGGAGAAAACGCTCCGTCTGCTTGAGTCTCTCTTCGGTCGTCTTGCGCTCGGTGATGTCGTGGTTGAAGCCTTCGTAATACAGGACGTTTCCGTCCGGGTCCCGCACCGCCCGCATGGACAGGGACACCCAGATGATCGAACCGTCCTTGCGGCGCCTGCGGACCTCGATCCTTTCCACGACGGCCCGCGCAGCCGCCTTATGGAGCGCCGCCCGTTCGCCCGGACTCGCATAAATCTGGGCAGCGATGTCCCGGACGCTCTCCATGAGCTCGCGCGCGTCGTCGTAGCCGTACATCGCGGCCAGCCGGTCGTTGGCCATCAGATAGCGGCCCTCGGGCGAGGAGCGGAAAATGCCGACCGGGGCGAATGCGATCAACTCCCGGTAGCTCTTGTCGAGTTCGCCGAGCGCCTCTTCGGCGCGCTTGCGCTCGGTCAAGTCCACCAGGGCCAGCAGGCATTGTCCCTCGCCCGCATCCGCCACGCCTTCGATCAGCGCCCAGCGGCGCCCAGCCGGGGTCTCAAGGGACATTTCCCGGCTGATTTTGACGTCGGAGGCGAGGATTCGTTTGCGGAAATCCGCCCAGGACGGCTTATCCCGGGCGGACACGAACAGATCGAACGCGCTGCCGGCCAATTCCCAGCGCTTGATTCCGAGCAGGTCCGCGCCGGCGAGATTGGTCCGCAGGATTTTCCCGTCCCGGTCCAGGTTGAAATAGCCGACCGGAGAAAAATCGTAGAGAGCCTTGTAATGCTCCAGCGCGAATTCAAGCCCGGCGTTGGCCTGGCGCAAGGCTTCGATTTGCGCCGGCAGGCCGGCTTGGCCGGGTTCTTGCTCGCCAGGCGGGCCGGGGGCGGCCGCGGGCGGACTTGCGCCGCGACCCGCGAGGATTTTTCCCTTCTTGGGCTTCAAATCCGTTTTCCCTCTGGAACTACGCGTTGTTCGCCCGGCCGTTAAAACATCCCGGTCCCGCCGGAGCCGGTGTATTTCGCATAGACCTTGCCGATATACCTGGCCAGATTGCCGTAGATGCCCTCGGCGTCTTTTTTATGGGCGTGCCAGTCGTCTTCATGCGCGGCGTTCATCTCGTGCAATTTGTTCGTCAAGACGTCCTTTTGGGCCTGAAATTCGGCCAGATGGCTTTCGTAATCCTTCCTGTGGGCGTCGTCGCCGCTGATTTTGATTTTCGCCTTGATCTCTTCCATCTGTTTTTCGAGCTCGTCGATCTTCGATTGCATTTCACGATGATAGGCTTCTTTCATCTGATTCCTCCGGATGGTTTGCGTGGCCAGTCGCGTGGCCAGTCGCGTTGTTTTTCCCGGCCTCCGGGAGCGCGAAGGGAAAAAAATCCGAGCTCCGGGGAACATATGCCACCCGAGGATTACAGATTTGAACCGGATTGCAAGCGTTTTTATCCGCGAAAATTTCCGGGCCAGCCCCCCTGCCCGGGGCCGCGCCGCAAGCGGGCGGCGCGCTCGCTACGGCCTTGACACGGCCGCCCGGGCCGGTGAAACTCCCGGACCAGCGCCGCCGAGGCCGCCGCGATCAAGGGGGGAAAGCCATGTGGGTATTTACGACCGACGGTTTCTTTTCGATTGTCCGCAACGACCATTGCGCCGAGGGGGAGTTGACGGTGCGCGCCCGGTCGCAAAGCGATCTGGAAAAATTCATGGCCTCCTGCGGCGTCGCGGCGCAGGTCAAGGAAACCCCGCACGCCGGCTACCGCTACCGCATCCAGGCGCCGCGCGAGGCGGTGGCGCGATATTTGAGCCGGCAGGCCATGGAGCTGGCCTACGGCAATTTCAAGGACGCCTGCTTTGTCGAGGAGTTTTCCATGAACCGCATGGGGGTGTTGCACGACATCTGGACCAGATGCCGCGAAGCCTGGCGGGACAGCTGGCATCCCTAGCGTAATGTTCCGGAAACAGGCGGTTGTTTCCAACCATCTGTTCCCGGAAAGATCGCTCTGTCGCAAGTCCCTCTAAGTCTCCTGGCCGAGGTAGTCCACGAACTTCCGGTCTTCGGTCAGGATGTGGTCGAGCACCCACTCCTTGAGAAAAGACATGAATTCCGGGCTCATGTTCACGTCCTGGTTGCGCGCCAGGTCCGTTTTTTCCGCGATTTCCTCGATCAGAAGCTTGTGCAGGCGGCGATGCTCGGCGAGCGCGGGGTAGCGGCGCTGCCTGAACAGGCGTTCCTCGCGTTTGAAATGCTCTCTGGCGTATGCATCCAGGAAGACGAGCGCCCGGGTGATTTCCCCATGGCCCTCGCCCCGGCGGATGGCCGTATCGACCCTGCTCGCCGCCGCGAGCAGCCGCTTGTGGTCTTCGTCGATCGCCGCAAGGCCCACGGCGTACGCCTCGCGCCACTTGAAGATGTCGATGCCGGAGAACCGGGGATCGACGAGCGCGGCCATGCGGCGCTTGTAGGTTTCGTAGAGCTTCCAGCGCACCACCGGAATGGCGCGCACAATGCCGCCGGGTATGGCGTAGGCCTGAACCAGCGTCTGGGCCCTGGGCGCGTACAGGCAGGGCGCGCTTCCGAGCAGCCAGCCTTCGCCGAAGATGTCGCCGCTGCCCAGGCGCTCCACGACCACGCCTTCCAGATGCAATGCGGCCTCGCCCTGGATCACGACGTACAAATGCGGCGGCTCCCCGTCGAGGACGATTTCGCCCGGAAGAAACGTGACCTTGAGGGCGTTCTTGACCAGTTCCCCGTGGACCGGGGCGGACAGCGATTCGCCGAAGATCGGCGTCTGCTGGAGAAATTCCCGGTCGAGCAGCAGCTGGCAATACGATTTCAAGAGGTTGTTGTCCGCCAGGACGCCCTGGAACAGGTCGCGGGGCAGGCGCAAGGCGCGCACGAAGGTCTTGGCCCGGTAGGTGGCCGGGCTGGGTATGCCGGTCAGCCCGGAGAGCTCCCCGGCCAACACCCCGGCCGGCAGGCTGGTGGACAGGCCCCGGTCGCTGTCGATGCGCTCCACCACGCCGGTGACGATCAGGTGGATGTGGCGGTGATTTTCGCCGCGTTTGATGAGGATGGTTTCCGGGTTGTGCGAGACCATGGGGCTGTTCATGAGCAGGCGCAGTTCATGCGGTTTGGCCCCGGGGAGATAGATTCCCAGGAAATGGAAGGCCTTGGAGCGCAGGAAGTCCTGTTCTCCGGCGATGAGCGTGTCGGTCATGCCAAACGAGGCGCCCGAGCCGATTTCCTTTTGCTTGTCGGTCAAGGGCAGCGCGGTGTGGGAGAGGATGATCTTGGCCGAAGCGTCGCCGTGGAAATCCTCGGCCTCGCCGTGGATGAGCCCGCCGCCGATGTCGATTTTCTTGACGTCGGCCGGGGCAAGGTAGTTGCGCCAGATTTTGTCGCGATAGGCCGCCGCGATGCCCGGCTTGTCGGGATCGCCGGTGACGAAGGAGTCGAGCACCCTGCGGCTGGTGATGTCGGCCAGGTGCGCGTAGGTGCGGTAGCCGCCCTCGTTTTTGGCCCGAAAATAGAAAATCGTGGTCTCCACCGGATGCGGGGAGACCACCGGCTTGACTTCCAGGCCGTCCACGTTGAACCAGCGGCCTTCGGGCAGGGTGCGGGTGTCGAAATAGTCGGCGAACTCGCTTTCCGGGCGCGACACCAGGGCGGCCCATTTTTTGACCACCGAGGCCCTGACCGGCGCGGTGGCGTAATGGACGATGCGGTGGTCGGCGCGCATCAGCGTGGCCAGGCCGCAGAAATGGTCGTCGTGGGCATGGGTGTGGAAGACGGCGTCCACCTCGTTGACGCCGACGCCGAGCGCGGTCAGGCTGTGCAGGGCGTTGGGGCCGGCGTCGATCAGGTAGACTTGGCCCTGGTGCATGATCACCGCGGCCATGCACGGACGGTTGACGTCCCAGCCGTCGCCGTCGCCGGAATGCACCACCCGGAAATATTCCCGGCCCGGGTCGGTAAATCCCAGCGGATAGGGCGCCGGGTAGCCGGTCTTGGCCGGCAGGTTCAAATCCACCTCGGCGGTCTCGCCCTTGTAGGCGAACTCGAACACGTTGGGCCGCACCCGGGTGACCGTGACCCCGCCGCGCACGGGCGCGGGCCTGGGACCGGCGATGACCGTGTCGAAAAGCTCCTCGGTCGGCCGGATGCGGCCGAAGGCGAACTTGAGTTTCAGGCGCATGGCCGCTTTGGCCTTGGTCCGGGACATGCCTGCGGCGAGCATTTCCTCCATGCTCACCAGGCCGTAGTTGCCCCGGTGAAAATAGCGGATCTGGGAATCGACCTGGGCGCGCGAACCTATCAAGAGCGGGCGCCGCCCGGTGTTGCCGGGATGGCCGGGCAGAATCATGCCCTGGCGGTAGAGCATCTGCAGAACCGGGAATTCGCACAGATTGGAGAACTCGCCGTTCTGGATGAACACGTCGGACAACAAGATGGCGTTGGGGCCGGTCTCGAAATGATGGCGATCGTGCTCCAGCGGCACGATCAGGCCCTGCTTCATCAGGTGCTTGACCGTATCGGCCGGGCAGCCGCACACGGCGTACAAATCGGCTTCGGCCACCTCGATCCAGTAGACGCCGGTGGTGACTTCGACTTTTTTGATCTTGTACATGGCCTTGCGCGCGGCTTTTGCGGATTTCCCGGCGCGCCCGACTGGGGGCAAGCCGCGCCGGGCTGGGCTTGATTCAGTACTCGTAGACCAAAGCCGCCCCGGAGTCGAGCCCGGCCAAAATCGGCAAAAGCCTCGGGCCGGGCGCGCGGATCAGTCCGGCGTGGGCAGGCCGAGCAGGCGCAGCAGGCCGTCTAAAATGGTCGCCGGGTGGGGCGGACAGCCGGGAATGAACAAGTCCACGGGCACAAGCGCGCTCGCGCCGTCGTTTGTTTCGGGCAGGCCGGCGTACAGTCCGCCGGAGATGGCGCAGGCACCGGAGGCCACGACGATCTTGGGGTCCGGGGTGGCCTCGTGCGTGGCCAGCAGGGCCGAAAGCATGTTGCGGCTGACCGGGCCGGTGATGACCAGGCCGTCGGCGTGACGCGGCGAAGCCACGAATTCGATGCCGAAGCGGCCGAGGTCGAAGACCACGGTCGTAAGCACGTTCAAGTCCGCCTCGCAGGCCCCGCAGCCGGCGGCGCTGACCTGGCGCAGACGCAGCGAACCGGAAAAAAGCTTGCGCCGGGCGTTTTCGAGCGCCTCAAGACGCGGCGCCGGAGCGCTGCCGGCGATCAGATCCCGGCGCTCTCTCGCCGCCAGGCGATGGTCGCGGCTGAAGACCACCGCGCCGCCCGGGCAGGCGCGCTCGCAGGCGCCGCAAAAGATGCAGCGGCCGAGGTCGAGCGCCGGCCCCGAGGCCGTGGCCGCAAGCGCCCCGGTGGGGCAGACCGCCAGGCAGCTCTCGCAGCCGGACTTGCAGGCCGAGGGATCAAGCGTCGGGCGGCCCCGGAAGCGCTCCGGCAGAACCGGGGGCGCCTTGGGGTAGGCGATGGTGCGGCGTTT
>JADFXV010000089.1 GCA_015233395.1 Desulfovibrionaceae bacterium
CGGCTTCAGCCGCCGGCCGGACGGCCTGGATGATCACGGCGGGCTTGGTCTCGACCCTGCGGGCCCTGACGCCGTGCCGGTCCGGGGCCGTGGCCGCGGCGTCGGCGGCGGCGCGGATCTCGGCTTCGTCCGGAACCTTTGGGGCGGGCGCGGCCTCCACGGCCGCAGCCTTCGCCTTCGCCGGGGCGTCTTCGCCCGGAGCGGTCTTGCGGCGGCGCACGATCACGCCCGGGTGCACCTCGCGGTTGACCACTTCGCCCTTGGCCGCGTCCTGGCGGAGCTTTTCGCCGACCTGCCTGGCCTCGTCGGCGCTGAGCGTCCCCATCTGGCTTTTCACCTGGATGCCGAGTTCGCGCATGGCCTGCAACAATTCCTTGTTGCCGACCCCGAGCTCCTTGGCGATATCTTTGACCCGAATGCTAGTCACCGCGCGCTACCCCCGTGGAAATGCTTGCGCCATCCGCTGAATTTATGGAATTTGGCCCCGCAGGCCGCATCCCGGCACAGGTAAAATCCCCTGCCGGGCATAACCGCCCGGGGGTCGGCCGCAAGGGCGCTCTGGGCCGCGCTTTCGCCGTGTCCCCCGGTTTGAACGATCACATGCCGCGTCAGGCCGGCCTTAGGGCCCCGCTTGCGGCAGATCACGCATGTCCTGACCGGTCCCTCGGACGCGGCCTCGCTTTGAGCCTTGGCGTCAGACATCAGCCGTCCTTTTCCTCGCCGCCCGGGGCGGCCAAAGTCCCTGTCTCGGATTCGCCGGGCTCGCCCGGTTCGGTTGCGTCCGCGACCGGTTCGACCGGTTCGACCGGCTCGGCGGCTTCGGTCCCGGCTTCTCCAGCTTCCTCGGCATCTTCTAAAGCCTCCCCGGTCGCTTCGGGCTTGGCGCCCGCGCCCAAAAAGCGCAGGGCCGCGCGCAGGTCTTCGCGTTTGGCCGGAGTCAGGCCCTCGACCTTTTCGAGCTCTTCGTCGCTGGCCAGGGCCAATTGGTCGATGTTTTCGAAGCCGGCGGCGATGAACTGCTCGACCGCGATGGAGGTGACGCTTGAGAGCTGCTCCAGGCCCTGGCGGCCGGCGTTGAGCTCGTAGTAGCGCGACTCGGTGAAGATATCGATTTTCCAGCCTAGGAGCTTGGCCGCCAGTTTGACGTTCTGGCCCTTGCGGCCGATGGCCAGGGTCAGCTGGTCGTCGGGCACGACGACTTCCAGGGCGCGGCCTTCGTCGTCGACCACGATCTTGGAGACGCGCGCCGGGGACAGGGCGTGCGAGGCGAAGGTGGCCACCTCGGGATGCCAGATGACGATGTCGATGCGTTCGCCGTGCAGTTCCTGGACGATGTTCTGGATGCGCGAGCCCCGGATGCCGACGCAGGCGCCGACCGGGTCCACGTCGCGGTCCTTGCTCATGACCGCCACTTTCGCCCGAGAGCCCGGATCGCGGGACACGCCCAGGATCTTGACCGTGCCGTCGGAGACTTCGGGCACCTCGCGCTTGAACAGCGCCGCCATGTAGTCCGGATGCGAACGCGAGACGATGATCTGCGGCCCGCGTCCCGAGGGCAGAACGTCGATGATGTAGCCCTGGACCCGGTCGCCGCGCTTGTAGCGCTCGCGCGGAATCTGCTCTTCCTTGGGCAGGATGGCCTCGGTGCGGCCGAGGTTGATGATCCAGCCGCCCCGGTCGCGGCGCTGGATGATGCCCGAGACGATCTCGCCGACCCGGTCCTTGTATTCCTCGTAAATGATTTCCTGCTCGGCGTCGCGCATGCGCTGGATGATGACCTGCTTGGCCGATTGGGCGGCGATGCGGCCTAAGTCCTCGACCTTGAGCTTGAAACCCATCTCGTCGTCCAACTGGACGTTGGGGTCGAGCGCGGCGGCTTCGGTCAACGAGATCTGCGTGGCCGCGTCGGTGACTTTCTTGACCACGATCTTGAACTGATAGACTTCGATCTCGCCTGCTTCGTCGTTGTAACTGACCTCGAAGTCCATGTCCTCGCCGTATTTGCGGGCCACGGACGAGCGCACGGCCTCTTCCAGGGTGTCGACGAGCATGTCCCGGTCGATGCCCCGGTCCTTGCTGATCTGGTCGATGGCCTTCTTCAACTCCATGCTCATTTGCTTCCTCCGGTACGCGGCTTGGCGCCTTTGGCGCCTTGCCCATCCAACTGCGTCTGCCGCGAAAATTCATGCACCAGTTTGGCCTTGCCGATCTGGTCCCAGGCAAAGGACTGGCTTGCTCCCTCGACCTCGACAACCAGGGCGTCGCCCTTAACCCGGGACAGGGTCCCGCAAAATCGTTTGCGCCCTTCGCGGGGCGCGGCCAGGGTCAGCTCGATGGTCCGGCCCAGGTAGGCGCCGAGCTGGCCGGGCGAAAAAAAGGTCCGCGTCAGGCCCGGCGAGGACACTTCCAGGGTGTACGCCCCGGGGATGATGTCCTCGACCTCCAGGGCCACGCCCAGATGGCGGCTGACCTTGGCGCAATCCTCGACGTCCACGCCGTCCACGCCGTCGATATAAATGCGAACCAGCGAGCGGCCGGACCCGGGAAAAAATTCCACGCCCCACAGGCTCAGGCCGTTGTGCTCCAAAAACGGCGCCGCCAGGTTCGCCAGAGCCTCTTGCGTTTCTTTTCGTTCCATAACCGGCCCCGGGGACGTACGCGCCTGGAAAAAAAAAGTGGACCAAACCAAAGGGTCCACCGAAGAAGACCGGGCGCACGCGACCGGCCGTGGTTCTTTGATCTGGAGCGGGCGACGAGATTCGAACTCGCGACACCAAGCTTGGGAAGCTTGTACTCTACCAACTGAGCTACACCCGCTCGAAAACAACAGAGTTCATACCAAACCCCGGGGCATTGTCAAGCAAGCCCTCGGCGTCCGGCGGGGCAAGCCACCCGCGGGCGCGCGAACCGTCGTCCCTCAACTCGCGCGCAGGGCTTCGACCACGCTGATCCGGCAGGCCCGGACCGAAGGCGCGAGCCCGCCGGCCAGGCCCATGAACAGCCCGAAGGCCAGGGACTCGAGCGCAATCGCCGGGGACAGGCTGAAGCCGAAGGCGAGTTCGGAAAAGGTCTGGAAATTCATGGTGGAGATGGTCAGAAGTTGCAGGAAGCAGGCCAAGCCAAGCCCGAGGACCGCGCCGAGCAAACCAAGCAGCAGCGCTTCGGCCAGAAAGGCCGTCAGGATGTCCGAGCGCTGAAATCCCAGGGCGCGCAGGGCGCCGATTTCCGGGATGCGGTTGGCCACGGCCGAGTGCATGGTGATCATGGCCCCGATGATCGCGCCCAGCGAAAACACCGCCGTGAGCGAGACGCCGAGCACCCGCAGGAATTTGGCCAGGGTTTCGGACTGTTCGCGGTAATAGTCCGCCTCGCGCTTGATCTCGCAGGTGAGCCTGGGGTCGGTTTCGATGCGCGCCTTGAGGGCCGCGAAATCGGCGCCCGGGGCGAGCCTGAAGAGCATCGAGGAATAGGCCTGGCGCCGGAAGGCCTGCATCAGTTGCTCGGCGTCTCCCCAGATTTCCGAATCAAACCCGGTCTTTGCGGCGTCGATAATGCCGACGATCCGCCACTCGCGCTGCCCGAAACGCAGGCTTTCGCCGAGCCTTGCGCCCTCGAAGCGTTCGGCCACGCTTTTTCCGGCAACCACTTCCGATGCGCCCGGCCTGGCCATGCGCCCGGCCGCGAGCTTGACCTGGGGCCGAAGCGCCAGGGACCTGGGGCCGACGCCCCGGATGATCACGTTGGCGGGTTTGCCGCTGCCGCGCTTGCGCAGGTTGATGAGCACCATGAGTTCCTTGGCGGCAAGCGGCGTCCCCGAGCCGTCCAGGGCCACTTCGGGCGCGGTCTCGATGGCTGCGGCCTGATCGCGCTCGACGCCGCTTTGCACTTCGGTGGCCGCGCCCTTGCGGATGCAGATCACGTTGTCTTCGGAGCCGGTGTCCACCAGGGTCTTTTCCAGGCCCGCCGCCAGCATGAGCGCGGCCGCGAACACGAAGACCACCAGAGCCATGCCGCCGGAGGTGAGCGCCGTGGTCAGCCGCCTCGTGGCCAGGTTGCGCCAGCTGTAGTAGATGGGAATGGGCATCAGGCGATCCGGCGCAGGCCTTCGGCGATGCCGATGCGGCCCGCGCGCAGGGCGGGCAGCGCGGCCGCCGCCAGTCCCACCGCCAGGGTCAAGGCCAGCTGGATCCACAGGGTTTCCGGGGCCACGTTGAAGACCGGAATGAAATCGCTCATGGCCGCCGCGAAGGCCCGGGCCGCGGGAAAGGTCAGCCAGGCTCCGGCCAGCCCGCCGCACAGGGCGATGACCAGCGATTCGCCGAGGATCATCAGCCCGAGAAAGCCCGAACCAAATCCCAAGGCCCGAAACACCGCGTATTCGCACAGCCGCTCGCGGGCGGTCATGGCCATGGTGTTGGCGGCCACGGCCATGATGATGGCCACGACCAGGTAGGAAACGATCCGCACGGCGCCGATGATCGCGTCGCTCATGGCCACGAAGCCGAGCGCGAAGGCCTTTTCTGTTTCGGTCAGGGTTTCGGCCAGGGAATTGGCGAAGGTCTCGTCGATGGCCCGGGAGACTTCGGGGGCCAGGTCGGGACTTGCGATCCCGACCATGAAGAGGCCGACGTTGTCCGCCCGGCGGGGCGCGGTCTTGCGCATGGTTTCGTTCAGGTAATCCCAGTGAAAGAGCAGTTGGCGCTCGTCGACGTTCGGGTTGGCGCCCCGGTATACGGCGCGCACGACGAGATCCCAGTTTCCGGGATAGATCGTGCCGCGCAGGGGAATCCTGTCGCCCACCTTCCAACCGAAACGCTCGGCCAGTTTGCGCCCCACCGCGCAGCCGCCCCGGTCCCGCAGCAGGGCGTCGCGTTCGTCCGGGTCGAAGACGAATTCGGGAAACAGCGGCAGATAGCTGTCGAGCTGCACGGCGAAATTGGGGAAGAAATTCTTTTCGTCGACGTACACCCCGCCGAACCAGGCCGCGCCCGCCACCAGGGTGACTCCCGGCGCAGCCTTGATCTTCTCGCGGTAGGAGACGGGCAGGGGAAAGACCAGAGAGATGGAATTGCGGGTGGCCAGGCGCGTGGCCGAGGCGGCGGCCGCCCCGGCGTACCAGGCGTGGACCACGGTCTGAAGCAACCCGAAGGCCAGGACCGCCAGCGTGACGCCGCCGACGGTCATCAGGGCGCGCGAGCGGTGGCGGAAGGCGTTCTTAAAGACCAGTTTCAGGATGAACATCAAGCAGTTCGCCCTTCTCCAGATGCACCAGCCGGCGCGCGCTTTCGGCCGCCTTGGGGTCGTGGGTGACCATGACGACGGTCTTGCCGGTTTCGAGATTCAGCCGCGACAGCAAGGTCAAGACGTCCCCGGCGGATTTGCGGTCGAGATCGCCGGTCGGCTCGTCGGCCACCAGGATGTCCGGGTCGCCGACCAAGGCCCGGGCGATGGCCACGCGCTGCTGCTGGCCGCCGGAGAGCTGCGAGGGATAGTGGCTCAGCCGGTCGGTCAGGCTGACCACGCCGAGCGCGGCCAGGACGTGCTTGCGACGCTCGCGCCTGGCCAGCCGGGTCAAAAGCAGGGGCAGTTCGACGTTCTCGAAAGCGGTCAGGACCGGGATCAGGTTGTAGAATTGGAAGATGAAGCCGACGTGCGCCGCGCGCCAGCGGGCCAATTCGCCCTGGCTGAGCCGGGTCAGGTCCACCGCGCGGTGCAGGATGCGGCCGGAGTCGGCCGTGTCGATCCCGGCCACGAGATTGAGCAGGGTGCTCTTGCCCGAGCCGGACGGGCCCATCAGCGCCAGGAATTCGCCCTCGCCGATGTCGAGCGATACGCCCTGCAGAACCGGCACGACCTCTTCCCCGCGCCTGTAGGATTTATAAATGTTCTCGATTCGGATCAGGCTCATGCGAAGGCGGCCTATTTTTCCTTGAGCGTGAGTTTGTCCCCGGTTCGCAGGCTCGCGCCAGGAGACAGGACCACTTTGTCGCCGGGCTTTAGGACGCCGGGGGCCAGGCTTATGAACTCCGCGCCCGCTTCGGCCGGCCCGGTTTGCGTGATGGGCGTTTCGAGCGCCCTGCCCTTCGGGTCCAGGACGAAGACCACGTCCCTGTCCCCGCGCCTGGCGAGCGCCGCGCGCGGCAGGCTCGGCGCGTTCTCGTTTTCGGCCGGCGTGGGCTCGCGCTCCAGGAAGGCCGCCTTGGCGCTCATCTCGGGGAGAATCCTGGGGTCTTGCCGGTCAAAGCGCACCTTGACCATGACCGTGGCCTTGCTGCGGTCCGCCGTGGGCGCGATGATGTGCACCCGGCCGGGAAAGCGCTCCCCCGGGATGGAATCCAGGCTGATCTCGCAGGGCTGGTCTTGCTTGACCTTGCCGAGGTTGGATTCGGACACGTCGGCCTCGACTTCAAGCGATCCCATGTCCGCCAGGGTGACCACCGAGGCCTTGGCGTTGGCCGCCGCGCCAAGCGGGGTGACGATGTCGCCCACATCCGCGTTCTTGGTCAGGACCACGCCGTCGAAGGGCGCGCGCAGGAGGGTGAATTCGCGGTAGACTTCGGCCTGGCGCAGGGAGGCTTCGGCCGCCTCGACGCCGCTTTTGGCTCGCCGATGCACCGCCTCTGCCTTGCGCAGGCGGGCGACGGCCGCATCGTAGTCCGCGCGCGCGATGATTTTCCTGTCGACCAGGATTTTCAGCCGGTCGTGATTGAGCCTGGCGTCCGTCAGTTCGGCCTGGGCCTCTTCGCGGATGTGCCGGGCGCTGTCCAGGTCGCCGCGCGCTTTTTCCGCGGCCGCTTTCACGTCGTCGCTGTCGAGGCGGGCGAGGATTTCGTCCGTCTTGACCCGGCTTGCTTCCTCGACCCCGAGCCAGACCAGCCGCCCGGTGGTCTTGGCGGCCACCGAGGCCTTGCGCTGGGCGACCACGTAGCCGCTGGCGTTGAGCAGGACAAGCGCCTGGCTCGGCCGCTGCATGCTCACCACCCCAAGCTCCACGGGCGGTCCGGAGGAACGGCTGAAATAAAAAAGAGCCAGTCCGGTTACGGCAACGGCCAGAGCCCAAAGAGAGCGGGCCTTCCGGGAGCGTCCCGGGCGAGCGCCGGGCTGGTCCCCGGATCGGTCTATCCGCAATAATCCCAGCGCGTCCTTATCCATGACCCGTCCTTATCCGAACGACAAAGCGCCGATTCCCCGAAGGGGCCGGCGTCCCGAGAGCGCCCCCCTTGACGCGGGGGTCCGGGGGCGATCATCGCCCCCGGCAGGGTCCGGGGCGGCGCCCCGGGGCGGAGTCCGGGGCGGCGCCCCGGATCCAGCTCACCGGCAGTACCGGGCCTGGTCGCCCCATTTGGCGGCGATTTCGCCCATGCGGGCGAGGCGGTCGTCGACTTTGCGGTAGATGGCGCCTTCCGGGAAGCCGCCGCCCGCGTCCGGCCGTCCGGCCGGCTGGCCGGTCAGGATTTCCAGGGCGTCTTCGATGGTTTCCACCGGGTAGATGTGGAATTTCCCCTGGGTCACGGCCTCGACCACTTCGTCCTTGAGCATCAGGTTGACCACGTTGTCTTTGGGGATGAGCACGCCTTGGGTTCCGGTGAGTCCCCGCCGGCGGCAGACCTCGAAGAAGCCTTCGATTTTCTGGTTGACTCCGCCCACGGCCATGATCGCCCCGCTTTGACTGACCGCGCCGGTAAAGGCGTAGCACAGCCTGATCGGGATTTCCGCCAGGGCCGAGAGCAGGGCGGCCAGTTCCGCGCCCGAGGCCGAATCGCCTTCGATTTCGGCGTAGCTTTGTTCGAAGCACAGGCTGCCGGTCATGACCAGGGGCTTGTTTTTGGCGAACAGGTGCAGGAGGTAGCTTTTGAGGATCATCATGCCTTTGGTGTGGATCGGGCCGCCGAGTTCGGCCTCGCGTTCCAGGTCGAGGATGCCGCCGTGGCCCACGCCCACCGAGCAGGCGATCTGGTGCGGCAGGCCAAAGGAGTAGCCCGAGTATTCGCGCACCGACAGGCCGTTGGCCCGGCCCACGGCCTGGCCGTCCGTGGCCACCTTGATCATTTCCCGGTCGTATTCGGCCAGGTATTCCTCTTCCCAGAGATTGGCCCGGAACACCCGCGCCTTGCGCACCGCCGAGACCGTGTCCGCGCCGACCGAGGGCAGTCCCCGGGTTTTGGCCAGGGTCTGGGCTTCGATCATGATGTCGCGGATCAGCGGCAGGTGCAGCGAGATTTTCTGCTGGTCCTCGGCCATGAGCGAGGCTTCGTTGATGAGTTCCTCCAGGGCGTCGGCGTCAAAGGGCGCGAGCTCGGCCTCCTTGATGATCCGGGACAAAAGGCCGAGGACCAGCCCGATGTTCTCTTTGGTTCGCGGCACCGTGTCCTGCATGTGGGCCTTGATTTTGAAGAGCTTGGCGAAGCGGTCGTCGCCGTAGAGCAGGGCTTCGTAGGTTTCGTCGCTGCCGACCAGGATCACCTTGAGCGAGAGCGGGATGGGCTGGGGCTCGATGGTCTTGGTCCGGGTGTGTTCCGCGTAGTCGGCCGGGTCCTCGATCCTGGCCAGGCGCGAGCGCAGGGCGCGCAGCAGGCCCTCCCAGGCCCCGGGGCAGGCGGCCAGATCGTCGATTTTTATGATGCAGTAGCCGCCATTGGCGCGGTGGATGGCCCCGGCCTTGACCAGGGTGAAGTCCGTGTACATGGCTCCCATTTCGGTTTCGCGCTCGATGCAGCCGAGCAGGTTGAAATAGGAGGGGTGGTCGCAGACGATGACCGGCGCGCCGGTGGTCTTGCCGTTGTCCACGAACAGGTTGACGTCGTAGCGGGCGAAGACGTCTTCGGGCGTCCAGGGCGCCTCGCCCGGCCGGTCGCCCTGGGGCGCGGGTTCGCGGGGCAGGAGGGAATCGACGTTTTCCAGGATGTCCTCGCGCATGGCCTTGAAATAGGCGGCCAGCTCCTCGTGGCCGCCGAAGTCGCGCTCCGGGGCGCTCAGATGCGCCTCCAGGATCTCGGCCACGGTTTCGCGCACCAGCTGCTTTTCCCGGTCGCGCAGGCCGCGTTCCTCCTGGCTGATCCGGCGCAGGTATCCGCCCATGTCGTCCATGACCTTCTCGCCGCGCGCCTTGAGTTCCTTGCGCAGGCCCGGGTCGAGCCGGTCGAAGTCCTCGCCTCCGACCACCTTGCCTTCGACCAGCGGATAGAGGGTGAGCCCGCCCTGGTCGTCGATGTCCAGGCTGAACCCGGCGGCCTGGGCGGTGTCTTCCATTTCCTGGTAGATTTCCTCGCGCTTGTTCTGGAAGGCGCGCAGCAGGTTTTGGCGCTTGGCCACGTAGGCTTCCTGTTCGAGGCGCAGGGGTATTTCCTCGCGGATGGCGGCCACGGCCTTGCCCAGGGCGGCTTTAAAGCTGCGGCCTTGGCCGGCGGCGAGCCGGATGGCGCGGGGCTGGTCCGGGTCGTCGTAGTTGGTGACGTAGATATAGTCCGGCGGCGCGGGGGCGGCGGCGGCGTGCGGGGCGAGAAAGTCGCGCACGAAATAGGTGCGTCCCAGGTTCGGCGAGCCGCACAAGAAGACGTTGAATTCCGGCCCCATAAGCGACAGGGCGGTGTTTAAGGCGCGCGTCGCCCGGGGCTGGAGGATTTCGCTCGGTCCCGGCGCGGGCAAGACGGCGAGGCTGCCGTCGCGGGGGATGTCGCCGGGAGCGGGACGGGCGCGCAGGGTGTCTGGGGAAAGCGGTTCGATTTTGGGCATGCGAGTTCCTCGAAATAAAATTGAGGGAGGAGCATGGCGCAAAGCGCGGAGCCTGGCAAGCGGCGATTTGCCGGCGGTGATTTGCCAAACGATTTGCCGAGCGCGGCCTCGGCCGTAAAGAAGTAGCACGTAATTTGCATTTATTTTAGGGATGATTATGATAGGGTCAACCCAGCGGCGAAAGGAGGCGGGGCCAATGCGGGATCAGTGGAGAGAGCGTTTTTTCAGGGCGGCCCTGGCCCTGGCCGTCGCGGCCGCAATGTCGCTCGCCGGCGCGGTTTTTTGCCCGGCCGCGGACCGGACGGCGGGCGAGCCCCCGGCCAAGCCTCGGACGGAAAAAAGCAAGCGCGTCAAAAAAAGTCCGGCCAAGCCCCAGTCCGCGAGCCTGCTGCGCGGCGGCTACGATCCCACCACTCCGCCAAACCCCGAGACCGACCTGAAAAACCGGATCAAGCCCCCGGTCCAGTCGGCCCAGCCGGGCGCCCCTGGCTCAGGATACCAAGTCGGCGGCAAGTTGCAGCTGGCTCCCGGGAAGACTCCGGTTCCGGGCGCCGGAGTCGACGTCGCCGGCTCGCGCTCCTTCTGGCGCAACCCGGACGACGCGCCCGTCGGAGGCGGCGTGCGCGCCATGTGGCAGTCCCGGGGCAATATGGCCGTCAGCGGCGGGGTAGGATACGACGCCGCCGGCCGCGCCGGAACCGGCTCTCCCTGGACGGCCGGTCCGAACGAAAAAGGCCCGCCTGGCCCGGCTGCGGGCGTCCTGTTGAAATACTCGTTCTAACCGGGTATCCTGCCTTCACCGGCCTTGGGGCCACCTGTCCCGGCGCGTCCGTCGAATACGCGGCCCCGCCTCGCTGGCGCGCGAAAAAAAGACGATTTGCATTCCCCGGCGCAACGGCCCGGTAATACAACCATTGCAGAGTCCCTGACATCGTGGCCAAAGCGTTTATCAAAAGAACCGTCCTGCTGGCGTCGCTGGGTCTGCTCCTGGTCGCCCCGGCCTTGCCGCGCCTTGTTTCCCTGTACGTCGGGCCGGAGGCGATCCGGCTTACGACGGCCAGATTTCTGGAAGGCGTGCTCGGCCGGGCGGTGGCCGTGCGCGGTCGGGCCGACTTGACGCTTCTGCCGCGCCCGTCGATCCTCATCGAGGACATTTCCGTGGCCAATCCCCCGGGCTTTGACGGGGATATGCTGTTCGCCCGCCAGGCGCGGCTCGAATTCCGGCTGTCCGGGCTCTGGTCCCGGCGCATCGATTGCGAAAGCCTGACCGTGTTCGGCGTGAAAGTGGACGCAAGCGTCGACGGCCAGGGCGCGAGCAATTGGCATGACGTATTTTTCGGGGCGCGCCAGGCGATCTCCGCGGCGGCCGGCAGGGACAGTCCCGAACCGGCGTCCGGCTTCGCCGTAAACGGTTCGAAAATGCGCATCATGCTCGCCGACGGCGAGATCGACTACCGGGCTCCCGGCCGGGAAGGACCGCTGCGTCTGACCGGGCTTGGATTCACGCTCGACCCGGGCGGCGGATTTAGCCTGCGTTTCGCCGCACATGGCGTATTCCCGGGGATGGACGTCCTGGCCGAGTCCGCCGGCACGGGCGCGATCGATCCGCTGGGCGGGGGCCTTGAGGTGCGCAACGCCAGGCTGTCGCTGGCGCTGCATGCCGAGGGCGCGGCGGGCCAGAGCGCTACCGATCGACGCCCGCTGGCCGCGCTGGCCGCGATCTGCGATTATTCCCGGGCCGGGCAGCGCCTGGATCTGGCCGGGTTGACGCTGAACATGCCCGGGGTCACGCTCTCGGGGCGGGCCGATATGACCCGCGTCGCCGGACCGGGGGCGCGGCGGCTGAACTTCGACCTGGCTTCCGAGGTCTGCGACCTGGGCGTCTTGCTGGCCGCCTTCCCCGGTCTCGGCGCGGACTTGCTGCCCGGCGGCCCGGGTTTTGAGGCCGAGGGAACGCTCGGCCTGGGCGCGCTACGCCTGGACGGACTGGCCGTGCGCAAGCTGGCCGCCAGGGTGCGGCTTGGCGAAGACAGGACGGTTTCGGCCGTTATTTTAGGAAAGTTGGCCGACGGGGAGTTTATGGCCGACGTTGCGGCCGTCCCCGGCGCCGGCGGCGCAAATCTCACCATGGGCTTTGAGGCGGTCGCTTCGGACCCTGGCCCCGGGGGGGTCGCCGGCCGGGGGGCTTTCGGCAGCCTGCGCGCGCGCCTGGACGCCGCCGGCGTCAGCGGACGCCTGGAGTTGCGCGACACGTCGCCTGGCGAGGCGGCCAGGGCGTTT
>JADFXV010000008.1 GCA_015233395.1 Desulfovibrionaceae bacterium
GGCCGCGCGCGCCGGCCGCCCGGGCGCGGCCCGGGCCGTCGGCCGGGTCATGGCCGCCAACCCGTTTCCGCTCGTCCTGCCCTGCCACCGCGTGGTCGGCGCGGGCATGAAACTGACCGGCTTCGGCCCCGGCCTGCCCATGAAAAAAATGCTGCTCGAACTCGAAGGCGTACTGTAATCCCGCCGTCATGCCCACCGACATCCTCATTCCCGGCTCCCCGCTCGGCTGGCCGCCGCCGGTGAGGCTGCGCGTCAGCCGCAGGGCGCGCAACGCGAGCCTGCGCATCTGTCCCCGCGACGGGCTGGTGGTGGTGCTGCCGGACGGGTTTTCGCCCTCGCGCTATCTGGAGATTTTGGCGGTCCGGCGCGCCTGGATCGAGCGGCATCTGGCGAAACGGCGCGAGATGTTTCCGGCCTTTGCCGGCGCCTGCGACGACGTGCGTCCCAAGCCGCCTGAACTCCTGGACTTTCTGGCCGTGGGCGAGCGCGTGCGCGTCGATTACGTCAGCGGCCCGGGCCGCCCCAGGCTGCGCGAGAACTCAGGCGGCCGCCTTCTGATCGTGACCGGCCCCGAGCCGGGCTCCGAGCCGGACGCGCACGCGGGCAATACGCCCGGCGCCCGGGCGAACGCGGTGCGCGACCTGCTCATCGGCTACGTGAAGAAGGCGGGCGCGCGCATTTTGCCCGGCCTGCTGACGCACGAGGCGCGCGCGGCCGGGCTGGCGCTCGCTTCCTGCTCGGTCGGCTTCGCGGCCAGACGCTGGGGCAGCTGCACGACCAAGGGGGCGATCAGGCTCTCGGCCAAGCTGCTTTTTTTGCCGAACCATCTGGCGCGCCACGTCATGCTGCACGAACTGGCCCACCTGCGCCACTGCAACCATTCGCAAGCCTACTACCGCTTCCTGGCCACGCTCGACCCGGATTGGCGCGCCCACAACCGCGAACTCAACCGGGCCCAGTCCTACCTGCCCCTGCTTTTGTGGTGAGTGGAGCGAGAAGAGATGCAGAGAATCCGCTGCTCGCCGAGCGAAGGCCGGGGCGAAGGCCGGCGAAAGGCCGGAGCGCACAGAGAGCGATTCGTGAATCGCCCTCGCAACACGGCTGAGCAACTCATGAAAAAAGGGCGCAGCCCTTTGGCCGCCGCAGGCGTAAAAAGACCCGCTCTTTTTGCAAGTCCCTCCAGAACTATTGATATTTTACAAGGGGGCTTCGCCCCCGGCCCCCATGAAAGCGGCAAGCGAATTCCCCAGCCAGGACAGCCCCAAACTTTATTTGGCTTCCGGAGCCGCAGGCGGGGCTTGTTCCGGGACCGGCGCCGGAGTCGGGGACATGGCGGGCGATGGAACCGGAGTTTGGGCCGGCTGCTCGGTCGCGGCCGGCGGCGGACTCGGGTTCGCGCCCTGTCCCGCCGCGATGGACTCCAGGTCCGGGATGTTGGCGATCAGGATCTCCACGCGCCTGTTCTGGGCGCGTCCTTCCTCGGTTGCGTTGTCCGCCACCGGCTGCTGGTCCGCCCGGCCGAGGGCGTAGAACAAATTCGGCGCGATCTTGTCCTTGTCCGTCAAAAAGCGGATGACCGAGCAGGCCCGGGCCGTGGAGAGCTCCCAGTTCGAGGGATAGAGGGTGGAAATGGGCACGTTGTCGGTATGCCCGACGACGTAGATGCGCTTGCCGTCGATGCGGGCGAGCGCCGAACCGACCTTGAGCAAAAGCTCCTTGCCCTCGGGCGTGATCTCGGCGCTGGCGGTATGGAACAGGAGCTTTTCCACCAGGTTGATCTCGATCTTCTCGGGCGACTGCTGGATATGGACCTCCTGGGCCTTCATTTCCTTGCCGAGCACCTTGACCAAAGTGGAGTATGTCTCCTGCATGCCCGAGGACGGCTGCTCCGGCGTCTTGGCGGCCGGCTCGCTTGAGGCCTCCTTAAGTCTGGCGACGAGCGCGCGGCTTGCGTCCTCGACGAACGAAGCCGCGCGCTCCGGTGGAATCAACCGGCTGGCCAGATACACCGAGAGCGCCAAGGGCAGGAGCGCCGCGAAAAATATGAGCGCTTTTTTCATTTTATTGTTCATGTCCCTTCACCTTCCTCGCAATGTCGCCGCTGTCTACCTGGAAACGATCAAATACGCCATGTTCGCCTCTTTGCAAGACGCGGCGCGCCCTGGCGGGACCGGCTGGATGGGGCGACGGGACGGGAAAGAACTGGACTGAATTGGGCGAGACCTGACAAGGCGCGGCCGGGCCGGTCGATTTTGGGTCGCATCCGGGCGGCGCGAAGGGCTTTGCGGCGTCCGGGGCGAGGCCGGTCAGAAAAAACGTTAGCGGCGGCCGGACAATAGCCAGAAATCCGCCAGGGTGAGCAGGACCATGGCCCGCAAAACCGGCACGATGCGCGGGATGGCGCAGATGTCGTGGCGCCCGCCCACGGCGACGGTCGCGGGCTCGCCGTTTTTCGTGACGGTGCGTTGCGGCTTGGAGATGGAGGCGATGGGCTTGACCGCCGCGCGGACCACCAGCTCCTGGCCGGACGCGATCCCGGCCAGCACCCCGCCGGCGTTGTTGGAGGCGAATCCGTTCGGACCGGCGCAGAGCATTGCGTCGTTGTTCTCGCCGCCGAGCAGCTTGGCGGCGAAAAAGCCCGAGCCGATCTCGACCCCCTTGACCGCGCCCACGCCCATGAGCGCGTAAGCCAGCCGGGCGTCGAGCTTGTCGAACACCGGTTCGCCGAGCCCGGCCGGAACGCCCCGGGCGATCACCTCGACCACGCCGCCGAGCGTCTCGCCCTCGGCCTTGACCGCGCGCACCCGCTTGTCCCAGGCGTCCGCGATCCCGGGATCGGCGGCGAAATAGGGACGCCCGAGCGCCCCCTCGGGGTCGCGCGACCCGGCCGCGAGGCCGCCGAGTTCCACGGTCTGGGCGAGCACGGAAATGCCGCGCGGCCCAAGCATGGCCGCGGCGATCGCGCCCCCGGCCACGCGGCAGGCGGTTTCCCGGCCCGAGGCCCGGCCGCCGCCCCGGTAGTCGCGCCGGCCGTACTTGGCCTGATAGGTCATGTCGCCGTGGCCGGGCCGGAAAATATCCTTGATCGCGCAATAGTCCGTGGAGCGCTGGTCCGTGTTTTCGATGACAAAGCCGATCGGCGCGCCCGTGGTTTCGCCCTCGAAAACCCCGGAAATCAGGCGCACTTTGTCTTGCTCGCGCCTGGCCGTGGCCGCCGGTCCGCCCTGGCCGGGCTTTCTGCGGTCGAGTTCGGCCTGGACGGCCTCCTCGCTCAGGGGCACGCCCGGCAGGCAGCCGTCCACGATCCCGGCCAGGGCCGGTCCGTGGGACTCGCCGCAGGTGGTCAGGCGAAAAAGCTTGCCGAAAGTGTTGGCGTCCATGATCGCCGCCTAGCTCCCGGCCAGGATGCCGTCCAGGGCCGCAGCGAAAGCCGCCAGGTCCGACTCGTCCACGGTCAGGGCCGGAACCAGCCGCAGAACCTTGTCCTGGGCCAGGTTGACGATGAAGCCCGCGTCCAGAAGCGCCCGCCAGACCGCCGGACCGTTGCCCGTAAGCTCGATGCCGAGCAGAAGTCCAAGCCCGCGCACGGCCGCGATTTTGCCCGGATGTTCGGTTTGTAACCGCCCGAACATCGCCAGGGCCTTTTGGCCGAGGAGCGCCGCGCGCTCGGCCAGCTTGTCCCGGTTCATGACGGTAAGCACCGTCTCGGCCGCCCGCGAAAGCAGCGGCCCGCCGCCGAAGGTGGTGGCGTGGGTTCCCGGGGAAAATCCCTTGGCGGCTTCCTCGCTGGCCATGACCGCGCCCATGGGCAGCCCGTTGGCCAGGGCCTTGGCGCTGGTGACGATGTCAGGCGTCAGGCCGAAATGCTGATACGCCCACCATGCGCCGGTGCGGCACAAGCCGGTCTGGACCTCGTCGACGATCAGCAGCACGTCCGCGTCCCGGCACAGCCGCTGCACGCCGGCCAGATAGTCCCGGTCCATGAGCACGACTCCGCCTTCGGCCTGGACGACCTCGATCATGACCGCCGCCGTGTCCGTGGAGACGGCCGCGATGAGCGCCGGCAAGTCGTTCGGCGGCGCGTGCTTAAAGCCTGCCGGCAGCGGATCGAAACCGTCCTTGACCTTGTCCTGGCCGGTGGCCGTGAGCGTCGCCAGGGTGCGGCCGTGGAAACTTCCGGTCAGGCTGACGACCTCGAAAGCGGCACTGTCCTTGACTTTGCGCTGGTAGCGCCGGGCGAGCTTGATCGCCCCTTCGTTGGCCTCGGCCCCGGAGTTGCAGAAAAAGACCCGGTCCAGCCCGCAGGTGGCCAGCAGCTTCTCGGCCAGGCGCACCTGATCTTCCTGATAGAAGAGGTTGCTTACGTGGACCAGTTTTTTCGCCTGCTCGGCGATGGCCTCCGCGACCTCGGGATTGGCGTGCCCGAGCGCGCACACGGCGATGCCGGCCAAAAGGTCGGTGTATTCGCGGCCGTCCAAGTCGTAGAGCTTGGAGCCCGCGCCCCGCGACACGGCCAGCGGATAGCGGCCGTAGGTGTGCATGAGGACTTTGGCTTCGCGCTCGCGCAGAAGATCGAAGGAACTCCCCGCGCCGGTCGTGTTTTTCTTGTTTACGAGCATGCATCCTCCGCCGCGTCGGCAGGCAGATTGTTATTCCTGGGAACGCGAAAATAGAAAAAATTCCGCTCCCGCTCATATCCGTCGCAATCGGTCAAGCCGGTTCCCCATCGCCTGTCGCCGCGACCGATGTGACGTTTCAGGACGAAAATTTCGTTACAGCGAGCCGGTGTGGCCGAAGCCGCCTTCCCCGCGGCAGGTGTCGCCGAGCTCGTCGGCCAGGACGAATTGCGCGGCCGCGTAGGGCATCACCACCAGCTGGGCGATGCGCTCGCCGGGCGAAACCGTGCGCGGCTCGCCCGAGGTGTTGAGCAGCCAGACGATGATCTCGCCCCGGTAGTCCGGATCGATCAGGCCCACGCCCTGGGCCACGGTCAGACCGTGCTTGGCCCCCAGGCCGCTGCGGGAAAAGACGAACCCGGCCAGGCCCGGGGCGCAGATCTCGATGGCCAGTCCGGTGGGTATCTTGGCCCGCCCGCCGGGCGCGATGGTCACCGCCTCGGCCACGGCCGCGCGCAGGTCGGCCCCGGCCGAGCCCTGCGTGGCGGGCGCGAGCGGCAGTTCTCCCGACCCCAGCGACTGCCGCCACAGGGGGCTGACGATCTTAACCTTGACCGGCGTTGGCGCGTGCGTTTGCTTTTCGTTCATGACCGGCAGCCTGTAGCAGAAATCGGACCGGGTGAAAAGAAGCGCCCGCCCAGCCCGGTCTGGCCGGGAAACGTTCGCGTTGAGGTGAGGCGCGGTTTGTGGCAAGCCTTGGCTCCGGAGGATCGCGCCATGGGCAAATGCCGTTCGCCGCTCTACCCGCCGCTGTTGCTGGCGGTCTTTTTGTCGGCCGCCGCGCCGCTTCTGGGCTGGGCCGCGCCCGGAACCGGACTGGAGAAGAACGCCCCGCGCATGCCGGCCATTCCGCGCATGCTGGCGGCGATGACCGTCGAGGAAAAAGTCGGGCAACTCTTCATGGTCTTTTTCGAGGGGCCCGAGGTTTCGGATTTTTGCCGCGAGGCGGCCCTCTCCCGCAACGTGGGCGGATTTATTCTGTATAAGCATACCGGCAACACGCAAAGCCCGGCTCAGGTCGCGCGCCTGTGCGCTGGGCTTACGGCCCTGGCCGACCCCCGGCGGCCATGGACCCGGCCGCTGATCTCCATCGACCAGGAAGGCGGCCCGGTGGCCCGGCTGACCTCCGGGGCGACCTGGTTCCCCAGCCAAATGGCCGTGGCCGCCGCTCCCGGCGCGCCAAGGCTCGCCCGGGCCATGGCCAAGGCCCAGGCGGCCGAACTCGCCGCCCTGGGGATCAACGTCAATTTCGCGCCCGTGGCCGACGTGAACGTCAATCCGGACAACCCGGTCATCGGCGCGCGTTCGTTCGGCGCCAGCCCCTCGGCCGTGGCCCGGCTGACCCGCGAGGCGGTGCGCGGCTACGCGGGCAGCGGCGTATTGTGCTGCCCAAAGCATTTCCCCGGGCACGGCGACACGGACGTGGATTCGCACCTCGGCCTGCCGGTCCTGCATCACGACGCGGCGGCCTTGAACCGGGTCGATTTCCCCCCTTTCCGCGCCGCCATCGCCGCCGGTGCGCCCATGATCATGACCGCCCATGTCGAGACTCCCGCCCTGAACGCCGCGCCGGGGCTTCCGGCCACGCTCTCGGCCAAGGCGCTGACCGGCGTTTTGCGCCGCGAAATGCGTTTTGACGGCCTGATCGTCACCGATTCGCTCGGCATGGGCGCGGTGGAGAAGACCTTCGGTTCGGCCACGGCGGCGCTGAAGTCCTTTCAAGCGGGCGCGGACCTTTTGCTCTTTGGCGCGGACAAGGGCTTTTCTCCCGAGGCCTACCAGGCGGCCTTCGACCGTATCTTGGCTGCCGTGAACTCGGGCGAAATATCCCGGGCGCGGCTCGACGCGTCCGTGCGCCGCATCCTGATCGCCAAAGGCCGGCTCGGCCCGCTCACAAAACCGGCCTCCTCCGAGCCCGGCGAGACCGAACCCGGCGAGCGTTTGACCGCGCGCCTGGCCACCGCGAAGCATGTCGCCCTGGCGCGCGAAATCGCCGCGCAAAGCCTCACCCTTGCGCGCGGCCGGGCCGGGGATTTCCCCTTCGACGGAAAGAAGACGGCGATCGTCTGGCCGCGAAAGCCTGTCCCGGAGATCGAAGCGGCGGTGCGGGACATGGCCGCGCGCCATGGCTGCGGCTTGGTCGTCACCGAGCCCGATCCGGACGCGGCGGCGGTGGACCGAGCGGCGGCCGAGGCGGCCGGATACGAACGCGTTGTTATTTTGAGCCGCGACGCCTGGCGCGCTCCCGGCCAGGCGGCGCTGATCGCCCGGCTGGCCAAGGACAAGCCCAGCGCGCTCCTGGCTGCGGCCACCGGCGGCCCCTACGACGCGCGCGTCGCCGGGGACGCGGCCTGGTTCGTCGCCGCCTACTGCGACGTTCCGGAAACGATCGCGGCGCTCGGACGGGCGATATTTGAGGGGAAGGGGTTTCCGGGGAGGCTGCCGGTCAGGCTTTGAATCTCAAGTTAATCAACTGTTAATTTGCTATGCGAAAAAATTAGTGAATTGCGCACACGTTAATAACTACCAGGAATACATGATAAATTGACAATCGAGGATTAATTTATATCGCCGAGATCATCTCTTGCAATCGCGGGATAAGCGTCGGCAGATCCCGAGTGATTGTGCGCCAGCAAAACTCCATGTCCACTTCGAAATAATCGTGGATGATGCGATTGCGCATCCCTATCATCTCGGCCCAGGGCAGCGCGGGATGGCGGTCATGAAACTCGCGGGGCAGCTTGGCTGCGGCCTCGCCGATGATTTCCAGGCAGCGCACCGCCGCCAACTGGTTTTTTTCATCGGCTTCGAATTGTTCCCATTCCATGCCCTCGACCAAGGCGCTCGCCTTGGTGGCGTAGTCGAGAATGTCGGCAAGGAACAAGGGGACCGCGCAGCGCTCTTTATCCATATACGCGCACTTGCTCGGCCATGACCTGCGGGCGGATCAGCTTTTTCAAGCCGCGCTCGGTGACGACGTCCACTTCGCGCCCCAGGGTGCGGGTGAGTTCGATCTGCAAACCCGACAGGGTGAGCAGGGTGGCGTCCTCCGGCAGCTCCACCAGCAAATCCACGTCGCTTCCCGGCCCGGCTTCGCCGCGCGCCACCGAACCGAACACCGCCGCCGACACCACGCCGTACCGGCGCAAAACCGGGCTGATTCGGGCGGTCAGCTCTTGCAGCGCGGCGGAAACCGGCCGCGTTTGGGCTGGTGCGGCGTCCAAGATTTCCCCCCTCTCTCTTCAAAATTTCTTCGGCAGCCCCAGAACCTTTTCCAGATAGTCGAAATCCAGATTCGAGCTGATGAGCTGCGCGCCCTGCTGGATTTTGATGATGTCCCGCAGTTTGTGGCGCTGCAGGATGTTTTCCATTTTTTTGGCCACGGAATACGTGTCTTCGCGCACGACGATGACCGGAATCTCCAGCACTTCGGAGCGGGTCAGGATGATGTCGTTGGGATAGAGATTGCCGGTCAGGACCAGGCAGGGGCATTCGCCTTCCAGGGCGACCAGCTGCACGTCGGAGCGGTCGCCGCCGACGATGATCGCGGCGTTCTTGTTCTTGCGGAAGTGGGTCAGGAAGTTCTCCACCTGCATGGTGCCGATCAAGAACGATTCCACGATCCGGTCGGCCTTGCCGTGGGCGGAGATGATCTTGCCGCCGAGCCGGTCGGCCAGGTCGCTGACCTTAATCGCGCCCATGACCGGATCGCGGGGGATCACGCCCAGGACCTTGACGCCGTTGCGCTCCAGGAAAGGCTTGATGAGATTCTCCACTTCGTCGATCATGTTCGGGGCGATGTCGTTGAGCACCACGCCGGCCATGAGTTCGCCGAGCGTTTCGCGCAGGACCACCAGATAGTCGTAATTGAGCTCTTTCTGAAAGCGGTCGATGATCACGGCCGAGACGCCCAGTTCCTTGACCACGGTCACGCCGTCCACGCCGCAGTATTTCCCGGAATACATCGAGCCCGAGCCGGCCACGATGGTCAGGTCCTTGCCCGCGCCGATGGCCGCGTAGCCGGCCTTGATCTTGTCCATCAGGCCTTCGCAGCGGCCGGAAAAGGCCTTGACCTTGAAGTCCTGGGTGACCACCACCGGGGTGAGCAGTTCCGGGTCCGCGTTCTGGCCGAGCATGCCCTGGACGAAAATGGCGTCGTCGTCGCCGGTCTTGCCCCCGACTTCCTTGGGCATGGCCCCGACCGGCTTGAAGTAGCCGATTTCGTAGCCGTCGCGCTGCCAGCGCATGCCGATGCCCATGACCAGCATATTTTTTCCGGAATAGCCGGACGTGGAGCCGATGTAGATGCCTTTCATCTCGTCCTCCGTGAAGGCGCCTCCGGCGAGGTCGCGCCGAAAGCATAGTATATACCAAAACCGGATTCAAATGAAAAGCGCGGCCGCGCCTTGAATCTTCGCCGGCGGCTTGCTTCAATCCGGCGCGCCGCCGCGGCCGGATCGAGGCCGAACGGCGACGCGCAAACGCTTCGCAAAACGGCCGGCCCGGGAATTTCGCTTCCGCCCGGGTTGACCGGCGGTATTTTTCCCGGGTATCCCGAGGAAAGCGGATTGGCGGCGGCGGCGCGGCCGGTCTTGCCCGCGCCGGCCGCGGCGCCGGTCACGGCCGGTCGCGTTCATGGGGCGTCCCGGGCCGGGTTGAAACGATTGCGAGCAAAGAGAGCGTGGCGAAAATGGATGCGGCGATTCTGGAACAGGCCTTTCACCATGCCTTCGCCCAAGTCAAGCTGCTTGAGGAAGCGCTCACGCATTCGTCCTTCGCCAACGAACTCGGGACGCAGGATCCGGGAAGCTTCGGACACAACGAACGCCTGGAATTTCTGGGCGACGCGGTGCTGGAGCTGGTCGTGTCCGCCGAGCTTTTCCGCCGCTTTCCCGAAGCCTCGGAAGGCGCTCTCACCAGACTGCGCGCCAAACTGGTCAACGAATCGAGCCTGGCCGGCCAGGCCAGGCGCCTTGGACTGCAAAACGCGCTCAGGCTCGGCAAGGGCGAGGAAATCCAGGGCGGACGCGAACGCGACGCGCTTTTGGCCGACGCCCTGGAGGCGGTCATCGCCGCCGTGTTCCTCGACGGCGGCTTCGCCGCCGCCCAAAAGACCGTCCTGGCGGTCTTCGCAAGCCGCTGGCCCGCCAGCGCCGAAACGCCCAAAGTCAAAGACCATAAAAGCGCCCTGCAGGAACTCACCCAGGAACGCCACGGCGCACGGCCGGTCTACCACCTGACCGGCAGCTCGGGACCGGAACACGCCAAAATGTTTCACGTCACCCTGACCCTGCCGGACGGACAAACCTTCACGTCCCAAGGTCCAAGCCTCAAAAAAGCCGAACAACGCGCCGCCAAGGCGGCGCTTGCGGCAACGGCGCATCCGGGGGAGGCTTCGCCTCCCCCGGACCCCCTCCACCGGGGGCGATGATCGCCCCCGGACCCCCGCGTCGGGGGACACGGCCGCGCCCCCTATCGAGGGGGTCCGGGGCAGAGCCCCTGGCCGCCGGAGGCATGACAGTGTTTGCCTTGCCAGGCGTCTAGCGCTTCAAGCCGGGCGTTGATCCGGTCGAGCAGGCCGCGTTTGTCGCCCGCCCAGTCCGGGGCGAGCAGTTCGCCCGGGGCCGGGTCGGCGCCCAGGCGTTCGACGGCGATGTCCGGGCGCAGGGCCTCCAGGGCGGCGACGATCATGGCCAGGTAGGCTTCGCGCGTAAGGGGTTCGTACGCTCCCTCGCGCCACAGTCCGGCCAGGCCGGTGTCTTTGGCGACGTAGCAGTTGTGGAATTTGACGGCCGCGACCGGCAGGCGGTTGATGAAGTCCACGGTGCGCAGAAAATGCGCCTGGTTTTCCCCGGGCAGTCCGGCGATGACGTGGGCGCACACGGTCAGGCCGGAGGCGGCGGCGGCGCGCGCGGCCCGGGCGAAGTCTTCCGGCGTGTGTCCCCGGTTGATGCGCGCAAGCGTATCCGGATCGCTCGATTGCAGGCCGATCTCCAGGCGGATTTCTTTGAATCCGGTCCCGGCGATGGCGGCGAGCTTGGCGCCGTCCAGGCAGTCGGGTCTCGTGCCCAGGCACAGGCCGCCCACGCCCGGCAGGGCCGCGACTTGAGCCAAGACCTCGCGCAGGCGCGCAAGCGGGCCGTGGGTGTTGGAGTAGGCCTGGAGGTAGGCCAGGGGGATCGCGCCCGGGTGTTTGGCCGCCAGCCTGGCCAGGCCCTTGTCCCATTGGTCCGCAAGGCTCTCGCCCCGGGCGTGGGCGCCTGAGCCGGCGCCGTGCGGCGGGCAATACAGGCAGCCCCCCAGGCCCGTGGCCGCGTCCCGGTTGGGACAGGAAAATCCGGCGTCGAGCGGGATTTTTCCGGCTTTGCTCCCCAGGCGTTGGCGCAGTTGCCTGGACAGACTATAATAGCGCATGGGCGGACCCCAATGGGGCATTGACATTGCCCGGGGAATTGACAACACCGGCGAAAAATCGCAATCACTTCGGTTCCGCGCGCCGTCCGGGCGAGAGGCCCGCCGTCGCGGCCAACGAATTGTGAGTGAAGTGAGGAAGTATGTCCAGACTAATGGATTGGTTGCTGGGAATGTTCTCGAACGACCTGGCCATCGACCTTGGCACCGCCAACACCTGCGTCTACGTCAAGGGCAAGGGCATCGTGCTCAACGAGCCCTCGGTGGTGGCCGTGAAGAAAGACTCGCGCGGCGCCAACAAGGTCCTGGCCGTGGGCATCGAGGCCAAGAAGATGCTCGGGCGCACCCCGGGCAATATCGTGGCCATCCGTCCGATGAAGGACGGGGTCATCGCCGATTTCGAGATCACCGAGGCGATGCTCAGGCATTTCATCTCCAAGGTCCACAATTCGCGGCGCCTGGTCCGGCCGCGCATCGTCATCTGCGTGCCCACCGGCATCACCCAGGTCGAGAAGCGCGCGGTCAAGGAATCGGCCCAGTCGGCCGGGGCGCGCGAGGTGTACCTGATCGAGGAGCCCATGGCCGCGGCCATCGGCGCCAACCTGCCGATCACCGAACCGACTTCCAACATGGTCGTGGACATCGGCGGCGGCACCACCGAGGTGGCGGTGATCTCGCTTTCGGGCGTGGTCTATTCGCGCAGCGTGCGCGTGGGCGGCGACAAGATGGACGAAGCCATCATGCAGTACGTCAAGCGCCGCTACAACATGCTCATCGGCGAATCCACGGCCGAGCAGATCAAGATCCACATCGGCAGCGCGCATCATTCCACCAACGCCGGAGAGATGGAGGTCAAGGGACGCGATCTGGTCACCGGCATTCCCCAAAACATCACCATCACCGCCGAGGAGATCCAAAAGGCCATCGCCGAACAGGTCGAGGCCATCGTCCAGGCGGTTCGCGTGGCTCTCGAACAAACCCCTCCGGAACTGGCCGCCGACATCGTCGACCGCGGCATCGTGCTCACCGGCGGCGGCGCGCTCCTGCGCGGCCTGGACCAACTGCTGCGCGACGTCACCGGCCTGCCCATCATCGTCGTGGACGATCCGCTGGCCACGGTCGTGCTCGGTTCCGGAAAGACCCTTGAGAATTTGGACGTGCTCAAGGAGGTCACGATAGATTAGAGCCACCCCCTCCCGCATCACCGTCGCTCTTTTGCTGGTATTATTCCTCTATTTGGGGCTGTATACCTGGAACATGCGCACCGGGTACCTCGACACCCTGGCCGACGTGACCGGTCTTGAGGTTTCCCGTTGGGTTCTGGCTCCCGGCAAATGGGCTGCCGACAGCGCCGAGCTCCTGTTTCGGCGCTATATCTATTTTATCGGCCTGCGTCAGGAAAACGAGCGGCTCTCCGCCGAACTGAAGGAAACCCGCTCCGAACTGGCCGGCGCCACCGAAAGGGCCGCCCTGGCCGGCAGGTTGAGCGAGCTGATGTCCTTTTCCCCGCCCGAGGGCTGGGTGCGCGAGGGCGCCCGGGTCGTCTCGCACCGCCTGGGACCCAACGCCGCCCTGGAAACCATCATGATCGACAAGGGCTCCCGCTCCGGGCTTGCGGTCAATCTGCCGGTGGTTTTGCCTTTCGGCGTGGTCGGCAAGACGCTGCGCGTCAGCCCGAACGCCGCGGTGGTCCTGCTGGTCAACGATTTGAACAGCCGCATCCCGGTCATGGGCCAAATCCACCGCACCCAGGGCATCCTGGCCGGCCAGGGGCCCGACGACCCCATGGAAGTCCAGTACGTGCCCCAGGGGGCGCCGCTGGACGAAGGCGAACTGCTCATCACCTCGGGGTTGGGCGAAGTGTTTCCCAAGGGCCTGCCCGTGGCCCGGGTGCTCAAGGTGGAAACGACCGGTCCGACGCTCTTTCAAAACGTGCTCGCCGGGCCCTTAAGCGAGATCAAGACCGCCGAGGAAGTGCTGGTTTTGAAAAAACCCCCCCTGCCGCCGGATGCGCCCGCGGTCGAAGAAGAAAAAGAGGCGCGTCCTCCGCTCGAAGGCAAGGGCAAGCGGTCGCGCCCGCCGGTGTTCGACAACAAGGCCGGCCAGGCCAAGCCCAAATCCGGGCCCGGAGGCGACTAGATCGTGCTTGGCATGCTGTGGTGGCTCCTCGTCGTCACCGCCGGAATCATTGTGCAGAGCCAGGTTCCGGGCGTCGATTTTTTGGCCGCCGGCTTTGTTTTGGCCTTGCAGGAGGAGCGCTGGACCAAGCCCTTGTGGTTCGCCCTGGCCGCCATCCTGATCCAGGAAGGCGACGGCTCCCTGGCTTTCGGCTCCGGGCTGGTCTGGTACGGGGCCCTGGCGGCGATGTACTTTTTCGGGCATTATCTCTTCGAGGCCAGAAATTTCCTTTTCATGATCCTGCTCGGGGTTTGCCAGGGCGCCATGCACATCCTGCTCTCGCTGACGATGGCCTCCCTCCAGGATTGGTCCGTGCTCCCGGAACGCCTGTGGCTCGAAGCCATTGTCCAGGCGGTGGTCTTCCCCATGGAATGGGGACTGTTGTACATCATTTATCACAATTTGCCGCTCAGCCATGCCCGCACAGTTTGACCGCGACGGCCCGCCCGCCCCGCGCGGCGGCCTGATCCTGCTGCAAGTCCTCATCCTGGGGCTGTTTTGCCTGTTTATCGCCCGCTTCTGGTATCTGCAGATCCTTCGCGGCGACAATTTCGCCGAGCTGGCCCGCTCCAACCAGATCCGCGAGACTTCCATCTCCTCTCCCCGGGGAGTGATCTGGGACCGCAACGGGGTTCTGCTCGCGGTCAACGAGCCGTCCTTCGCGCTCGGGCTCGTGCGCGAGGACTGTCCCGACATCACCGCGACCCTGAACCAGATCGCCGAATGGACGGGCCTGGAAACGAGCACGTTGCAGGAAATCTACCTGCGCGGCAAAAAGCGCGTCAAAACCTTCGAGCCGCTGATCCTGATCAACGACCTGTCCTTTGAAACCCTGGCCAAGATCGAATCCAACCTGGTCTTCTGGCCCGGCCTTGAGATCATCGTGCGCCACAAGCGCTTCTATCCCCGAGGCGAGCTTTTGGCCCACGTGCTCGGCTACGTGGCCGAGGCCAACGAGGAGGAGCTGGAAAAGGACCCGACGCTCGCGCTCGGCGACGCCGTGGGCAAGCAGGGCATGGAATACACCCTGGAAAACCGCCTGCGGGGCCAAAAGGGCCGCAAGCAGATCCAGGTGGACGCGCTCGGCCGCGAACTTGAGGAACAGGTCATCATCGAGCCCAAAAGCGGCAACAACGTCACCTTGAGCATCGACCTCGGCCTGCAGGAGCATTGCGCCCAGCAGCTCGAAGGCCAGGCCGGGGCGGTGGTGGTGCTCGACCCGGACACCGGCCAGGTCCTGGCCATGGTCTCGCAGCCCTCCTACGACAACAATCTTTTCGTGCTCGGGCTGTCGGCCAACAAATGGCAGGAATTGCGCGACGACCCCATGCACCCGATCCAAAACCGCGTGTCCCAAAGCGTCTACCCGCCGGGCAGCGTGTTTAAGCTGCTCATGACCACGGTCGGTTTCGCCACCGGCATGCTCAAGTACACCGATTCGACCGTGTGCGGCGGCTCCTACAAAATGGGCAACCACGAATTCCACTGCTGGAAAAAGGGCGGGCACGGCCACATCGACCTGCGCGGCGCCCTGGTCAATTCCTGCGACGTCTTTTTCTACCAGCTCGGCGAGCGCCTGGGCGTGGACCGGATCAACGCCGTGGCCACGCAATGCGGCCTGGGCGTGGCCACGGGCGTCGATTTGCCCCACGAACGCCCCGGCATCGTGCCCTCCACTGCCTGGAAAAAGAAGCGCTACGGCGTGGCCTGGACCCGGGGCGAAACGCTCAACACCGCCATCGGCCAAGGCTACGTCCAGCTTTCCCCCTTGCAGGTGGCCCGCTTCGTGGGCTCGCTGGTCAACGGCGGCCGGATACTCAAGCCCCTGCTCGACGCCAACGATCCGGCGCTGGAACAGGGAAGGCTGCCCATCAACGACAAGGACCGGGAATTCATCGTCTCGGCCATGGTGGCCACGGTCGACGCCGGCACCGCCCACAAGATCTGGAGGCCCGACGCCCGCATCGGCGGCAAGACTGGCACCGCCCAGGTGGTCAAGCTGATCAACGCCGACGAACGCAAGAAGACGGTCGACATGCCCTATAAATACCGCGACCATTCTTGGCTGGCCTCCTTCGGGCAGAAGGACGGCAAGAGCTACGTGGTCGTGTGCATGGTCGAACACGGCGGCCACGCGGGCGAGGCCGCCGCGCCGGTGGTCAAGGCGGTCTACGATTACCTCTTCGGCCCGGTCCGGGGCCAGGCCGCCGCGAAACCCCAACCCTCCGGCGATACGGCCGCGCCGGCCGCATCCGATTAGAGGCACAGCCATGACCCCCATCGACCGGCACCTGATATTCAGTCTCAACTGGCAGCTGCTTTTGCTCGTGGCGGCGCTGTTCACCGTGGGGGTGTTCAACCTCTACTCGGCCAGCGGGGTGCGCGTGGAGGAAGGCGTGGCGCTGAGCCCCTACTATCAGAAGCAAGTGATCTGGGGGCTGGCGGGACTGTTTTGCATGGTCGTGGTCATGTTGCCGGACTACCGGTATCTGAAGTCGCTGGCCTGGCCGCTGATGTGCCTCACCCTGATCCTGCTCGCCCTGGTCCCGGTCATGGGCCGGTCCGTTTACGGGGCCAAACGCTGGCTCGACCTGGGGGCGATGAATTTCCAGCCGAGCGAACTGGCCAAGATCAGCGTGCTGCTATTGGCCTCGCGCATGCTCGCCAATGATTCCTGCAAGCTCGGCTGGCTCGGGCTGTTTTCCGTGCTCGCCGCCTGCATGCTTCCGGCGGCCATGATCGTGGTCCAGCCCGACCTGGGTTCGGGGCTGAACATCCTGCTGTTGCTCGGCGGACTGATCCTCTACCGGGGTTTGACGGGCGGGGTGTTCAAGACCCTGATCCTGGCCGTCCCGGCGGTCATGCCCCTGGCCTGGAGATTCCTCAAGCCCTACCAGAAGCAACGCATTCTGACCTTCCTCAATCCGGAAAACGATCCGCTCGGCAGCGGCTACCACATCATCCAATCCCAAATCGCCGTGGGCAGCGGCAAAGTCTGGGGCAAGGGCTTTCTCGAAGGCTCCCAGAGCCAGTTGCGCTTTTTGCCGGAAAAACACACCGACTTCGCCGTGGCCGTGTTCTCCGAGGAATGGGGATTTATCGGCGTGGTCGTCCTGCTTTCCCTGTTCGCCTTCTTCCTGTTGCGCATTTACGTCTCGGCCAGGGACGCCAAGGACCGTTTCGGCAGCTTTTTGTGCGCCGGGGTCTTCTTTTATTTCTTCTGGCAAATCACGATCAATATTGGTATGGTCATCGGACTGATGCCCGTGGTGGGAATCCCCCTGCCTTTTATCAGCTACGGGGGATCGGCCACCATCGTCAATTTTTGCCTGATCGGACTGGTGCAAAGCGTTTCCATGCGCCGGTATGTTTTCAAAAAATCCTAACCGGAAGCCGGGACGGCCTTGCCCGTCCAGCCGGACCGTCGCGGCGGAGAACTCTGCGGATCGACCATGACGTTATTCGGGAAAAGGAGCGCCGCCATGGCCAAAGACGAGATCAACGCCTTTTTGGGCGCCGGCACGAGCTACGAGGGCCGCCTGAATTTCCAGGGAAGCGTCCGCATCGACGGCAATTTCCAGGGCGAGGTCGAAAGCGAAGGCGTCCTGGTGGTCGGCCGCGAAGCCTGCATCCGGGGCCAGGTCAAGGTCGGCCAGCTCATCTCCAGCGGCCGCATCGAGGGCGAAATCGCCGCCAAGGAGCGCTGCGTCTTCCACAAGACCGCCAGCTTCAAGGGCGCCGTGGTCACCCCGGCGCTGGTCGTCGAGGACGGAGCGGTCATCGACGGCTCGGTATCCATGAATTCCAACGGAACGCCGCCGGCTTTGACCGAATAGGGGCGGCCGCGCGGGAGCCCTTCCCACGCCCCGTCATTTGACCGCGCGGCCGCTCGGAAGTGTCGCGCCCGTGTATTTTTATTCCGGAAGGCTCCTTATCAGGAATTCCTCCGGATTTCTTCGATACAGAAAGACAAAAAGTTTTTTGGAAATGCGTCCAGGGGAAAACCTTTTGCGAACACAAGGTTTTTCCGGGATCGTCCCGTGTCGAGGCCGCCAAAAATAACGCCGGGGGCTGGACAGGCAGGGAAAAATCGGCTAATCGCCCGATGTCTTTTTGGTAATTAATTCACAAACGCGGGGGCAGGCATGATCGATATCGACCAAACATTTCTTATCCAGCTGATAAACTTCCTTTTTATCCTCGTGACGCTCAACTTCATCCTGATCCGCCCCATCCGCGCCATCATCGCCAAGCGCGCCGCCTGGATGAGCGGACGCGTCGGCGAGATCGAGAAGTTCACCGCCTCCGCTACCTCCAAGATGAAAGACTACGAAAGCGCCCTGGAAAAGGCCCGGATCGAGGCCACCGCCGTGCGCGTCGGCCTGAGGGACGAGGGCGTGGCCTCCGAGAAGAAGATCGTCGAGGACGCCGGCTCCGAAGTGACGGGGATTCTCTCCTCCGCCCGTGCGGCCATCGCCTCCGAAGCCGCCGCGGCGCTGACTACGCTTACGGCCAAGGTCGGGCAGTATTCGCTCGCGGCCGCCGGCAAGATTCTGGGCCGATCGCTGTAGCAAACGCCGTTTCTTCGCGGCCGGGCGCAAGTTCGCCGCGTACGTCCTATTTCGCAAATTTTTTTGAGGTCAGGAAAGGAGGTTCCGATTGAAAAAAGCGACCGTTATCACCACCGCGCTTTTGGCGGTGATCGTTTGCGCCGGCGTGGCCTACGCTTCGGGCCACGAGGAGCCCGAGGGGCTCAACTGGACCGATCTGCTCTACCGGACCATCAACTTCATCCTGGTGGCCGGCCTGATCGTCAAGCTCGCGGGCAAGAAGATCACCGGATTTTTCCGCGGCCGCAGCGCCCAAATCGAAAACCAGCTCACCGACCTCGACGCCCGCAAGGCCGAAGCCGAACGCAAGCTGCGCGAGGTCGAAAGCTCGATCTCCAACCTTGAGGCCGAACGCGCCAGGATCATGGCGGAATACCGCGCCCAGGGCGAAGCCCTGAAGGCCCAGATCGTGGACAAGGCGCGGGAAGCCGCCGCGCGTCTGCACGAACAGGCCAAGGTGACCATCGACACCGAAACCAAGGTCGCCGTCGAGACCCTGCGCGCCGAACTCGCCGAGATGGTGGCCGCCGCCGCCGAGAAGACGATCACGGAGAAGCTCTCCTCCGCCGAACACGAAAAGCTCGTTGACGACTATCTAACCAAGGTGGTGCTCAATTGACCGGGAACATCGTCGCTCGCAGGTACGCCAAGGCGCTCTTCGCCCTTGGCAAGGGCAAAGGCGCCGCCGAGCTTGACGCCTACGGCAAAGACCTGGCGGCCTTGGCCGAGGTCCTGGCGCAGGCTCCGGAGGCCGTGAAGGTTTTCAAAAACCCCATTTTCACCGCCCAGGAAAAAAAGGGCGTCCTGGAAGGCATCCTGGCCAAGATGCAGGTCGGCCCCATGGTCGTCAACTTCCTATCTCTTCTGGCCGACAAGAACCGGTTGGCCTTCCTTACGGACATCCATGCCTATTTCGGCACGCTGCTCGACGAAGTCCAGGGCGTGGTCCGAGGCGAACTGGTCACGGCCGTGCCGCTTGCCGCGGCCAAGCAGGCCGAGGTCAAGGCGACGCTGGAAAAACGGACCGGCCGCAAGCTGGTTCTCGACTTCTCGGCGGACGGCGCGATTTTGGGCGGCGTGGTGCTCAAGATCGGGGACAAGGTGCTTGATGCGAGCCTGCGCGCTCAAATCCAGATGCTCAAAGATCAAATAAAGAGGGGTGAGTAGGGCCATGCAAATCAGAGCGGAAGAAATCAGCCAAATCATCGAGAAACAGATTCAAAACTACGAATCCCGGGTCGAGATGAGCGAAACCGGGACCGTACTCTCGGTCGGCGACGGCATCGCCCGCGTGTACGGCGTCCAGAACGCCATGGCCATGGAGCTGCTCGAGTTCCCCGGCGGCGTCATGGGCATGGTCTTGAACCTGGAAGAGGACAACGTCGGCGTGGCCCTTCTTGGCGAAGACACCAAGATCAAGGAAGGCGATCCGGTCAAGCGCACGGGCAAGATCTTCTCCGTGCCCGTCGGCGAAGCCGTGGCCGGCCGCGTCATCGACCCGCTGGGCAATCCGATCGACGGCCTGGGCCCCATCCAGTCCTCCGAAACCCGCGTCGTGGAAATCAAGGCCCCGGGCATCATCCAGCGCAAGAGCGTCCACCAGCCGATGTACACCGGCCTTAAGGCCGTCGACGCCATGACCCCGATCGGCCGCGGCCAGCGCGAATTGATCATCGGCGACCGCCAGGTCGGCAAGACCGCCGTCTGCCTGGACGCCATCCTGGCCCAGCGCGAGAGCGACATCTACTGCTTCTACGTCGCCATCGGCCAGAAGAAGTCCACCGTCGCGCTCGTCGTCGACACCTTAAAGAAATACGGCGCCATGGAAAAGACCACGGTCATCTCGGCCACGGCCTCCGAACCCGCGCCGCTGCAGTTCATCGCCGCCTACGTCGGCGCCACCATGGCCGAGTACTACCGCGACTCCGGCCGCCACGCGCTGATCATTTACGACGATCTTTCCAAGCAGGCCGTGGCCTACCGCCAGATGTCCCTGCTTCTTCGCCGCCCGCCCGGCCGCGAAGCCTACCCGGGCGACGTCTTCTACCTGCACTCGCGCTTGCTCGAACGCGCCTCCAAGCTGTCCGACGCCATGGGCGCCGGTTCGCTGACCGCGCTGCCGATCATCGAGACCCAGGCGGGCGACGTCTCGGCCTACATCCCGACCAACGTCATCTCGATCACCGACGGCCAGGTCTACCTGGAGCCGAACCTGTTCAACGCCGGCGTGCGCCCGGCCATCAACGTCGGCCTGTCGGTCTCGCGCGTCGGCGGCGCCGCCCAGGTCAAGGCCATGAAACAGGTCGCCGGCACTCTGCGCCTGGATCTGGCCCAGTACCGCGAACTGGCCGCCTTCGCCCAGTTCGGCAGCGATCTGGACAAGGCCACCCAGGTGAAGCTCAATCGCGGCCAGCGTCTGGTCGAGCTGCTCAAGCAGCCGCAGTACCAGCCCATGAGCGCCCACGAGCAGGTCATCTCCCTGTTCGCCGGCACCCGCGGCCTGATGGACGACGTGCCGGTGGACGCCGTGCGCAAGTTCGAGACCGAAATGCTCGAATACATGCGCAACGCCAAGGCTGACATCGTCAACGCAATCAAGGAAAAACAGGCTCTTGACGACGAGTTGATCGGCAAGCTCAACGCGGCCATTGGCGAGTTCAAGAAGACCTTCCGGGCTGAAGGCTAGAGAGGGTACCCATGCCGTCGCTCAGGGACGTTTTAAACAAGATCAACAGCGTCAAAAAGACGAAGCAGATCACCAAGGCCATGAACATGGTGGCCTCGGCCAAGCTTCGCAACGCCCAGAACCGCATCGAGCGGTTCAGGCCCTACGCCGACAAGTTCTACGACATGCTCGGCGATCTGGCCAAGGGCGCCGACGCCTCGGTGCATCCGCTGCTTGAGGTCCGCGAAACGATCAAGGCGACCTGCATCGTCCTGATCACCTCCGATCGCGGCCTGTGCGGGAGTTTCAACTACTCGCTCATCGCCATGGCTCTAAGCCTGGCCAAGAAGCTCGCCGCCGAAGGCAAAACCGTCAAATTCATCTGCGTCGGCAAGAAAGCCCGCGACGCGGTGCGCAAGTCGCCTTATGAGGCGCTTTCGAACCATGCCGACATCATGAACAGCTTCGACTTCGGCCTGGCCTCCAAACTCGGCCAGGAAGTGATCTCCGGCTATCTGGACGGGACCTTCGACGAGGTTCAGATGGTCTTCGGACAATTCATGTCCGTGGCCAAGCAGCTGTCCACGACCAAGGCCATCCTGCCGCTGTCCTCGGCCGGCGAAGAAGACGCGGTCGCGAGCGGACCCACGACGGAATACATCTACGAGCCTTCCGTCGAGGGGCTTTTGGCCGAACTGCTGCCCAGGTTCATCAACGTGCAGCTCTACCGCGGGCTGCTCGACACCTCGGCCAGCGAACACGCCGCCCGCATGCGGGCCATGGACAACGCCACCCGGGCCTGCGACGACATGGTCGGCGCCCTGACGCTCGCCTACAACAAGGCGCGTCAGTCGACCATCACCCGGGAACTCATGGATATCGTCGGCGGCGCCGAAGCACTAAAAGGATAAGCAAGGGGGCTATCAGAAAATGAGCGCGAATGTCGGAAAAATCGTACAGGTCATCGGCGCCGTCGTTGACGTGGAATTCGCCGAAGGGGAACTCCCCTTCATCTTGTCGGCCGTTGAGATCGACAACGTGAACAATGCAACCGCCAAACACCTGGTCGTCGAAGTCGCCCAGCACCTGGGCAACAACGTGGTCCGCTGCATCGCCATGGACTCCACCGACGGCCTGGTTCGCGGCATGCCGGCGACCGACCTGGGCAAACCCATCACGGTCCCGGTCGGCAAGGCGCCGCTGGGCCGCATCTTAAACGTCATCGGTCAGCCGGTGGACGAAATGGGCCCGGTCAACTCCGAAATGCAAATGCCCATCCACCGCCTGGCTCCGAGCTTTGTCGAGCAGTCGACCACGGTCGAGCTCATGGAAACCGGCGTCAAGGTCATCGACCTGCTCATCCCCTTCCCCAAGGGCGGCAAGATGGGCCTGTTCGGCGGCGCGGGCGTCGGCAAGACCGTTATCCTCATGGAGCTCATCAACAACATCGCCATGCAGCACGGCGGCATCTCCGTGTTCGCCGGCGTCGGCGAGCGCACCCGCGAGGGCAACGACCTCTACTACGAAATGAAGCACGCGGGCGTTCTTGAAAAATGCGCCCTGATTTACGGCCAGATGAACGAGCCTCCCGGAGCCCGCGCCCGCGTGGCCCTGACCGCCCTGACCTGCGCGGAATACTTCCGCGACATCGAAGGCCAGGACGTGCTGCTGTTCATCGACAACATCTTCCGGTTCACCCAGGCCAACTCGGAAGTGTCGGCGCTGCTCGGCCGCATGCCGTCCGCGGTCGGCTACCAGCCCACGCTCGGCACCGACCTCGGCGCCCTGCAAGAGCGCATCACCTCCACCACCAAGGGTTCGATCACCTCGGTGCAGGCCGTTTACGTACCCGCCGACGACCTGACCGACCCGGCCCCGGCCACGACCTTCTCGCACCTTGACGGAACGCTCGTTCTGTCGCGCCAGATCGCCGAGCTCGGCATCTACCCCGCCGTCGATCCGCTCGACTCCACCAGCCGCATCCTCGATCCGCTGGTTCTGGGCGCCGAGCACTACGGCACGGCCCGCAAGGTGCAGATGATCCTGCAGAAGTACAAGGATCTCCAGGACATCATCGCCATCCTGGGCATGGACGAACTCTCCGACGAGGACAAGTCGACCGTCGGACGCGCCCGCAGAATCCAGCGCTTCCTGTCCCAGCCGTTCTTCGTCGCCGCAGTGTTCACCGGCAAGGAAGGCCGTTACGTGAAGATCGAAGACACGATCAAGGGCTTCAAGGAAATCATCGAAGGCAAGCACGACGACATTCCGGAAGGCGCCTTCTACATGGTCGGCGACATCAACGAAGTCCTCGAAAACGCGAAGAAAAACTAGGGTTTCCCCATGGCTGACAAAGAGATCAAACTGGAAGTGGTCACCCCGGACAAGATGGTCCTGTCACAGACCGTCGAGTACGTGGGCTGCCCCGGCGTCGCCGGCGAGTTCGGCGTTTTGCCCAACCACATCCCCTTTCTCTCCGCCCTGGGGATCGGCAACCTCCATTACAAAAAGGCCGGCAAGACGTTCTACGTCTTCGTGGCCGGAGGTTTCGCCGAAGTCGGCCCGGATCGCCTGACCGTCTTGGCCGAGGTGGCCGAGAAGGCCGAGGACATCGATATCGAGCGGGCCAGAAAGGCCGAAGACCGGGCGCGTAAACGCCTGGAACAGCAGAACGACAACGTCGATTTCGCCCGCGCCCGGGTGGCCCTGCAACGGGCCATCACCCGCATGTCCGCCATGAACGCGGCCAAGTCCACCGGCACGGCCTAACCGATCGAGTGCAATGCGATCAAAAGGCGGCTCCGCGAGGGGCCGCCTTTTTTTGTGGGAAGAAGAGAGAACCGGGGGGGAACCCTTTTAAAAAAAGTTCCCCCCCGGGCCCCCCTTCCGAAAATTTTATCGGGGTAGGGCGCGAGCCATTCATGGAGCGTGCGTTCAAGCGCATTGAGTTTCCCCCGAGAAATCATTAGAAACATTCCAATGGGCGAGTTGAATAGGAAACCGTAAAAGTTTTGGGAGGCGGGGATCCGGGGGAGCAACCGTGGGACGGCGGTCCCTTTGTTCAGATGGGGAGAGCAGAAAATGTCTTCATTTTCGCGCCCTCCCCTCCGAACGAAGGGCAAAAGGTTCCTCCCCCGATTCATCTTTGTTTCCTCCCCATAAGGATATCCACATGAATCCAAACGTCGGCGTGGTGGTCATGGCCGCGGGCAAGGGCGCCCGCATGTTTTCGGAGTCGCCCAAGGTGTTGCGGGCGATTCTGGGCGAGCCCATGCTCTGGTATGTCTACGACCAGCTCGAACAACAGTTCGCCGGGCGTATTCACACCGTGATCGGCTTTCGGGCCGGCGAGGTCGAGGCCGCCTTCCCGGGCCAGGCCGGGCGGTTCGTCTTGCAAGAGCCGCAGCTCGGCACCGGCCACGCCTTGCAGTGCGCCTGGAAGCATGTCGTCAACGCCGGCTACGAATATGTGCTCGTGATCAACGGCGACACCCCGCTCGTCCCGGCCGCGCTTTACGCCGAGCTTACCGAGCGCGCCCTGGCCGCCAAGGCCGATCTGGCCTGCGTCACCCTGACGCTCGCCCAGCGCAACGCCTTCGGCCGCGTCCTGCGCCATCCCGACGGGAGCGTCGCCGCCGTGATCGAGGCCAAGGACTACGACGCGAAGCTGCACGGAAAAAACGCGGGCGAGGTCAACGCGGGCATCTATCTCTTCAAGACCGAAAGCATCGGCCCCCTGCTCGACCGGCTCACGAACGACAACAAAAGCCACGAATACTACGTCACCGACCTGATCGGCCTGGCGGTGTCCGGGCGTCTCACGGCGGCGGCCTACAATTTCGGCGACGCGCCCGAGCTGATGGGCGTCAATTCGCCGCTCGATCTCGCCGGCGCCGAAGAACTGCTGCGACGCCGGATCGTCGCCGACTGGCGGGAGCAGGGGGTGATCGTGCGCCAGGCGGACAGCGTGCGCATCGGCCCCAAGGCGGCCATTGCGCCGGGAGTTGAGATCACCGGGCCGGCGGAGATTTACGGCGAAACGAGAATCGCCGCCGGCGTCATCGTCGCTTCGCACACCGTTTTGCGGGATTGCGCGATCGCCGAAGGCGCCAGGATCGACAATTTTTCGCATTGCGACGGCTCGCTCGTGGGCCCGGGCTGCACGGTCGGGCCTTACGGCCGCCTGCGCCCTGGCAGCGTGCTTGAGCGAGGAGCGCACGTGGGCAATTTCGTGGAGGTCAAAAAGAGCGTGCTGCACGCGGGCGTCAAGGCCAACCACCTCTCCTACCTGGGCGACGCCGAAATCGGCGCCGGGACCAATATCGGCGCGGGCACGATCACCTGCAACTACGACGGGAAATCAAAGCACAAGACGGCCATCGGCGAGCGCGTCTTCATCGGCTCGAACACCGCCCTGGTCGCTCCGGTCTCGGTCGGCGACGACGCCCTGGTCGCGGCCGGCTCGACGATCACCAAGGACGTTGCGCCGGGCGCTCTCGCTTTCGGCCGCGCCCGGCAGGAGACCAGGCCCCGGCGCAAAATAAAGCCTTGATTTTTGACAGGCCAACGTCTAAGGAAAAAGTTATGGAAATCATCAATATGTTGGAGGAGCGCATTCTCCAGCTCCTGGAGAAGCTCAAGAAAACCGAGCAGGAGAACAAGGCGCTTCGCGAACAGCTTGACGCCGAACGGCAAAGCAAACAATCCGTGGCGACGCGGATCGATGCGCTCTTGAAGAAGATTCAAGAGGGTTCGGCCTAAGATTTGGCGAGCAATGCCGAACTACACCCTCTCGATCTTGGACCTGGAAGTCACCTTTCGCACTGACGCCGGGCCGGAAAGGGTGGAGCGCGCCAAGGCTTTGCTTGAGGACAGGTACCGGAAGCTCAATTCGGACGGACGGAATTTAAGCAAGGAGAAACTGCTGACATATGTGGCCTTGGGATTGGCCGACGACTTGATTCTTTCCTACCAGCAGCACGGCGAACTCGAAGCCAAGATGAGCCGGCTGTTGACGACGATAAATTCTTTGAAGACGCCGCTTCTGACCGATGAAACGGCCGATTAGTTTCCCTGGGGTTCTCGTGATTGTCGATTGATTTTTGTACCTTTCTCAAAAATCGGGAGCCGCTTCCCCGGACCGGTGCGCATGCCCGCGCGAGCGGGGAGCCTGATGGCCGGACAGCAGCGCCCACCTTGCATGCAAGGTTCAAAAAAGTCGACGACACGGCTCTCCGGGGTTTGAGTTTCGACGCCGCGCGTCCCCCGTCGCCGGACGCGTGACGATCAGCATAGATTGCCGGCCGGCCTTTCAATCCCAAAGCAGACATTTCTCCCTGCCCTTTCCGCGTCCAGGCGCGCCGCAAGCGCGCCGCACTACCGGGCCCTAGGCCCGTATACGATAAAGGAATTCCCATGGAACATCTCGACCTGATTTTCGGCGTCGGCGGTCTTTTTCTCGGCGTGCTCGCCGGCTTTGCGCTCAACAAGTACATTTCGGCGAAAACTCTCAAGGAATCCGAATCCCTGGCCAGCCGCATCCTCGACGAAGCGCGCAAGGAAGCCCAAGCCCAAAAAAAAGAAATCATCCTCTCGGCCCAGGACGAAGCCTACCGTCAGAAGTCCGAAAACGAACGCGAATACAAGGAACGCGACGCCAGCCTGAAAAAGCAGGAAACCCACCTCCAGGAAAAACTGGAAAAATTCGAGGACAAGTTGGAAAAACTCGGGGCGCGCGAATCCGACATCCTGGCCCAGGAAAAAAATCTCGCGGCCAAGGAACGTCTGCTTCTCGAACAAGAGGAAAATCTGGCCCAGGCCTCCGCCGAACACCAAAAAAAGCTCCAGGAAATTTCCGGCCTTTCCGTCGAAGAAGCCCGGCAGCTGCTGCTCGATGAAATCGAGAGCAAAACACGCCACGAAGCGGCCAAGATGATCCGTCAGATCGAACTCGAAGCCAAAGAGGCGGCCGACAAGAAAGCCAAGGAAATCCTGTCGCTGGCCATCCAGCGCTACGCCGGGGATTACGTCTCCGAACAGACCGTCAGCACCGTGACTCTGCCCAGCGAAGAAATGAAGGGCCGCATCATCGGCCGCGAAGGCCGCAACATCCGCGCCCTGGAAGCGGCCACCGGCGTGGACCTGATCATCGACGACACCCCGGAAACCGTCATCCTCTCGGCCTATAGCCCGATCCGCCGCCAAGTGGCCAAGCTGGCCCTGGAACGCCTGATCTCCGACGGCCGCATCCACCCGGCCCGCATCGAAGACGTGGTCAAAAAGATCGAACAGGAACTGGAAGTCAAACTGCGCGAAATCGGCGAACAAGCCACCTTCGACATTGGCGTCCACGGCATCCATCCCGAAATCGTCCGCCTGCTCGGACACCTGCACTACCGCACCAGCTATTCCCAAAACGTGCTGCAACACTCGCTGGAAGTGTCCTCGCTGTGCGGCATCATGGCCGCCGAACTGGGGCTGGACGTCAAACGCGCCAAACGCGCCGGACTGCTCCACGACATCGGCAAGGCCGTGGATCACGAAATCGAAGGGCCGCACGCCATCATCGGACGCGACCTGGCCAAGAAATACAACGAATCCAAGGAAATCGTCCACGCCATCGAGGCCCACCACGAAGACACGCCGCCCAAATCCATCCTGGCCGTCCTGGTCCAGGCCTCGGACTCGCTCTCCGGCGCCCGGCCCGGAGCGCGCAAGGAACTCCTGGAATCCTACGTCAAACGCTTAGAAGACCTGGAAAACCTGGCCACCGGCTTCGAAGGCGTGGCCAAGGCCTACGCCATCCAGGCCGGACGCGAAATCCGCGTCATGGTCGATTCCGAATCCGTGGACGACGACAAAACCTACCTGCTCTGCAAAGACATCGCCAAGAAAATCGAAGACAACCTCACCTACCCCGGACAAATCCGCGTCACAGTCATCCGTGAGCGGCGAGCCGTAGTGTTCGCGAAGTAGGAAGAGAATAAGAGAACCGGGGGAGGAACTTTTTAAAAAAAGTTCCTCCCCCGGACCCCCTCCTCAAAAATTTTGTAGGGAGTGGGAAAAAGCGGCAAATGCGTTGATATTTTACTCACTCCATTACATAACCCATTAAAGTTTTTTGGAGATGGGGGTTCGGGGGAAGAACCTTTTGTTCACAAAAGGTTCTTCCCCCGATCTTCCCGCCAATCTTCCTCCCGGACCCCCAATGAATATCTACGACGACCTCTCCTGGCGCGGGCTGATCAATCAAACCTCGGACGACGCCGCGCTCAGGGCGCATCTGGCCACGCCCGGGCGCGGCATGTATTGCGGTTTCGATCCGACCGCGTCGAGCCTGCACATCGGCAACCTGGTGCCGCTTTTGGCCTTGCTGCGCATGCAGCGCGCCGGGCACGCGCCGGTGGTGTTGCTCGGCGGAGCCACCGGACTCATCGGCGACCCCAGCGGCAAGGACAAGGAACGCCAGCTCAAAACCCCCGAAGAAATCGCCGCCTCGGCCGAACGGATCAGGCAGCAGGTCACGCCGCTATTCAAATTGGACGGCGACGCCGCCTGCAAGGTCCGGGTGGTCGACAACCACGACTGGATCGGCAAACTCTCGGCCATCGAACTGTTGCGCGACGTGGGCAAGCATTTCACGATCAATTACATGCTGGCCAAGGATTCGGTCAAAGGCCGGATCGGCCGCGAGGAGACCGGCATCTCCTACACCGAATTCAGCTACATGATTTTGCAGGCCTACGATTTCTACCATTTGGCCAGCCAGGCCGGCGTCAGCCTGCAAATCGGCGGCAGCGACCAGTTCGGCAACATCACCGCCGGTCTTGAACTCATCCGCCGCAAACTGGCGGGCAAGGAATGCTACGCCCTGACCTTCCCGCTGATCACCACCGCCAGCGGCGCCAAATTCGGCAAATCCGAGAAAGGCGCGATCTGGCTCGATCCCGAGCGCACCTCGCCCTACGCCTTCTATCAGTACTGGATGAACGCCGATGACCGCGACGTAATTAATTATTTGAAATATTTTACTTTCTTGAGTGAAAATGAAATCGTCGTCCTGGAGCGCGAACTGGCCGACAGCCCGCACCTGCGCGCCGCCCAAAAGACCCTGGCGGGCCTGGTCACGGAGATGATCCACGGCGCCAGCGAAACCGAAAACGTGGTCCGGGTGAGCGAAGCCCTGTTCGGCAAAGCGCCGCTTTCGTGCGTGGACGTGAAAACGCTCCTGGCCGCCATCGAAGGCGCGCCCGGCAAAACCTACGCCAGCCTGGACGAAATCCCGGCCCTGCCCGAACTGCTGGTCGAACTCGGCCTTGCCCCTTCAAGAGCCCAGGCCAAAAAAGACATCAAGGCCGGCGGCGTCTACATCAACAACCAGCGTGTCGCCGACGAAGCTTTCAGGCCCGCCCAGGGAAATTTCGTCGGCGAAATGGTCATGCTCGTGCGCCGTGGCAAGAAAAGCTACGCTGTCGTCACATGGGATAAACCGAACTAGGATCTGCTTCGGAAGTTTTTGGGAGGTGGGGAGTTGCTCCCCCGATTCTCCCTTCCCCTCCACTCCACTCACTTCATTTCGAGGACGGCCCTTCCCGCTCCTTTTCCTTGCGGCGCGTTTCGCGACGGTCCAGGGCTTCCTCGAAACGGCGTTTTTCGTCTTCGGTTTCAAGCAGCAGCGGCGGGGCCTGGCCGGGCTTGCCGTTTTCGTCCAGGCAGACGTAGGTCAGATAGGCCGAGGCGCAGTGGCGCACCTCGCCGGTGAAGAGATTTTCGGCCTCGACCCGCACGCCGACCTCCATCGAACTCTTGCCGACCATGTTCAGGCAGGCCTTGAAGGTGGCCATTTCCCCGACAAAGATCGGACGCAGAAAATCCATGCGGTCGATGGAGGCGGTCACGGCGTTGCCACGGACATGACGCATGGCCACGATGCCGCCATAGGTGTCGATACACTTGAGAATGACGCCGCCATGGACGTTGCCGGCCGGATTGGTGTCCTGCGGCAACATCATGATCGCGGCGAAAATGCTCGAATCGCTGATCCGCTTCGGCTTCATGCGGCCTCCTTGGCGCCTGAATACACTGGGGCTCCGCCCCAGACCCCGCCGGGGGCGATGATCGCCCCCGGATCCCCACGACAATATTCTCCCGAATCCATTTCAAATACGTCTTCGGGCCGATGCTCCATTTTCGCTGTGCGAAAATGGAGCATCGGCCCGTATGAAGTTTTTCGAAAGGGGGTTCGGGGGGAAACTTTTTTTCAAAAAAGTTTCCCCCCGATTCTCTTTCTTCCCTTTACTCTCCGGCCAAGGTTTTGAGTTGGGCGAAGGTTGTTTCGAGGTCGGATTGTTCTTCGACGACTTGGCGCAGAAATTCCTTGATCGGTCCGACCATGCGCAGCGATTCGTCGATTTCCGGGCTGGAGCCGGGCGCGTAGGCGCCGATATTGACCATATCTTCGACGCGTTGGTAAGCGGCCAGCAGGCGCACCAGTTTGCGTCCGGCGCCGATAACGTCCTTGGGCGTGACGTCGGTGCGCAGACGGCTGATGCTTTTGAGGATATCGAGCGCCGGGAAATGGCCCTGGTCGGCGAGATCGCGGGTGAGCACGAAGTGGCCGTCGAGGATGGAGCGGGTGGCGTCGGCGATGGGTTCGGTGAAATCGTCGCCGTCCACGAGCACGGTGTAGATGCCGGTGATGCTGCCTTTGGCGGTTTTGCCGGCGCGTTCCAGAAGTTTGGGCAGGTGGGCGAACACCGAGGGCGTGTAGCCGCCTCTGGTGGGGGGTTCTCCGGCGGCCAGGCCGACTTCGCGGCCGGCCATGCAGAAGCGGGTGACCGAGTCCATCATGAGGATCACGTCGCCGCCCTGGTCGCGGAAATATTCGGCCATGGCCGTGGCCGCGTAGGCGGCCCGTTGGCGCACGAGCGGGCTTTGGTCGGAGGTGGCCACGACCAGCACGGAGCGGGCCATGCCTTCGGGGCCCAGATCTTTTTCGATGAATTCAAGGACTTCGCGGCCGCGTTCGCCGATCAGTCCGATGACGTTGACGTCGGCCTTGGTGTAGCGGGCGATCATGCCCATGAGCGTCGATTTTCCGACGCCGCTGCCGGCCATGATGCCGACGCGCTGGCCTTTGCCCAGGGTGAGAAAGCCGTTGATTGCCCGGACGCCGACATCGAGCGGTTCGCTGATGCGCGGGCGGGCCAAGGGGGAGGGCGCGGCCGCGTAGAGCGGGTAGTGGCGTTTGGGCGTGATCGGGCCGAGGTCGTCGAGCGGATTGCCGAAGGCGTCGATGGTGCGGCCGAGATAGCGCCGCCCGACCGGGACGATCGGGGGCTGGCTGGAATTTTTGATCAGCGTTCCCGGACCGATGCCCCGCATATCGCCGTAGGGCATGAACAGGCAGGCGCCGTCGCGGAAACCGACCACCTCGGCGGCGATGGGCTCGGCGCCCTCGCCTCCGGGCATGAGATGGCAGACCGAGCCGAGCGGGGCTTTGATGCCCATGCCTTCGGCGATCAGCCCGACCACCTTGGAGACCTTGCCGAACGCCCGGCTGGGTTCCAGCCCGCGAAGCAGGCTCAGGCAGCCTTCGGTGTCAAAACTCACGGGGCGATCTCGCCGGCCGCGGCGTTTTCGTACTGGGTCAAGATCTCCATCACCCCGGCGAAACGGCCATCCAGGGAATTGTCCACCCTGCCCCCCTGGCTTTCCATGATGATGCCGCCGGGATTGATCCCCGGATCGGTCTTGATCTTGAACTGGGAGAATCCGGAATTGGCCGCTTTGGCGCGTTCGAGCAGGGTGGCGGCCATGGCCTCGTCCGCGGGATTGACGCAGACCGTGAGCATGGTCTGGGAATCGATGCGGTCGAGCGCCTGGTCGATCAGGCTGGTCAGAATCTCTTCGCGCCTGGCGTCGATTTCGATGTTCAGGGTCTTTTCCAGGGCCAGTTTGAGCACGGCCAGGTAGTCCCGGCGCGAGGCTTCCCAGAGGCTTGCGCGTTCGCGGCCGATCGCTTCGAGCAAGCCGGCCAATTGTCCGGCCATGGCGCCGAGCCGCTGCTCGGTTTCCGCCTGCGCCGCGGCGCGGCCCTCGGCCAGTCCGTCGAGCTTCGCCTGTTCCTTGATCCGCGCGGCCTCGGCCTGGGCGTTCGTGAGCATGTCCTTGGCCATGACCATGGCCCGGCCGCGCACCCGCTCCATGTATTCCGATTCCAGGAGCTCGATGACGGCCTCGTGCGCCGAACCCGCGCCGGAGAGCTGCCCGAAGGTTCTCTCCTCGGGGCCGGAGAATCCGGAGGAGATGATGCGGCCGGTCGTGACCGGCGGCGCGCCCGCGTTAGACAAAGACATCGCCGCCTCCGCGTCCGATGGCGATCTTGCCTTCGGCCTCCAGCCGCCTGATGGTCTTGACCACGTTCTGCTGGGCGGCTTCGACGTCGGAGAGCTTGACCGGTCCCATGATTTCCAGGTCTTCCTTGATCATCGTGGCGGCGCGTTCGGAGAGGTTTTTGAAGAACTTCTCCTTGAGATCGTCGCTTGCGCCCTTGAGCGCCTGGGTGAGTTCCTCGTTGGAGATCTCCTTGAGCAGTTCGCGGATGGCGCGGTCGTCGAGGGCCTTGATGTCCTCGAAGACGAACATGAGGTTTCTGATGTCTTCGGCCATCTGCGCCGATTCCTCTTCGATCTCGGAGAGGACTTCCTCTTCGGTGGCCCGGTCCACGGCGTTTAGGATTTCGGCCACGCTCGTGATGCCGCCGACCTTCTTGCCTTCCTTGCCGCCCATGGCGATGAGCTGGTTTTGGAGCACCTTGTCCACTTCCAGCAGCATTTCCTCGGCCACGGCCTCGAGTTTGGCCAGGCGCATGAGCACTTCGGCGCGCACGCCGGACGGCAGGTTGGCCAGCAGTTGGGCCGCCTGATCGGGATGCAGGTGCCCGAGGATCAGGGCCAGGGTCTGGGGATGTTCGTTGCGCAGGATCTGGGCCAGGATGCGGGGGCTTACGTTGGTCAGCTCCTGGAAAGGCTGCGGACCGGAGTCCATTTCCAGCGAGTCCATGATGTATTTGGCCGTGTCGCTGTCGAGGGCGCGGGTGAGCATGCGCTTGACCTGATCGGGTCCGCCCGTGATCAGCTGTTGGCCGAACTGCATTTGGTCGTTGAATTCCTTGAGCACGTCCTCGACCTCTTCCTTGGGGATGGTCTCCATTTCCAGCATGGCCTTGGAGATGCGCGCCACTTCGGCGCGATCCAGGCGCTTGAACATCTCGCCGGTGAATTTCTCGCCCAAGGCCAGGCACATGATGGCCGATTTCTGCGGTCCGGAATATGCGCTCACGGGTTACGCTGCCTCCTGCTGCTGCTTCAACCAGTTTCTGAGCACGCCGACGGCCTGGTCGGTGTCGGTCTCGAAGAGTTGCATGGCCATGCCCTTGACCATTTCGAGGCGCTTGGTGGCGTCGGTCATGCCGACTTCGAGATCCTCGGCTTCGGCCAGGGCCATGCGCGCCTCGCCCTCGGGCAGCCGCTCCAGGGCCTCGATGTCTTCCTGGGTGACGCGCGGCCGGATCAGATTCATCACCAGCGGCCTGACCACCAACACCAGGAAGAGGAAGATCAGCAGGCCGTTCAAGAACGGCTTGCCCAGGCGCTGCGCGTACTCCAGCATGGTCTGGGTCAGGCTCGGCTCGGAGTAGCGGTCATCCTCGCCGAAGGGGAAGCTCGACACTTCGATGGTGTCGCCCCTGGCCGTATCCAGCCCGGAGGCCTTGGTGACCAACTGCTTGATGCGCTCGAGCTCCTCGGCCGAACGCGGCGTGAAGACGCTCTTTTCCTGACCTTGGGCCTTTTCGTACTTTCCGTCCACGATAACCGCCACGGAGAGCTTTTTCAACTCCCCTACCGGGCTGACGATATTTTGCTCTTCCTTGTTGATTTCATAGTTGGTGGTGCGGGCTTCGCGGTTTGTGGTCTGCTTGGAGGCGGTGCCGGAAAAGCCCTCGCCCCGGAAATTGGCCTCGGGCACGCCGGCGGCGCCGACGTCGGCCGATCCGTTGGAGCCTTCCTCGCTGCGTTGCTCGCTTCGGATCACGGTCTTTTCCGGGTCGTACGATTCCCGGCGGGTGGTGCGCTGGCTGAAATCGAGATCGGCGTTGGTCTTGACCAGAGACTTGCCAGGCCCGGCGATGGGGGTCAGCAACTGTTCGAGCCGGTTTTCCAGATTCGCCTCGTAGGTGTTCTTGAATTCAAGCTGGGTGGTGGTCATGGAATCCAGGGAATTTTCGCCCTTGCCCTGGTAGAGAATCTTGCCGGCGGTGTCGGTGATGGTCACCTTGTTCGCTTCCAGGCCTTCCACGGACATGGCCACGAAATTGACGATGCCCTGGACCTGCTTCTGGTCAAGTTTTTGACCCTGCTTCAAGGTGAGCACGATCGAAGCGCTGGACTTGCGCTGTTCTTCGATGAACAGGCTTTTCTGCGGCAGCACCAGATGCACCCGGACCTTGTCCACTTCGGGATACTCGCCGATGGTGCGGGCCAGTTCGCCTTGCAGGGCGCGCTGGTAGTTGATGCGCTGCACGAAGTCGGTCTGGCCGACCTTGACTCCGTCGAAAATTTCGTAGCCGATGCCCTGGCCGCGCAAAACGCCCTCGCCGGCGATGCGCAGGCGCTGCTCGTAGACCAAATCCAGCGGGATGAGGACGGTTCCGCCGTTGTCCTCGATCTTGAAATCGATCTTGGAGCTCTTCAGCAGGTCCACGACGCGGTTCGCGTCTTCGGGCGCGAGTTTGGAGAACAAGACCTTGTATTCTACCTTGTTCATCCAAAGAACCATCATGATGAAGGTCAAAACCGTGGCCGCCGCCAAACCGCCCAGCAATATGCGCTGGGCCAAAGTTCTGTCGGACCAGAATCTGGTGGTCTTGCCCCAAACCGCTTTCAGTGCATCCGGCATGATCGTTCTCCGTCTCGTTATTTTCGTAAACTACGGCTTGCCGCGCTACATGGGCATCTTGATCAGTTGGTTATACGCGTCGAGCACCTTGTTGCGCACCGTGGAGGTCATGTTCATGGCCAGCCCGGCCTTCTGCAAGGTAATCATCAGTTCGTGGACGTTTTGGGTTTTGCCGCTGGCGAAGTCCTCGACCATGGACACCTTTTGCTCGTGGAGATCGTTGACCTTCTTGAGCGAGTCGGTGATGACCGAACTGAAGGAATCCTTGTGCGCCTGGGGCTTGGCGAGCCCCTTGGCAACCTGCCCCTCGATGGCCTGGGCCTGGTTGATGGCGGTGCGGTAAGCGTTCATGGCGACGGGCATGATGGCCATTGTCATTTCCTCCGATCGATTTAGGAGCCGATGGTCAAGGCTTTGTTGTACATGGTCTTGACGTTGTTGACCGAGGCCACGTTGGCCTCATAGGAACGCGAGGTGGTGATCATGTTGGTCATTTCTTCCACCATGTTGATGTCGGGATAAGAGACGTAGCCGTTTTTGTCGGCGTCCGGGCTGCCCGGCTCGTAGACCATGCGGGGCGGCCGGTTGTCGGTGACGATGCCGGCGACCTTGACGCCCTTGAGCTGTTCGTCCATGGCCGAGTTCATGGCCGAAGCGAACGGCGACTGCACCGCGGCCTGCCGCAAGGCCACGGCCTTGCGCTGGTAAGGGCCGCCGGTGGCGGTGCGCGTGGTCTTGGCGTTGGCCAGGTTCATGGAAATGACATTCATGCTGGTGCGCTCGGCGCTCATGCCCGAGGCGGCGATGTCGAAAGCGGTCATCATGTCCATGGCTATCTCCCTCCGTCGGCCAAGACTTTCGAGATGCTGTCGAAGTCTTTTTTCACGATCGTGGTCATGGTGTTGTACATGAGGCTGTTCTTGCTCATCAGGGCCATTTCCTTGTCCAAGTCCACCGAATCCTGCCCGTAGATGACCCGGGGCTTGACCTCGCCGAACATGTTGCCCTCGAACGAGCTCGCGTTGAAAGCCGTCGGCATGTGCCGGGAGCTGGTCAGGGTCATCTTGCCCTGGCCTTCGGTGTTGAGCGCGCTTTGCAGCTCCTTTTCGAATTCGATGCGCTGCGGCCGGTATTGCGGCGTGCGGATATTGGCCAGGTTGGCCGAGACAAGATTTTGACGTTGCATTTGCAGATCGAGGACCTTGGCGGTCAGATCCAAATTTTCCGGTAGATACGATTTCATGGCGCTGCGCCTCCGTTTTCTGGGCAACCCGGCGGTTTTTGCCGCCCGTGTTTTGCATTCCTGGGCCAAGCCATAGCAAAGGGCGTTCCAAATAGCTCAACATGCTGAAATAAAATGATTTATCTCGATTTTCCGCTCCCCGAAAGCCCCCTCTTCTTCTAAGAAGATGGCGCGCCGCCGGGGAAACGGCCGCCCGCCGCGCCGAGCAGGATCTGCCGTTGCGAACCCGGCTTTTGTTTGCCAAGCGGGGCGCCCCGCAACGGCGCCAAGCTGCCGCCGTTTAGCGCAACATGCTTAATATGAACGATTTTATTCCTATCGCCCCAAAAAAATCGTTGCCGGGATATTTTCTGCGCCTTCTTTGCACGCACTTTGGCACACCATTTGCTTGCCTCTGCTTGCCGGCGAAGGCCGCCGGCCGGGCCGACAAAAAAACAGCTCGGTCCGCATCGTGTTCGAGAGTCAGCGACAATTGTTCTGGAGGGGACGAGAAATGAGCAGCCATCTGGATTACGAGATCAACAAGGAACTTGGCGAGTGCTACCTGTTCATGGGCGACATGGACAAGGCCGAGGAGTATTACACCAAAGCCGCCAGCAGCAACGGCGTCCATCCCGATCCTTATCTCGGGTTGGCGACCATCGCGGTGCAGCGCGGCGAACTGGACAAGGCGCTCGGCCTGTACCGCAAGGCCGCCGCCATCGAACCGGGCGACAAGGCCCTGGCCGGCATCGGCCTGATCGAGTTGGAGAACGGCGCCCATGAAAGCGCTTTCGCCAACTTCGGCGGCGCCCTGGACAAGAACCCGGAGAACATCATCGCGCTCTTCGGGCTCATCCGCCTGGGATACGTCCTGGAACGCCTGGGCGAAGTCATCCCGCGGCTGCGCGACTATTTGAGCCTTGATCCGCTCAAGCACGACATCCGTTTCTCCCTGGCCGGATGCCTGGTCGCCGCCGGCAACGCCGGCGAGGCCAAGACACATCTGGAACGGATCCTGGAGCATGAGCCGGAAAACAAAGACGCCGCCAATTTGCTCGACGCCATCGTGCGTCAGGCGGCTTAGTTCAAGGCAAAGGTCTCTCCCCTCCCCCCTTGGTTTCCGGCCCCGAAGGCAGCTGCCCACGGGCCGGGAACCATCACTCCCCAGGGGGGGCGCGAAGAGGTTCCTTGCGATCGGCGCGACCTCCTGATAGGTCGTCTCGAAATCCACTTCGAGGCGAACCCATGGACCCTCTCCCGATCAAACGCGCCATCGTAAGCGTCACCGACAAATCCGGCCTGGACGCGCTGGCGGCGTTCCTGCACGCGCACGGCGTCGAGCTGGTCTCAACCGGCGGCACGCAAAAATTTCTCGAAAACCTCGGCCTTCCCGTCACCCCGGTGCACCTGGTCACCGGCTTTCCGGAAATGCTGGACGGCCGGGTCAAAACCCTGCATCCCCATATCCACGCCGGCATCCTGGCCGACAAGGACAATCCCGGCCACCTCAAAACCCTGGCCGATTACAGCCTGAAAGCCTTCGACGCGGTCATCGTCAACCTCTACGACTTCAAAAAAGCCGCCCAGGCGAAACTCGCGCCCAAAGACGCCATCGAACAAATCGACATCGGCGGCCCGACCATGCTGCGCGCCGCAGCCAAGAACTACCACGGCGTCCTGGTCGTCCCGGAACCGGCCGCCTACGCGACCGTGCAAGCCGAACTCGCGGCCAACGACTTCGCCGCGCCGCTCGAACTACGCCGCCAAATGGCCGCGCGCACCTTCGCGCTGACCAGCGCCTACGACGCCATGATCGCGGAGTACTTGAAATAAAGAGAAGACCGGGGGACACACCCCCAATTCCTATCAGCTCACCGCGCCTCGCGCCTGCCCAGGCCCTCGGCCAACAACGCCACGGCGAGAGTATTCATGCTCACGCCCTCCTGTTTGGCGCGGGCGGCCAGACGGCTATGGAGACTAGCCGGCACCCGGGTGCGAAATTCCCCGCTCTTCCTCGCGCCTTCGCCGGGCGCAGGGACCTTCCCGCCCCATTTGCCCGTCGCCTGAAGCCAGGCTTTTTCAGCATCGGCTCCGTTTTGGACGGCTTCTTCAATCGTGGCGCCATCGGACATGCAGCCCGGCAGATCCGGAAACGTGATCAGAAAACCGGGACCTTCTTCAGCGTTCAAGGATATAATTTCAAATGGATACGTGGGCGTTGTCATGAGTCGTCTCCTTTGATCGCATCAACAAGGGCCACAAATCGGCGCACATAGACGGGCAAAAGCGGCCGTGAGGCCGGAACGCACAAATGAGCCCGCCCCGGATGGCGAAACACGCAGTGGCTGGTTCCATCCTGGTCCCACTCGATCCCCAGCCTGCCGGCAACGGCCTTCAAATCCTCAAGCCGCCAATCCCGTGGATTGCGCCGCATTTTGGCCAGGGTCTTGTCCGCCGTGCTCATATCCTATTGATACCGGATGCGGTCCCGCTTGACAATATCGTAAGCGCCAGGGAAACGATGGCAATGCTCGCGAGCCTCACCCCAGCGCAATCTCCCTGTCGAACAGCCCGCCCAGCCAATCCCTATCGTGGCTGGCGGCGATCACGGCCGCGCCGCGATCCTTGGCGACCTGCACCGCGCGGCGCACGGCCTCGGCGCTTGGCGCGTCCAGGTTGGCGGTGGGTTCGTCCAGAAGCAGCGCCAGGGGGTCGAGAACCAGGCGGGCGGCCAGGGCCACGCGTTTGATTTCGCCGCCGGAGAGCTCGAACCACTCGCGTTTTGCGAAGGCCGCGTAATCAAGGCCCACCACGGCCAGGGCGCCCGCCGCCTTGGCGGCCAGGTCCCGGGTCTGCCCCCGGGCGCGCAGGCCGAAAACCACGTTCTCGAACACCGTGCGCTTGAAAAGATAGGGCTCCTGCAAGAGCAGCGTGGCCTGACGTCTTTTTTCAAGGCCGGGGTCGCCGTAAAAAACGATCGCGCCCTCGTCGGGTTCGTCCAGGAAGGCGAGCAGGCGCAGCAAGGTGGACTTGCCCGCGCCGTTTGCGCCGGTCACGGCCACGGCCTCGCCCCGGGCGACGGTGAACTCCAAAAGGCGCAGGGCCACGCGCTCGCCGTAGCGGCGAGCCAGATTGCGGGCGGCGTACAGCGCGCTCACCTGGCCGCCTTTCTTCGCAGCGCGATCAGCATGGCGTTGACGGCGAAGGCGATGGCGAGCAGCACGAAGCCGAGCGCGATGCCCCGGGCGAAATCGCCCTTGCCGGTTTCCAGGGCGATCGCGGTGGTGATGGTGCGGGTCTCCCACTTGATGTTGCCGCCGAGCATCATGGCGATGCCGACCTCGGTGATCACCCGGCCGAAGGCCGAGACCATGGCCAGCATGATCTGGTAGCGCGTCTCGGACAGGCAGGCCAGAGCCAGGCGCGCTTTTCCCGCCCCGAGCGTCAGCGCCGTCTCGCGCACGCGCGGATCAAGCGACTCCACGGCTTGGGCGGTCAGGGACACGGCGATGGGCATGGCCAAAATGGCCGAGCCGATGGCCATGCCGGCGATGGTGAACAGCAGGCCGAACTCGCCAAGCGGGCCGCGCCGCGAAACAAAGGCGTAGACGAGCAGGCCGATGAGCACGGTGGGAAAGGCGAGCAGCGTGTCGGAGGCCAGCCGCAGGGCGCGCCGCCCGGGAAAGCGGCCGTAGCCCAGGGCGAATCCGGCCGGGATGCCGAGCACGGCCGCGGCGGTAAGCGCCAGGGCAGTGGTCTTCACCGAGGCCCAGACCGCCGCGAAGGTTTCGGGATCAAGGGCGGCCAGCAGCGAAAACGCCTGGACAAAACCGTCCGCAAGATAATTCATGCCGTGGCCGCCGCCTTCCTTGATGCGGATTCTTTTTCGAATCGGCAATCTGGGGGGAGACCCCCTTTCCCCCAAAAAACTTCATCCATTTATTTCTCGTCGCGCAGCAGGAAGAACAGGGGTTTGCCTTCCACCGTGAAGCCCCGGATCAGGACCTCGGCCGAGGGCGCGCTCCACCAGTCCACGAATTTTTGCGCCGCCTCTTTTTTCACGCCCGGACATTTCTCCGGGTTGACCATCATGACCGCATAGACGTTGCGCAGGTTCGGATCGCCCTCGACCAGCGCGGCCAGGCCCTTGCCCCGGTCGGTGGCCGCGAACTTGAGGAACGTGCCCCGGTCCGTCAGGGTGTAGGCGTTTTTCTCGAAGGCCATGGTCAGGGTGGCCATCATGCCCTGCCCGGCCTGAATGTACCAGCCGCCTTCCGGGACCGTCAGGCCGCAGGCCGCCCACAATTCCTTTTCGGCCTTGTGCGTGCCGGATTCGTCGCCCCGGCTGACGAAAAGGGCCTTTTTGCCGGCGATGGCGGCAAGCGCCGCGGCGACGCTTTCACCCTTGATCCCGGCCGGATCGCCCGGCGGGCCGGCGATCACGAAGTCGTTGTACATGAACTGCTTGCGCCCTATCGCGAAACCCTGGGCCACGTACTGCTCCTCGGCCTTCGGCGCGTGCACGAGCAAGACGTCGGCGTCGCAGTTCTTGCCCAGCTCCAGGGCCTTGCCCGTGCCCACGGCCACCCACTTGAGGTCGATGCCCGTGTCTTTTTTGAACACCGGAGCTGCGGCGTCGAGAAGCCCGGTATCCTGGGTGCTGGTGGTCGTGGCCAGGGTCAGGGTTTCGGCCTGGGCCGCCGCGCAGAAAAAAAGCGTCAGCAACAAGGCGGGAATCAGCGGTATGCGCATGGTTTTCCTCCGTGGTCCGCAGCCCAGGCCAAAGCGGCGCGGACCGGAATGTGGCAATTGCCCGCAACGTAACCGACGCCGCTTCAATATGTCAACGGCGGCATAATAAAAACGCCCGCGACGCGACCAGAAAGGCTACGGCAGGATGTCCAGGACGTCTGCGGCCAATGCGCCGGCCGATTCTTCGAGCGCGGCCTGGAAGCGCTCAAAACGTTCGAGCAATTGGCGTCCGAAGGGGGTCAGGCTGTATCCCTCGCGGTTGCAGCCGGCCTTCTCGATCAGGGGCCGGCCGATGACCTCCTCGGTGCGCTTGATTTTGCCCCAGGCGGCCCGGTAGCTCATGGCCAGAGCCGTCGCCGCGGCCCGGAGCGAGCCCAGCTCGTCGATCTGCTTGAGCAGCCGCATGCGTCCGGCGCCGAAATAGACGCCTTCGGCGGTTTCGAGCCAGACGCGCACTTTGACTTTGGGTTTGCATCCTTGCATGCCTGCCTTCCTTTCCGGAACCGTACCACCGATCGCCCCCCGGGAAAAGGCCATGTTCCGCACCGGCCGGACCGCTCGGGCCATTTGGGCGAACGAGTTGACGCGCCGTCCTTCCGGACTTACCTAGCCATGAGCGCAGCGCCCGCCAGGGCCAAGGAGTTTCGCCATTTCCAACACAATTTCCGGCAACACCGAAGGACTCAAGCCGTCCCAGACCAAGTCCCTGGAGCGATTGTACAACCGCCGTTTTCCCTCCCAAGGCGGCTACCTGACCGAGCAAGCCCGGGAGTTGGCGCTGATCACCGCCGACACCGGCCGGCAGATCGGACTGCTCATCGACCGACGCGGCCGGCCGCAGATGGTCATCGCCGGGACCCCGCAGAGCGTGCTCATCCCCGATCTGTCGCGCATGCGCGCAGGCGCCGGCCGCTTGCGCGGGCTGCGCCTGCTGCACACCAAGCTCGGCGGCGAGGGTCTCAACCAGGAAGACTTGACCGACCTCATTTTCCTGCGCTTAGACAGCGTCAGCGTCCTGGCGGTCACGGCCGACGGCCGGCCCGCGACCCTCCAGGCGGCCCACCTGCTGCCGCGCGGGGCGGGCAGCCAGCCCTACGAAGTCTATCCGCTCACGGCCTGGGACAGGGTGAGCCTGGACTACGTGGCCCTGACCGCCGCCATCGAGGAGGAACTGGCCCGGACCGGTGAGAGTCTGGCCCCGGGCGAGAAAGGCCGCGAGCGGGCCATCCTGATCGGGGTGTCGGGGGAGCCGCGCGCGGCCACCGAGGCCAGCCTCGACGAACTGGCCGCCCTGGCCGGCACGGCGGGGCTCGCCGTCCCCGCGCGCGTGGTGCAGCGGGTGGCCCGGATCAACCCCAAATTCATCATCGGCAAGGGCAAGCTCGAAGAACTGGAAATCCTGGCTCTGGAGCACAATGCCGGCATCCTGCTCTTTGACGGCGAATTGTCGCCGGCCCAGATACGCAATCTGGCCGAGGCCACCCAGCGCAAGATTCTCGACCGCACCCAGCTCATCCTGGACATATTCGCCCAGCACGCCCACTCGCGCGCGGGCAAACTCCAGGTCGAGATGGCCCAGCTTAAGTACACCCTGCCGCGCCTGGTCGGCCAAAACGCCGCCCTGTCGCGGCTTATGGGCGGCATCGGCGGCCGGGGGCCGGGCGAGTCCAAGCTCGAAATGGACCGGCGCAAGATCCGCGAACGCATCGCCAAGATCAAGGACGAACTGGGCAAGCTGCGCACGCACAGGGAAAACGCGCGCCTGCGCCGGGCCAAGGCCGCCGTGCCGGTGGTGTCGCTCGTGGGCTACACCAACGCGGGCAAGTCCACCCTGCTCAACACCCTCACCCAGAGCAAGACCCTGGCCGAGGACAAGCTCTTCGCCACGCTCGATCCGGCCAGCCGCCGCCTGCGTTTCCCGGATGAGCGCGAAATCATCCTGACCGACACCGTGGGCTTCATCAAAAATCTGCCGGAAGAGCTCATCGAGGCTTTCCGGGCCACGCTTGAGGAGCTTGAGGCCGCCGACCTGCTGGTGCATGTGGCCGACGCCTCGCATCCGGGCCTGGAGGATCAGATCAAAGCCGTGGAAGCGACGCTCGAACGCATGGAGCTTTTGAAAACGCCGCGCATTCTGGCCCTGAACAAATGGGACAAGACGGCCGAAGACCGAAGGCGGGCCATCGCGGCCGATTATCCGGAGGCGACGCCGGTTTCGGCCCTGACCAAGGAAGGACTGATCGATTTGACCGGCGCGCTTACCCGGAAGCTCGCCTGGCCTCCGGCGTGGCGGGGGCCGCAAGCTCGGCGCCGGTGACCCCGGCCGCCGCTTCCCGGTCCCGGGCCGGCGACTCCAGAAGCGCTCCGGCGCAGACCGGACAGAACTGCTTGCCCGCGCCCGCGCCGATGACGCCAAGCGCCTTATGCTCGGGCATGCCCTTGCGGTAGGGCCGGTCCGACGTCATGGCGTCGAAGGCGTCGGCCACGGCGATGATGCGCGAGCCGAGCGGAATTTCCTCGCCGCCGATCCCGGACGGATAGCCCGCGCCGTCCCAGCGCTCGTGATGGTGCATGATCAGCGGGATGATTTTTTTGAGCGACTTGATCGGGCGCAGGATCTCGGCCCCGATCAGGGCGTGCTCCTTGATCGTGGCGTATTCCTCCTCGGTGAGCTTGCCTGCCTTGAGCAAAATCACGTCGCGCACGCCGATCTTGCCGATGTCGTGGAGACTGGCCGCGATTTCCAGGTCGTGCAGTTCGTTTTCGGAGAGCCCCAGGCGCGCGCCGATGAGCAGCGCCATGCGCGAAACCCGCAAGGTATGGCCCGAGGTGTACCGGTCGCGGGCTTCCAGGGCCACGACCAGAGCCTTCATGCTGGAGAGCACGTGGTCGTATTCCCGCTTGAACTGGCGGTAACTCTCCGAGAGCAATTGCTCCACGGCCAGGATCAGCCGCTGGACCTCGAAGGGTTTGACGAAAAACCGGCTCACGCCCAGCCGCTCCGCCCGCTTGCGGTCCGCCGCCGCCGGCTCCTTGGCGCACATCAGGATCAAAAAGACGTTTTCGAGTTCGGCCCTGACCCGGATGGCCTCGAACAGTTCGTAACCGCTAAGCCCCGGGGCGCCCAAGTCGGCCACGATCACCTCGGGACGCTCGCGCAGGGCGATCTCAAGGGCCTCCCGGCCGTTTTGCGCGAGGATGACGTGCAGGCCGTTTTTGATGAAGGAGTGGCGCAGCAGTTCGCGGATGACCTTGCTGTCGTCCAGGCACAGGATCTTGCTGCGCCGGCGGCGCTCCAAAGCGCCAAGATGCTCGTTGACCTTGGCCTCGACCTGGTCCATGGCCGAGGACTTGAGGATGTAATCGTCCACGCCGCAGTTGAAGGCGGTCTCGATGTCCAGCGGATTGTCGCTGGAAGAGAAGGCCACCACCGGGATATAGCGTTCCGTGTTCTCCTGCTTGATGCGTTTGCACAGCTCCAGGCCGCTCAGCCGCGGCAGTTGGATGCCGGTCAGGACGATGTCCGGGGACTTCGCCCGGTGCTCGCGCAGCGCCTCCTCGCCGTTGAACGCGTGCAGGACGAGGTACCGGGCCGGATTGAAGGCTGTCGTCAGCAGCCGGTGCATGGTCTTGCTGGTTTCCGCGAACAGGATCGTCTTGCGGTCTACCGGGCGCGGGACGTCGCGGCGCGTGATCTTGCCCCGGACGCGCTCGGCCAGGAAGATCTCGAAGACGCTCTCGATGTTCTCCCGCGTGACCAGCACCATGTCCGTGACCGCCATCAGATCCTCGAACTGCTTGGCGCAGGTCCCGTCGGCCGCCGGGCACAGGAGCATGATCCGGGCGCGCACGTTCAGGGCGTCCAGGCTTTCGCGCAGGCCGGCGTAGAGCGCGCTCGCCTCGCCCTCGCAATAGCTGTCCTGCATCAGGACCAGGTTTGGGGCCAGGGAGGCGATCGCCTCGTGGATGCGGGAGCGCTCCGGGGTGACGAAGACGCCTTCGATGTCGCGGGACAGGAAATATTTTTCCAGGAAGTTTCGATAGATATCGATGTCGAGGATACACAGCACTTTCATGGGGCCACCCGAAGCCGGTCTCCGTAACCTCAGGGGCCAGCTGAGAAACGCGCCCGGCAGGCGAGCTCGGCCCATGATCCAAACGGACCAAAGATAATCCTCTTTCCGCCGATTGCAAGGCAAAAAGCGACGCTTGTTCCCCTCGGACTACTGCGCGAGCATGAAGGCGTCGGGGTATTGCCCGCGCAGGTCGGCCTGGCGGCGCAGGGCTTCGGCCAGGGTCGGGAAGGTTCCGGCCTGGACCCGCCAGAACTTTTGACCCTCGATCTCGGAATACTGGATGCGCGAGCCGGAATAGGTCTTCTTGATGGCCTCAAGCAGCCTGCCGGCGTTGGACTGGACCGTGAATGCCCCGATCTGGACGTAGAAGGGGCCGGGCAGCCCGTCCTTGGTCATGCCCGGAATGGTCCCGACCGAGCTCACCCGCACCCGGCAGGTGCCCTTGCCGTAGCTGCCAAGCGCCTTGGCCCCGGCCAGGGACATGTCGATGATCCGGCCGGACACGAACGGCCCCCGGTCGTTGATGCGCACGACCACGCTCTTGCCGTTCTCCAGGTTTTTCACTTCCACCTTGGTGTTCATGGGCAGGATCTTGTGGGCCGCGGTGAGTTCGTACATGTCGTAAATTTCGCCGTTGCTGGTCTTGTGGCCGTGGAAATCCGGGCCGTACCAGGAGGCCACGCCTTCCTCGCTGTACCCCTCGCCCGAAGCCAGCGGATAATAGGTCTTGCCTTTGACGGTGTAGGGCTTTTGGGTTCCCTTCCCGCCGTAGCCGCCGGTTTGTTTGGAGGAAGAAAAAAAACCGCAACCGGTCAGGACCAGAGTCAGACTCAGGGCGAGGCAGACGGCCAGGGCACGCCCGGGGCCGGAACGCAATGGCCGCTCAACGCAGGCTAGGGGGGGGGCTTGCGGCAGCGGTGTGGCCAATGTCTTGTCCAAGCCGGCCGCGGGCGCGCTCAGCGCCGGCTGAGCGCCAGGGCCAGGGCCGTGGTCAGCTTGATGAGTTCGACGTTGTTCTTGCGCACCGTGGCGGCCATGCGCCGGCTGATGGCGGCGAGCAGCTTGCAGCCCACGGCCGGTTCACGGTGGACCAGATCGAAGAAGCGCTCCCGGCCGGTGACCAGGAACTCCGACTCCTCGACCGCCGCCACGCTGGCCGAGCGGATGTCGGAATCGATCAAAGCCATTTCCCCGAACATGGGATAGCTCGCGGCGTCGAGCGTGGCCAGCACCTTACGGCTTTTGGCCGGATCGAGTCCCGGAATGGCCATGCCGGAGATGACCATGGCCTTGGAGACCCGCACCGAGCCCGCGATCAGAATGAACATTTCCTCTCCCGGCTCGCCCTCGCCGATGACCTGCTTGCCCGCCGCGAAACGCTGCCGCTCGAAGATGGGCTCGATGCGCTCGATTTCCTCGGCCCCCAGGCCGGCGAACAGGGCGATCTGATCCCAAGCCACGCCTTGCCCGGCCATGGCGTTATCCAACCTCCCCGGCGGGACGCAAAAAGAGCATCCCGTCAAAGCCCGAGAGGTCGAGGCTCGCGGGGGGATTGACCACCACCCTGGCGCCGCCCTCGCCCACGCTGGTGTTTTGCCCGGCGGCGGCGAACAGCTCCAGGATGAAGGAATCCAAGGCCGTGCCGTCCCCGAGCAGGTCCTGAAGCGTCAGGTTCTTGGCCAGAGCGTAGACGGCCAGCGGCAAGATACCGTCGGATTCGATGGTCTGGGCCACGAGCGCGCTCCAGGAATTGCGTTTTTCTTGGCCGCTGAGCGGTCGGTGCCCGAGCAGGCGTTGCCGGTCCTCGCGCTGCTCGCCCATGACGGCGCGCAAAAGTTCATGCAAGCCGGGATGCGCCCCGATCGCGGCCAAGGCCCGGCTGGCCAGCTCGCCCCGGCTGACGACCTCGCTCGCCCCGGCCTTGAGCAGATGCTCGCGGTTGTCCGCCTTGACCGCCTCGGCGTAAAGCGGAACCTTGGGGGCCAGCGCCTTGAAGGTGAGCGCCGCGTACAGGCTTTGCTGGTCGGCGGCTTCGGGCGACAGGCCATCCTGGCACAGGACGTAGGCCAGTTTGGCCGTGGCCGGCGAGGCCTTGGCCGTCACCGACTCCAGGGCCGGATTGCCCTTGACGAAATTGAGCCTCGAACCGAGCCCCAGTTGGAAGGATGTCTCCTCCCACTGGTCCGGTTCGAGCGAATTGACGGCCACGAATTCTGCCTGCTCGAACTCCTGGGAACCGGCCAGGCTGCTGATCAGGGTCTGGCCGTTGGCGTTCCAGCCAAGGACGACGACATGTCCGGAAATGTTCACTTGCAATAGCCCCAGGCGTTTGTTGGCCCGCCGCTCGACGAGAAACGAGGACAGCGTGCCGGTCAGGATCGAAACCAGTCCGATCCCGGTCACCATGATCAGCATGGCCAGCAGCCGGCCGGGGACCGTCCGCGGCACGATGTCGCCGTAGCCGACCGTGGTCAGGGTGACCACGGTCCAATAGATCGCGTCGAAAAAACCCTTGCCGTTTTCCTGCGGCAATTCAAGGAAATAAAACCCGCCGGCGCCGGCCAATAAAATCAGCAGCGTGAGGACGATCGGCCTGAGATAGCGGGCGTTACTCCACTTCTTCATCATCTGGGCCGGGCGCATCCGCCAGATCCTCTTGCCGTTTGAGCAATTCCTCGAAACGGATATCGCCGCCGATGACCCCCAAAATTTCGTCGCGTTCGTTGACCACCGGCGCCGAGACCGTCAGGCACAACCTGCCGGTGTAATGCGATTGGTAAAAGCCGGTCACGTGGGTCGTGCCCTTTTGCATGGGCACGATGAACCATTCGCGATCCGAAAAGTCGGTGTGCAGCTCGATGGCGTTGTATTTGGGCCGGTCGAGCGGATCGCTGACCATGCTGGCGGTGAGGCGTCCCCCGGTGTCGGTCAGGTAGAGGTACTGGATGAAGGAATAGCCGTCCAGGAAGGCGGCCATGGCCTGCTCCACGGTTTTCCCGCCCATGCCGCGCACGGCCGGGTCTTCGGCCAGCTTGACGATCAGGCGGCTGGCCAGGTCGTGGGCCAGCTTTTTCAAGTGGTCGAACTCCGAGGCGAACAGTTCCGGCAGAAAGCGTTTGGCCAGGGATTTCATTTCCTGGTTGGAATACGAGGTGTTGCGTCCGTTCTCGTAGCTTTCCATGATCTTGTTGTAGATCTTGTCCACGGCCGGATGGCGCTTGTCGATGCGCGCCTCCTCGGGCAGGTCGAGAAAGATGTTGATCCAGTACGCCACCCCGGCCTTGCCGGATTTGTCGGTGATGATGATCGGCGGGGTGCGGCCAAGGATCTTCTTGGTGTCGAAGATGTTGTAGATTTCCTCGTTTTTGAGCATGCCGTCCACGTGCACCCCGGCGCTGGTGGCGTTGAAGTCGCGGCCGGCGAAGGGGTAGTTGTCCGGGATGCGGTAGCCGAGTTCGTGCTCGAAGTATTCGGCGATCTCGGTGATGACCTCGGTGCTGGCCTTGTCGTCCTCGCCGGTGAGCGCGATGTATTCGATGACCAGGGCCTCGATCGGGGTGTTGCCGGTGCGCTCGCCGAACCCGAGCAGGGTGCCGTTGACCCCGGAGCAGCCGTACAGCCAGGCGGTGACGGCGTTGATGAGCACCTTGTGAAAATCGTTGTGGCCGTGCCATTCCAGCCATTCTCCGGGAACCTCGGCCTCGTCGGTGAAGGCCCGCACCACGCGGCCCACGCTGCGCGGCATGGCCGCCCCGGGATAGGGCACGCCGTAGCCAAGCGTGTCGCACAGGCGGATCTTGATCGGTATCTCGGCCTGCTTGGCCAGATGCATGAGCTTCTGGGCGAAAGGCAGGCAAAAGCCGTAGATGTCGGCCCGGGTGATGTCCTCGAAGTGGCAGCGCGGCGCGATGCCCCACTCCAGGGCCTGCTCGACCACGGAAAGGTAGTCGGCCAGCGCCTCTTTGCGGTCTTTTCCCAGCTTCAGATAGATGTGGTAGTCGGAAACCGAGGTCAGCATCCCGGTTTCCTTGACCCCCATGGCCTTGAGAATCCTGAGGTCGTTTTTGTTGGCCCGAATCCAGCCGGTGATCCGGGGATAGGCGTAATCCCTGGCGGCGCAGGCCTCGACGGCCCGGCGGTCCTTTTCCGAATAGACGAAAAATTCGCTGGAGCGGATCAGTCCCGAGGCGCCTCCGAGTTTGTGGAGCAAATCGAAAATATGCACGATCTGCTTGACCGTATAGGGCGGCCTGGCCTGCTGCCCGTCGCGGAAGGTGGTGTCGGTGATGAACATGGGATCGGCCGGACGCGGCAAAATAAAGGCGTCGTCGAAACTCACCCGGCTGATTTTGGAATAGGGGAAAAGCTCCCGGAACAGTTCGGGTTTGGCGACGTTTTCCAGGCGGAACTTGGGAACGGCCCGGTTACAATGCAAAAAGCTCATGCTTGGCTCCCGTGAAGAGATGGCGGCGAACCCGCGCCGACTCCGATTTGCGGGGAAGTGTACTGAAAACGGCCATGATAGGCAATCACCGTTCGGCCCACCGTGCGGCCCACCGTTCGACCCGATCCGGCCGGACAGGGCCAGACAAAAAGAACTGGACCCCCGGCCGCCAAAAAACTACCCTGGCGAAGCAATCCGCATCGTTCCCGAGGCGCGAAGTGACCCAGACCACCAGCCAAGCCCCCCCATCACGCGGCTGCCGCGACGTCATGGACGTGAGCCCCAAGCTCTATTCCCTGATCTTAAGCGTCGCCGACGCCCTGGACCTGATTTCCCCGGAGCTGGCCAGCCACCATAAGCGCGTCGCCTACGTCGCCTCGCTTTTGGCCAAAGCCGCCGGCCTGCGCGGCGCGGCCCTGGAAAACGTGGTCGTGGCCGCGCTGCTCCACGACGCCGGCGGGCTGACCCTGAAAAGCAAGCTGATGGCCCTGGAGTTCGAACACACCCATTCGGAACACGAGGAATACGGCTACAAACTCTTGCGCGACGCCCCCTCGCTCGGGGAGGCGGCCGCGCTCGTGCGCCGCCACCACGCCTGGTGGGGGCGCGAGGCGCATCTGCCGCTGGGCTGCCACATCCTGCATCTGGCCGACCGGGTCGACGCGCTGGTGGACAAGCGCCGCCAGATCCTCGACCAGGCAGGGGAGGTGACCGCCGCGATCGCCGAACACGCCGGCCTCATGTTCGATCCGAAGCTGACAGAGCTTTTCCGGGAGATCGCCGCCCGGGAATCGTTCTGGTTCGATCTCGCTTCGCCCCGGATCGGCTCGCTCGTCCTTGCCGAACTGACCGCCAACGAGGGCGCCCGCGACATCGATCTGGGCGCCGACGCGGCCCTGGAGTTCTCGCGCTTCATCGCCCAACTCATCGATTTCCGCTCCCGCTTCACGGCCACCCATTCCAGCGGCGTGGCCGCCTGCTCGGTGGCCTTGGCCGCCAAGGCCGGACTTTCCGCCAAGGAGCTCGACCTGATCCGCGTGGCCGGCTATCTCCACGACCTGGGGAAATTGGCCGTGCCCGCCGAACTCATCGAAAAACCGGGAACGCTGACCGATTCGGAAATGAACGTCATGAAATCCCACACCTACCTGTCCTACCATATCCTGAGCCGGGTCGCCGGGCTCGAACAGGTCGCGGCCTGGGCCTCCTTCCACCACGAACGCTTAAACGGCTCGGGCTATCCCTTCCGGTTGCGCGGCGAGGATATCGCGCCGCAGGCGCGCATCATCGCCGCAGCCGACATCTTCACCGCCATGACCGAAGACCGGCCCTACCGCGCGGCCACGGCGCCGAAAACCGCCGTCGGCGTTCTCAAGGACATGGCCGCGCACGGACTGGTCGACCAGCAGGTTGTCGCCATCCTCGCGGCCGACCTGGACGCCGTCCACGACGCCAGAGAACAGGCCCAAACGCGGGCTTTGGAACAATACCGGAATTTCTACCGCCTGTCGTAGCCCGAACGGGCCGGCGGCGCGGCTGGTTAAACCTTGAGGCCCTTGCGCCAGGTGCCCAGGATTTCCTTCTCGGCGAGCGCCAGCGCGCTGTCCGGGGACAAGGCCAAGGCCTCGTCCACCGCCTGGGAAGCGTGCCGCATCCAGCCCCCCTGGCGCAGGCTGCGCGCGGCCATCACCAGCATCATCTCGGGCGCGTCGTCGTAAATCGCCCGGATGAGCTCCTCATAGGCCGCGCCGAAGACGCCGCGCACCAGTTCGTTCTGCTCGAACAAAAACCGGGCCAAGAGGGCGTTCTCGCGCTGGTCCCTGAAATACATGGGCATCAGGCTCGCGCACTTGCTCAGGATGAAGCGGATGCGGTCGATCTCGCGGCGGATGCTTTCGTTGGTCTGGGACAAGACCTGGAGCAATTCGAGGCTGATCGCGGATTCGGCCTCGGGCAGGTTCTCGCCCTGCAGATCGCGGAACCAGGGGCTGTAGTTCTGCTGCTGGTAGGAGTCTTCCTTAAGCTTCATGGTCTCGTGGAAGATGTAGCCGATGCACCAATCCAGGAACAAACCGTCGAGACGCTCTTTTTGCTCGTTGCGGAAAAGGTGGTGGGCGGTGTCTTTCAAGCGCCATAACAGGCCCTTGTTCATGTGCTCGCCGAGCAGGTCCCTGAGCGCCTCGAACTCGACCTGCCCCCCCCCGTCGAAGATGCGGAACTGGCGTTCGAGGATCTGCACCGCCAGGCTGTAGTCCCGGAGCATATCCCGGGCGAACTCGGGCAATTTGGCCGTGATCCATGCTTTGGACATAATCCTTCCCGGGGAAAAGCGTCGCGCGGCGTCCGTAGGCCGCGCGGTTCCCCCGTCTCCGGTTAAATGATTTCAGGCTCAAGCGCAACTCCCGCGCCGCCGCTTGACCCGGCGCCGGTCTGGACCTACACGGGTTTGACGATTCAAGCGAGGTTCACGAGAGCATGGAGAAAATCGAAAGCGGCAAAACCATGGGCGTTTATTCCACCATGGAAGAAGTCGAAATCGTGGAGGAAGGCGGGGCAAAAGGCGAAACCCTCGACAAGCTCTACTGGTTCGTCACGGAGACCGAAGACGGACGCTTCGCGGCGCAGCGCATCAATAAAAACCACGTGCCCGGCGGCCCCAAAGCCATGGTCAGCCGCTCCGAACTGGTGGACAAATACGAGCCGGAGCCGAAATACTACCGCAACATCACCCTGCCCATCCTGCAAAAAATCGAAACCGCCGTGAAGCTCGGCGAAAAACACCGCGACGCCGGCAACCTCGACCGGGCCGAGGAAGCCTTTCTGCGCGCCCTGTCCGTGGACGAACAAAACGCCAAGGCCAACTTGGGCCTGGGCGACGTCTACGTCGGCAAGGGCGAGGAGGACAAAGTCCAGGAAGTCCTGGAGCGGCTGCTGAAAATGGACGAGGTCTTCGAGGCCAACCAACGCATCGAACTCAACCGCTTCGGCATGAGCCTGCGCAAATCAAAAATGTTCGACAAAGCCCTGAAACTCTTCCTCAAGGCCCTGGAAATCAAGGCCGACGACGAACACCTGCACTTCAACCTGGCCCGGGTCTTCTACGAAAAGGGCGACACCGGCCAGTGCCGCAAACACCTCCTGGAGGCCAAACGCCTCAACCCGGCCTTCACCGAGGCGGATAAGTTCCTTAAATACCTGGAAAAACATCCGGGACCCGAGGCCTAAGGGGAAAGAATCTTCTTGACCTGAACGCTCATCTTCTCTACCACCAGCCCATGACCTGGGATTGGGACAAACTTTCGGAGAAAAAGCAGCGCAACGCGCCCTCGCAGCCGCCGGACCTGGGCGATCTGGGCGAGGGCATAAAGCGCTTAAAAGATCTCAAATTGCAATTCCCCGGCGGCGCCAAAACGGCGCTCATCGGACTCGCCCTGCTCTGGGCGTTAAGCGGCGTCTACATCGTCGAACCCGACGAGGCGGGCCTGGTGCAACGCTTCGGCGCCTTCGTCCGGATGACCGGCCCGGGTCCCCACTACCACCTGCCCTTCCCCGTCGAGAAAGCCCAGACTCCCAAGGTGACCCAGATCCGGCGCGTCGAGGTCGGCTTCCGCACCATCCCCAGCCGCGACGGCAACGCGATCAACCAAAATCTCAAGCTCGTGCCGGAAGAATCGCTCATGCTCACCGGCGACGAGAACATCGTGGACGTGCAGTTCATCGTCCAGTACCAGATCGGCGACCCGGTGGACTACGTGTTCCGGCTCGCCCAGCAGTCCGAGACGGTCAAGGCCGCGGCCGAAGCGGCCATGCGCGAGGTCATCGGCAACTCGACCATCGATCTCGCCCTGACCACCGGCAAACTCGAAATCCAAAACGACGCCAAGGCCCTGCTCCAGTCGCTGCTGGCCAAGTATTCCAGCGGCGTGACCGTGCTCGCGGTCCAGCTCCAGGACGTGCATCCGCCCAAGGACGTGGTCGAGGCCTTCAAGGACGTGGCCAGCGCCATGGAGGACAAAAGCCGCTACATCAACGAGGCCGAGTCCTACGCCAACGACATCTTGCCCAAGACCCGGGGCCAGGCCGCGGCCATGATCAACGACGCCACCGGCTACAAGGAAAACGTGGTGCGCAAGGCCAGCGGCGAAACCGCCCGCTGGCTTTCGGTCCTGGCCGAATATAACAAGGCCCGGGACATCACCCGCGAGCGCCTGTACCTGGAGACCATGGAAGACGTCTTCGCCGCGACCGGCAACGAAAAAATCATCCTCTCCGACGAGGCTTTGCGCCAGGCCGTGCCGTATCTGCCGCTGGACAAGCTGGGACGCGCCCCGGCCGAGCCCAAGCCCGACGCGGCCGCTCAGGGCGGGCAAAGCCAGCCCACGATCCAGGCCAAACCGGAGCCGCGCTCGCCCGACGCGGCGCAACGGGGGCGGCCATGAACGGCCAGCGCCTCCTGATCGGCGCCCTGCTTTCGCTGCTTGGGCTTGTCATCCTGGCCACCCAGTGCCTTTTCACCGTGGACGAGACCGAATCGGCCATCGTCCTGCAACTGGGCAAACCCGAACGCGGCCCGCTCGGCCCCGGCCTGTATTTCAAACTGCCCTTCGTGCAGAACGCCGAATTCTTCGATTCCAGGGTGCTCGATTACGGCTCGCAGTCGGCCGAAATCCTGACCAAGGAAAAGAAAAACATGGTGGTCGACAACTACGCCAAATGGCGCATCACCGACCCCCTGGCCTTTTACGTCAATTTCCGCACCATCCGGGGGGCCCAGGCGCGCCTGGACGACATCATCTACGCCGAGATGCGGGTCGTGCTCGGCCGCTACACGCTCAATGAAGTGGTTTCGCACAAACGAAGCGAAATCATGGCCACCGTCACCCGCAACACCAACACCCAGCTCGCGCCGTACGGGGTCGAGGTGATCGACGTGCGCATCCGGCGCACCGACCTGCCGGCCGAAAACGAACGCTCGATCTTCGGCCGCATGCGCGCCGAACGCGAACGCCAGGCCAAACTCTACCGCAGCGAAGGCCTGGAAGAAGCGGCCAAGATCAAAAGCAAGGCCGACATGGATAAGACCATCATCCTGGCCGAAGCCCAAAAAACCGCCGAAACCCTGCGCGGCCAAGGCGAAGCCGACTCCACCCGCATCTACGCCGAGGCCTACGGCCAGTCGCCCGACTTCTACGCCTTCGGACGCAGCCTGGAAGCCTACCGCAAAAGCTTCAACGCCAGCACCAGCCTGATCCTCACCCCGGCCAATCCGTTCTTGAAGTTCATGAAATAATTTGGGAGAGAAGAAAATCGGGGGAAAACCCCTTTGTGAACAACTCCCGGCCTCCGGGCGGTTTTCGCGATGCGAAAACCGCCCGGAGGCCGAAAACGTTGTACGGGAAAAGCAACCGGGGAGGATCCCCCTACAGCATCTCCGCGAACCGGGCCACGGCCTCTTCAATGCCGTTGGGGTCGCCGTCCTTGTAGTCGTCGGGGTAGAGCAGCGCGGCCATGTAGAACACGCTGCCGATCTTGACCGCCTGGCCGGCGCGGCTGGCGAAGGAGGCGACGGCGGCGCGCAGGTCGTCGCAAATCGCGCCCTTGGCGCCGGCGAGGATGGCCTCGCCTTTTTCGGGCAGGTCCATCAGGACCTGGCATTTTTCGCGCATGAGTTTGCGGTATTCGGGTTCGTCGGCCCGGTCGTGCAGGGCCTCGCCCGCGCGTTTTTCGAGGTCGCGGACGGACTCGCCCGCCGCGCGCAGCATGGCCACGGCTTGGGCCAGCTTTTGTTTGTCGCTGTCGTTCATGGCCATTCCGAGTTCCTTTCCGGTCGACTTTTTATCGAGTTACAGAATCAGATTCAGAAAAAACCAGAACCACTCTTTTTTCCCCAGGGGGCCGACGCCCCCGGCTCACGTTACTGACTGCCTTGTGCCCAAACCCATAAAAGTTTTTTGGAGGTGGGGGGTTCGGGGGAGGAACCTTTTGTTCAAGCGCGGAGAGTAGAAAAGTCTTCTTTTCGTACTCTCCGCTTCGAAGCGTCTACCCGCTGCAAAAGGTTCCTCCCCCGATTCATCTTCTCCCTAAACCACTTTGTTCAGAGCGTATTCGATGATGCCTTCCGCGCCCAGGCCTTTGAGGCGGGGGATCAGGTCGCGCACGATGTCTTGCTCGACCACGATTTCCACGCTCAGCCAGTCGGATTTGTAAAGATGAGCCACGGTCGGCGAGGTCAGGCTCGGGAGCAGGCCCATGATTGCGTCCATCTTGCCGCCGGGCACGTTCATTTTGAGCCCGACCAGTTTTTCGGCGCGCAGGGCGCCTTGCAGAAGCATGTCGATGTTCTGGATCTTTTCGCGCTTCCAGGGATCTTCCCAGGCTTTTTTGTTGGCGATCAGCCGGGTGTTGGTCTGGAGCAGGTCGGAGATGATGCGCAGGCCGTGGGCCTTGATGGTCGTGCCGGTTTCGGTGACTTCGACGATGGCGTCGACCAAACCCTCGACCACCTTGGCCTCGGTGGCCCCCCAGGAGAACTCCACCTCAACCGGGATGCCGGCGGTTTCGAAGTAGTGCTTGGTGAAGGCCACCAGTTCGGTGGCGATTTTTTTGCCGGCCAGGTCCTCGGGGCGCTTATACGGCGAGTCCCCGGCCACGGCCAGGACCCAGCGCGCCGGGCGGTTGCTGCATTTGGAGTAGACCAGGTCGGAAACCACCACCACGTCGGAGTTGTTCTCCAGAATCCAGTCCTTGCCGGTCAGGCCCACGTCGAGCGTCCCGGCTTCGACGTAACGGCTCATCTCCTGGGCGCGGCACATGCTGCACTGGATTTCCGGGTCGTTGACGTCGGGAAAATAGTTGCGGTGATGGATCTGAATCTTCCAGCCGGAATTTTCAAAGAGCTTGATGGTGGCGTCCTGGAGCGAGCCCTTGGGCACGCCGAGCTTGAGCAGTTTGGTCGCGGACATTTATTTGTAGACCTCCTTGGGATCGAAAACCATGGGGGAGCAGACGTTTTCCTCGCCGCTTTTCATTTCGCGGAAAAAGCAACTGCAATGCCCGGTATGGCAGGCGGCGCCGCCGGCCTGCTCGACCAGCACGAGCACGGCGTCGGCGTCGCAGTCCAGGCGCACGGACACGACCTTCTGGACGTGTCCCGAGGTTGCGCCCTTGTGCCAGAGCGATTTGCGGCTGCGGCTCCAGTAATGGACCTCGCCGCTGGCGATTGTGGCGTCGAAGGCCTCTTCGTTCATGTAGGCCAGCATCAGAACCTCGCCGCTGGCGGCGTCCTGGGCGATCGCCGGCACGAGGCCGCCGGCCTTGGCGAAATCGGGTCGAAACATGGCTCAAATCCTTTGCGCGTCACGCCGGGCAGGCGAATTGCCGGGGAACTCCACAAGGCGCTCTCAAAGACATTCCCCGAAGCGGGCGGACATAGCCCACTCCGGCATTGTAGACAAGAGCCCCCGGGGGGGCAAGGGCGGCGGGAAACGAGCGGCGCCCCGCGCGCGGCCGCATCATTGACATTTGAGGCTGTTTCAGGTCAATCTCCATAAGTTGATACGCAAGGAACAATCGCCGCGCCCGGGACATCAGGGATATGGAAAACATCGCCGCTTCGGACAAGACGAAAACCTTCCGCCAGGGCCAGATCATCTTCCGCGAGGGCCAGGAGAGCGCCGAAGCCTATATCGTCAAGCAGGGCATGGTGACTCTCTACCGGGTGGTGAACAACAAACGCGTGGTCATCGCCTCGGTCGGGCCGGGCCAGACCTTCGGGGAACTCGGGGCGCTCGGCTTCGGCAAGCGCGCCACCAACGCCGAGGCCGGCGATTACACCGAACTGCTGGTCTTAGACGAAAAGCTCCTGCGGACCATGCTGCTCAAGAGCCCGAGGCCGGTCCAGCTGATCGCCCACTACCTGATGGAGCGGGTGCACCAGATGTCGGGTCAGGTCACCGACAAGCCCGCGGCCGACCCCTTCCAGGCCGTGTGCCGCATCCTGGCCTTGAGCCAGCAGGCGGCGGACCAAGTCAAGGGCGAGGACGCGGAGCTCGACTACGCCGACGTCTCGCGCACCATCCGGGACATCATCCTGATCTCCCAGGTGGAGATCGACGCCGTCATCGAGAAGCTCTCGCGCCTGAAAATCATCGTCGTGCGCGAGGTCAAGGGCGCATACTACCGCAAGGATCCGCTCGGCAACAAGATCAAGTCCTCGGAGTTCGTCAAACAGCGCTTCCTGCGCGTCCCGGACGTGGAGACCTTTTTGGCCGTGGCCAAAAACGTGCGCCAGGACATGGAGCGCGGCGAACAAAGCGGCACCTGCGACCTGGAATTCGTCGATCTCGAGCATTTCGCCGCCGAGGTCGACTCCAGTCCGGAGGTCATCCACAAGAAAATCGCCTACGGCGAGCTTCCGGCCCGCTATATTTTCCTGCACAAGCCCTCGGCCATGGCCCTGGTGGGCGAGATGGGCCCCGATTTCTTCAAGCAGGCCAAGCGGCCCAGGCTCAAGGTCGAAGACCTCCAGCGCGCCGACGACCTCGTCTTCGTGGACAACGCCACCCTGCAGGAAGTCTTTTCGCAGCTCGGTTTCCGCAAAGTGGCCGTGCTTGCGGCCATGACCGTGGATGAAACCCGGCGCAAGATCCTCGCCAATCTTTCCAAGAACATCGCCACCATCGTCCGCGACGAGATCAAGACCATCGGCGAACCCGATCCCGACGAGGCCGCCGGCGTCGAAGACGAACTGCTCTCGCGCATCAAAGCCATCAAAGGACTCACAGCGTGAACATCGCCACCGTCGTCGGCATCGTTTTCGGCATCGCCATTTTGACCGTGGCGACGTTTTTCGCCACCGACAACGTGGCCGTGTTCATCAATTTCCCGGGCCTGGCCATCGTGCTCGGCGGCACCCTGGCCTCGACCTTCATCTGCTATCCGCTCAAAGAGGCCCTGCGCGTCATCAACACCTTCCTGACCGCGCTCAAACGCGAGGAACTGCCCATCGAGAACTACATCGACGCGCTGGTGTCCATCGCGCGCGAAGCCTCGGCGCGCGGCAAAATCCACCTGGAAGCCGCCCTGCCCGGCATTGAAAACGAATTCCTCAAAAACGCCATCCAGATGCTGGTGGACGGCTATTCGCGCGAGGAAATCAAAGAAATCCTCGACACCCGCATCGAGCAGACCTACCAGCAGGAATTGTCCTCGGCCGGCATCTACCGCACCATGGCCAAATTCTCGCCGGCCTACGGCATCATCGGCACGCTCATCGGCCTGGTGGGCATGATGCAGTCCATGGGCGGCAGCGTCGCCAGGCTCGGGCCGCACATGGCCGTGGCCCTGACCACCACCCTCTACGGCATTCTCATGGCCAACCTGTTCTACCTGCCCATCGCCGTGAAAGTGGAAAAACGCATCGAGGAGCGGGTCATCCTGATGTGCGTCATCCGCGACGGCACCATGTTCATCAAGGACAAGACCCCGGCGCCCATCGTCATGGACAAGCTCAAGGCCTACCTGCCGCCGCGCCGCTGGGCTTCGATCGGCCGGCGAGCGGCCTAGGCCGGGCTCCCCGGACCGTTTCATGGACATCCGCCGGCTGCGCAAACCTCCTGACGAAGACCAAACCAACTGGGCCTTGTCGCTGGCCGACATCATGACCCTGATCTTGTGCTTTTTCATGCTTCTGCTCGCCATCTCGCGGCTGGACTCCGACCGTTACGCCCAGGTGGCCGCCTCGCTGGAATCGGCGCTCAAGACCAGCGAGGCCGAACGCCACCGGGAGGTCGAACGCAAGGGGCCGCCGACGGTCGTCTTGCCCGATTACCGCCAGGAAACGAACAAGCCCTCCGAGGAACTCAATCCCGACGCCAAGGCCCTGCTCGGCGAGGCCACGCGCCGCATGAAAACCCTGGCGGAGATACGCGCCGAGCTCGAAGCCAGATTCGCGGCTTACGCCAGCGCCGTGGAACTCGTCCCCCTGGAAAACGGCGTGGCCATCCACCTCAAGGGCGCGGCGTTTTTCCCGCTCGGCAGCGCCGAGCTGACCCCGAGTTCGCTCCCGTTCATGGAAACCATCTCCCAGGCGCTCGCCGGCACGTCCTTTCATATTGTTATCGAGGGCTACACCGACAATCTGCCTATGCAATCGATGCTGTATCCCTCCAACTGGGAACTGTCCTCGGCCAGGGCCGCCCGGGTGGCCAGGTACCTGATCGACAAGGGCGCGCCCAAGGACAAGCTCTCCATCGTGGGCTACGCCGACACCAAGCCCCTGTTCCCCAACACCGACGACAAAGGCCAGGGCATTCCGGAAAACCAGGCCAAAAACAGACGCGTCGTGGTCCAGGTCACGCCCTAGACGCACCCATCTTATGCCCGAACCAAACGACGCCCCCCTCCTCGCCGGCCAATCCGCAAGCGCGCCGAAAATCAAGGGCATATTCTCGTCGAGCGAGGATATCGGCCATCAAACCCAGTACAAGCAGCACTGGTTCGCCAAGGAAATCTCTCCGGACACCATCAGCCTGCAACCTCTGGATCAAGACCATCTGCCGGCCGGCCCGCAAGTCATCAAGACCAGGTCCGATTTCCTCAACGGCTACCTCCTTGAGCCCGAGCTCTGCTACAAGCTGCTCACTCAGCGGGTCATGCAGGGGGATTTCTACCGCAAGCAGGGGCTCAACCAGCAGGCCAAGGACGAATACCAGAACGTCCTGCGCATCGACGAGGAAAACATCCGGGCCAATTTCGGCCTGGGACTGACCTACCTGGCCCTCAACCAGCTCGACAAGGGCAAATACGTTTTCGAATGCCTGGTCCGGCTCGACGAATCCTTCAAGGAGGAGCACAAGCACCTGTTCAACGATTTCGGCATCGGCCTGCGCAAAAAAATGCTCTACGACGAGGCCATCGCCTTCTACGCCCGCGCCGCCGAACTTTCGCCCGGCGACGAACACATCCACGTCAACATGGCCCGCGCCCTGTATGAAAAAAACGACGTGGAGCGCGCCGTGGAAGGCCTCAAAAAAGCCCTGGAAATCAACCCCTCGCTCAACGAGGCGCTCATCTTCCTCGACTTCCTCAAGCGCCGGGGCTACCGCCCGCAAAGCGAGGAGCCGCAAACTTTTTTTCCAGACGCCTGAAAATCCGCCGCCGAAACCTTGGCCCCGCGAACGCAACCGGGCGGGCGCCGTCCGCTTCTCGTCCGCCCTTTCTCCCGCGCCCTGCTCCCCTACCCCGTGTCCTTGTCCAGGGTCAGGCCGGCGGATTTTTTCGCCGGTTCGGCGCTCGCGGGCACGGGGTAGGCCGTTCCGAAAATCTTGAGATAGAGTTTCCTGGCCTCGGTGAAATCGGGGTTCAGAGCCAGCGCGGCGGTCACCCTGGCTTTGGCCTTGCTTTCGTCGCCCATGAAAAAATAGGCCTTGGACATGTTGAAATGGATGTTTTCGTCCTCGGGCGTCAGTTCCAGGGCTTGCCGGTAGGCGTGCAGCGCCCCGGGCAGGTCTCCGGCGCGCCGCAGGTTGACCCCCAGGGTATTGAAGGGATTGGGGGAATCCGGGTCGTATTTGAGGATCTCGATGAACAGATCCTTGACCTCTTCCATGCGGTTGAACTGGGCGAAAACCTCGGCGGCCTTCTGGGCGTACGTCTTGTAGTTGTCCAGATCGCCCCGGCCCTTGTAGGCCTCGGCCAGGCCTTTGTAGGCCTCGGCGTAGAGGTCGTTGATCTTGACCGCCTTTTTGAAGGCGATGATCGCCTGGCCGAATTTCTGGCGCATGAGGTACTTGCAGCCCAGGTCGTAGAATTTTTGCGCCTGGTTTTGTTCCGAGACGATCTCCTCGAAGGCTTCGATGGCGTCGTCGTAATTGCCCAGGCTGACCATTTCCCGGGCTTCCTTGACGTGGAGCTCCTCGATCTCGGTCATGCGCTCGGCCTGGCAGGCGCGCAGCACGTGGCGCTTGAAGGTGTCGGGGGAATAGGGCCGCAAAATGTACCCGGCGCAGCCGGCGGCGATGGCGTCCAGGACGTGGTGGCGGCGGCCGTCGGAGGTGACCATGACCACGGGCGTGTTCTTGAGGTTCATGTTCAGGCGCACGAGCTTGAGGAACTTGATCCCGTCCATGTCGCCGAGTTCGGCGTCGAGCAGGATGATGTCCGCCTTGCCCGTGTTCAGATAATCGATGGCCTCGGAGCCGCTGGAAAAACGCAGCATGCGGCGGGGACGAAACTGCTTGAGCGCGAGCGTGTCGCGCTTGGCGTTTTCGTCGGAGGCGGTGATGATCACGATGGTGTCGAAGATCATCCCCGCCCGCCTATGTCTTGGCAGCCGGCGTGCGAATTCATGGAAGCAGAATGAAATAAACCGGGCTCGTCGGTCAAGTCCCGAGTCACCTGGTCAATGAGTTTTTCGATGGCCGGGACGCGGGGCAGGCGCTCGGCGATCTCCTGAACATACCCGCGCTTCAGAAAAAAGCGGCGGCTGGCCGCGAAATTGAGGTCATAGGCCCAGCTTAAGGCCAAAAGAAAAAAATCGTTGCGATAACGCATGCCGCCGTGGCCGCCCATGCGCCGCTGGATCGCCGCCTCCGCCAGATGCGGGGAATACCCCTTGGGATCGGGATCAAGACCGAAGAACGCGGCCTCGCGGTCGGCCGAGCCCATCTCGAAATGATCGAGCATCACCCGCAGGATGTCGAGCTTGTCGGAGTCGCGCAGGACGCCGGCGGCCAGGCCCAGGGCCGTATTTGGGCTGACCGGCAGGTTTTTGCGGTTGTGCAGGACCACGGCGTAGAGAATCAGCCGCCGGGTCTGGCCGCCGTAAGCGCCAAGCAGGCGGGCGCGCTTGATCGTAGCGACGCTCAAGGCCGCGTGGTTGACCGACCCGGCGTCGCGCAGGGTCGCGTACTTCTGGTATTGGGGAAACCGGCCGACGTCGTGCAGCAGCGCCCCGGCGTGGCAGGCCCGGGCCAGGTCCGGCTCAAAGCCTTCGGCGCGGGTCAGCCCCCGGCATTCTTCCAGCACCCGCAGGCAGTGGTCCCTTTTGAGTTCCAGAACCCTTTTGCCCGGGCCGTGAAAATAGCCCTCGGCGAAGCCGTGAAACCAGGTTGACAGGTCGCTTAAATCGCGGTCCATGTCAGGACTTGTCCTTCTCGCGCCCGGAAGAGCGCTTGGCGGAACCCGGTTCGTCATCTGACAGGCCGCCCGGTTCGTCCCAATGTTTCTCCCGCCACCAGCCTCCGGGGCCGAACGCCAGGCGCAAAAAACCGCAGATGAGCAGAAAGACCAGACCGATGAAGGCGAATTTGAGGATCGTGGACAGCCAGCCTTCGGCGTACCCCGGACCGAACGGCCAGGTGTCGCGCCACCCGGGACCGGCCTGGGCGAGAAAAAACAGTGTTTCGTTCATGGACCGCGCTTTTACCCGGATTTGCGCTCAAAGGCAAAGGCCGAAGGGCAAAAAAAAAGGCGGGGCCTGGCCCCGCCTTTCTATGGTCGTCGGAGGTTGTCCGATTACACGCAGCCGGTGGGCTTGGGCAGGCCGGCCATTTTGCAGGCGCCTTTGCCGGGTCCGGAGGGGAACAGCTCATAGATGTGCTTGAGCTTGAAGCCGGTGACCTTGGACAGGATGCGCACCATGGGGGCGATGCCGTTCTTCTTGTAGTAGTCCTGGAGGAACTCAATGACCTTCTGGTGTTCGTCGGACAACTCTTTGATGCCCTCGGAATCCTTCACGTATTCGACCCATTCCGGGTTCCAGTCTTCGAATTTCTGCAAGAAGCCGTCTTCGTCGACATCAAAGGTTTTGCCTTTAAATTCAACATTGGCCATTGGAAGTCCTCCTTGATGGTTTTGAAAGGTGGTTCGGATTCCTAGCACCTTCCGCGAGACCTGTCAAAAAACCCCGTGCGCGGGGCGCCTGCATCAATGAAACAGCGATCCGCTGTTTATTGGCAATAAAAGCCGGAAAACGTTCCAACGCGCCTTCCCGCATCGGCCGTCGCCCTCATAGCCGCCGGACTTTCCCGTGTCAAGGCCGTTTTTCGGAAACAGCCGCTCGTTTAGCCTGTCTCGCCCGCGCGCAGCGCCTCTTCCAGGTGCCGTCTCGCAAAGTCGAGCGAGGGATCGAGTTCCAGGGCGGCCGTCAGGAAATGCGCCGCCGGGCCGAACTCGCCCAGAAACTTGTGGCACAGCCCGAGGTTGGCCAGGTCCATGGCCGACCCCTTGTCCAGGGCGACGGCCCGGGTGAAATCGGCGGCCGCGCTCCGGTAGTCCTTGCGCTTGAAGAACGACACCCCGCGCAGGTTGAAATACTCCTTGACCTCGCCCGAGCAGGCGATGGCCCGGTCCAGATGCGCGGCGGCCTCGCTCCATTTCTCCTCGCGGGTCAGGGCGAAACCGGCGTAAAAGGCGGACAGGGAGCGGTGTTCGGCGTCGGGCTGCCCTGGCTCGGCGGCCAGGAAATGCTCCCGGGCCGCAGCGTAATCCTCTTGGCGCAAGGACAAAAGCCCCTGGAAAAACGGCAGAAAATGCGCCCCGGGATAGACGCGCGCGAGCGTGGCGAGCCCCCGGCGAGCCTGGTCAAGCGGCGCTTCCTCGGCCAGAATGCGGCCCACGAACAGCCCAAGCGACGCGTGCGGCGTGCGCTCGCGGAATTCAAAACCGGGCGCGAAATTGTAGTTCGCGGCAATGCCGATCTCGGGGTGGGTGGTCTCGACGCTGTACAGACGGAAATCCTGGTCGCTCAGGCCCTGGGCGAGCAGCGAGAGTTCCTCGAAAATATCGCCGCGCTCAAACGAGGGCAGGCTGGCGAGGCTCACGGTCTCGCCGCCGGTGACGAACGCGATCTGCCCCGGGTCCGTGAACTTGCGCAGCCCGGAGGCCTCGTAGTTGCTGCGGGTCTGAAAATCTCCGGCCAGCTGGGCGATTTCGGTGACCGCCCGGATGGCCGCCTTGACCGGCGACGAGGCCGTGCCGGCGGTGAAGACGATCTCGCTTGCGGCCGGGAAAGTGGCCGGATCGTACGCCAGGGCGCCGACCGTGGGCGCGGGCAGGCCGAGGCTGAAGTCCTTGAGCCACAATTGCACCCCGTTTGCGGCGAAGGCCCGGCACAAACCGGCCAGAACCGGGTCGGCGACGCTGTCCTGATCGATGGTCGGGGTCACGATCCCGCCCCGGTCCACGAGCGCGCAGACATGGCGCTCGACAAGCTCGCAAGCGCCTTGCAGGATCGACTCCTCCAGGCTGTTTCCGGCCGAAGCGCCGTTGAATTCGTTGAGCTTCTTGAACCAGTCCAGGGGAACGGCCACGTCCTCGCCGGTCAGAACGTCGCGCGCCAGGCAAAAGCGCCATTGCACCAGATCAAGAACCGAGGCGGCCTGGCTCTCGGACAATTCCTCGTTGACCGAGCGCAGCATCCGGGCGACCGGGATCAGGCGCGGACCGAATTCTTTCGCGGCGCGCGACCAGGTCATGGTCCTGAAACCAGGCTCGCCGGCCCAGAAATTGAAATAGCTGTAGCGCTCGACAAGCTCCATCAAGGCCGAGGTCTCGGCCTGCTCGGGGGTCGCGCCCTTGCCCATCTGCTTGCGGGTGGGCATGACTTGCCTGGCCTTTTCGCCGCAGACGCTCAAATACACCGGAATGCCGAGCCGGCCGGTGTCGATGCGCCGGGTTTCGGCCAACACCCCAGCGCCCCACGGAGCCAGGGCGGCGCGGACCCTGGCCGCCGTTGCGGCCGGACTGACGGCCTTGTCCGCATCGCGGGTGTAGCCTTTAGGGCAACGGGTCAACGGGCGCATGCGTCATCCTCGGAAGAATACAGGGGAAATCCGCCGCGACCGGGCCGCATGGCCCGGTCCGGCGACGGCGAAATACGAGGCGAATTGTTGGATGGAGCGGGAGACGGGATTTGAACCCGCGACTTCAACCTTGGCAAGGTTGCACTCTACCACTGAGTTACTCCCGCCCGAACCGGAAAAAGGCAGGTCGCTTGCGTCGACTTGGAGGCGGCATCCGGATTTGAACCGGAGGATGGAGGTTTTGCAGACCTCTGCCTTACCACTTGGCTATGCCGCCCCGAAAGGGTGGAGCGGGAAACGGGATTTGAACCCGCGACTTCAACCTTGGCAAGGTTGCACTCTACCGCTGAGTTATTCCCGCTCGAAGAGGTGTGGGCTTAGCCGAAATGCAAGGGTGCTGTCAAGCATCGCCGCGCGGCTTTGCGCCACGCCGAAAAATTATTCTCCGGCGGACCCGGTCCCGAGCATGCGCAACGCCTTCAGGGCCGCCTCGGCCATTTCCGCAAGCTCGCGGTCCGGCAGCACGGCGTCGGCCATGGCCAGATACACCGGTTCGCGCTCAAGCAGAACCGCGCGGACTTCGTCTTCGAGACCGGCCCCGGTCAGGTCCGGCCGCTGGGCTTCGTTGAGTTCGGCGCGCAGCCGGGCGATCAGACGCTCGGGCGTGGATTGCAGGTACAGCGCCACTCCCGCGCGCATCAATTCGCGGTTCTCGTCCTTGAGCGCCGCGCCCCCGCCGGTGGCCACCACCTGTCCGGGCGTGGCGCAAACGAAACGCAAAACCTCGGTCTCGATCTCGCGGAAGCGCTCCCAGCCCTCGGCCTCGACCAGCTCCTTGATGCTTTGCCCGGCGCGCTCGGCAAAAACCGCGTCCAGGTCCACGAACGGCCGGCCAAGGCGCCCGGCCAGGATCTTGCCCAGGCTGGTCTTGCCGCTAGCCCTGGGACCGACCAAAAAGATGTTTTTTTCCGGCTTGCTCATGCTGCTTCGGTCCCGGCGCGACCGGCCGCGCCTCGTTGCATCGCTTTGCTTCAAAAGGCGAAGCCGCCCGGGTCAGCCCAGGTGTTCCTTGATTTTTTCGCTGAAGGCTTCCTGGCTGAAGGGCTTGGATATGAAGTCCGTCACCCCGGCCTGCCTGGCCAGCTGGACCTGGGCGGACTCGGATTCGGTGGTGGCCATGATGACCGGCTTGTTTTCATAACCGGGCAAGGCGCGGGCGCGTCTGGTGAATTCGATGCCGTCCATGACCGGCATGTTCATGTCCACGACGATCAGATCGAACTCCTCGCCCGACTCGACCAAGTCGAGCCCTTCGCGGCCGTTGCCGGCGGTGGTCACCGAAAATCCCAGGGCCGCGCCCGCGCTGCGGTAGAAAAACGTCATTGCCTTGGAATCGTCGATGGCCAGCAGCCTGCGGCCGCCCTCGGCCTCGCCTTCGGCGTATTGGCGCAGTTCCGCGGCGTCGCGCGCGGCCCGGTCGCCGCCGATGGCCTCCAGGCGTTCGGCGATGGCGGCGATGATTTCCGGGTCTCTCGTGGCGATGATTTTGTCGATCAGACGGGAGGCGATGGCCTCGTCGCCGTAGACCGCCTGGAACAGCCCCGGGGCGTTGGAAGCGGCCAGGGCGGCCAGAAGCCGTTCGGCCTGGGGGCCGCCCTCGGCGATCTTCGCCTTGAGCTTTTCGCTTGCGCCCATGGCCAGCTTGCCTTCCAGGCCGGTGACCACGCTCATGAGCACCAGCGGGTCTTCCTCGGCCAGGCCGTCGAGCAGGCAGACCAGGGCCTTCAGCGATGAAATGCGGCCCAGGGCTTCGTATACGGCGAAGCGCACGTTGGGATGATCGGCCTCGCCGCGATCGATGGCCTTGACCAGGGCTTCGGCGGCTTTCTTGTCGCCGATGTAGCCCAGGACGTTCGCGGCCATGATTTTTTCGTCGGTGTTTCCGGTTTCAAAAGCCGGCTCCAGGAAGGGGATGGCTTTTGCGCCCACGTCGATGAGCGTTTCGTGGACGATGCGCCTTACGGTGGGATTGGCGTGGTGGATGTTGGCCGCGAGATAGGCCAGCGACTGATCGTCGCAAAGCGCCCCGAGAGCCTCGATGGCCTTCCAGGTCAACAGGTCGCATTCCTCGTCCGGGCTTTTGGCCCCGGCGGCTTCGAGCAACCGGCGGAAGGCGGGAAAGCTGCCTACGTCGCCAAGCGCCCCGGCGGTCTCCAGGCAGACCGAAGCGATGACCGGATCGGCATGCTCGAAATGTTTCCGGAACAGCGGCAGCGCCGGCGCATGGCGCAATTTGCCCAGGGCCGAGAGGTATTCGAGCAGGCTCTCGGCGACGGTTTCCTTTTCCGCCAGGGCCATGAGCGCCGTCGCGGCAGGCGTAAATCCGGCCCGGGCCAGCGATTCGCAGCTCAATTTGCGCACTTTCGGCGAGTCCGAAGCCAGTCCCTTGACCGCCTCGGCCGGGGCGGCCAGCAGAAGCGCCTGCAGGGTGTTGGCGACCGTGTAATCGACGGAAGCATCCCCGACCGGCGCGACGAACAGATCGATAAGTTCCGGTAACGCTCCGGTGTTCTTGCTCTTTTCGATCTCCATCAGCGCCGCGACCTGATCCAGGAAGAACATGCTCCGGAAATCCTTGAGAAACGCCATCGATCACTCCGTTTGCTATGGAAACCCGGCTGAAAAGACCTGACCGTATTCGCGAACTGTGTACGCCCGGAGCCAGGGTTTGACAATACCGCCGGTTGCGGCGAGCGCGTCCTGGACCGGCGGCGGCCTTTGGGGTAATGGGGGGATCATAGGAGATCGGATTATGGATGGGCATGCCTGGCTTACGTGGTTTCTGATCGGGATCGGCCTGTTTTTGTCCGAACTCGCGGCGCCTGGATTTATTTTGCTCTTCTTCGGCCTGGGGGCGTGGCTGGCGGCGCTGGCCTGCCTGGCGGCGAATCCCTCGGCCGCCGTCCAGATCGCGATTTTTCTGGCCGCCTCCCTGGTTTCGCTGGCCTTGCTGCGCCGGTTTTTCACCAAGATCTTTTCCGGACGAGCCAGGCCCGGCGCCGAACCCGGCGACATGGCCCAGGCCGGCGGCCAAACCGCCCTGGTCACCGCCGCCATCGCGCCGGGAGCGCCGGGTGAGATCCAGTTCCGGGGCAGCTACTGGCGGGCCGCGGCCGACGAGCCCATCGCCGCCGGCGCCCCAGTGGTCATCGAGGGGCCGTTGCCCGGCGACAACTTGACCTTCAAGGTCAAACCCGTCGCGACATGAACCCTGGCAGGGCAAATCCCCTCGCATCACCCCAACCCGAATAACGTTTTTTGAGCAAGGGGGCCCGGGGGAAACCCCTTTCGTGAATCAAAGGAGTTTCCCCCGGATATTCCCTCTTTTCAAGGAGGCTTCCCATGGACAATGCGGTGATCGGACTGGTGTCGCTGTCGGCGTTCGTCATTTATCTCTTCATCAAGACCGCGGTGGTCGTGCCCCAGCGCCAGGAATTCGTGGTCGAGCGGCTGGGCAAGTTCCACGCCACTCTCGGGGCGGGTTTCCACGTCCTGATTCCGTTCATCGACCGCCTGGCCTACAAGCGCTCGCTCAAGGAAGACGTCATGGAGATCCCCTCCCAGGCGTGCATCACCAAGGACAACGTCTCGGTCGAGGTGGACGCGGTCATCTTCATGCAGGTGCTCGATTCCAAACTTTCGGCCTACGGCGTGCAGGACTACCGGGCGGCGGCCATCCAACTGGCCCAGACCACCCTGCGCTCCGTGATCGGCAAGATCTCGCTCGACAACGCCTTCGAGGAGCGCGAAAACATCAACCGCCACGTGGTCGCGGCCGTGGACGAGGCGGCCCAGAATTGGGGCGTGAAGGTCATGCGCTACGAGATCAAGGACATCAAGCCGCCGGCCACGGTCCAGGAGGCCATGATCCAGCAGATGAAGGCCGAGCGCGAAAAGCGCGCCGAGATCGCGCGCAGCGAGGGCGACCGCCAGGCGCGCATCAACCGCGCCGAAGGCGTGCGCCAGGAAGCGATCGCCGTTTCCGAGGGCGAGAAGCAGCGCCGCATCAACGAGGCCGAGGGGCGCGCCCGCGAGATCGAACTGGTGGCGAGGGCCACGGCCGACGGCCTGAAGTTCGTGGCCGAGGCCGTGGGCTCGGGACCGGGGATGGCGGCGGCCAATCTGCGGGTGGCCGAACGGTATTTGATGGAGTTCGGCAACCTGGCCAAGAAAGGCAACACGCTGATCATCCCGGCGAATCTCTCGGACATCGCCGGGATCGTGGCCGCGGCCGCCTCGTCCTTGTCGGCGGTCAGGGACAAACAGGCCCCCGAAACCGCCGGGGGCTTCCGGGAAAGCGAAGGATAGCTTGGCCCGAAGCGGCCGGAATTGGCCAAAGCCGTCCATAAATCAGGACCATGACGATGAACGATGAGTACGAAATACATTTTTCCGACCTGGAAAAGAGCTACGGCCGCATTGCAGAAGATCGTTTGGAAGCCTTGCGCGCCACCGCCGGCTTTAAGGCTTCCGGCCGGCGCCGGCCAAGATCGGAAAGCAAATTACGGCTTTTTTCCTTCATGCGCGAGTCGTTACGGCAAAAATATCCGATGCGGCAAGCGAAGGATGCGGACGGGTCGGACATCATCGTCATGGAGATCGATCTGTAACGCTTCCCGGCTATGCTCGCGCATCAGCGGGACAGCTGGATCGTGACGGCCGGCGCGCCGCAGACGAGCCATGCCCGAATCGGCCCTGCGCCGCGAGAGGCGTCCGGCCCGATTGCCCGATTGCCCGATTGCCAGGACGACGGCAATCGGCTAATGTGGCTAGTGAGAGAATGCCGACGCCGACTCGACTTCATTGCCTCGGCCATGGACGGCGCACGCGAACCGGACACCTGCTTGGAGCCGCAACCATGACCACCCTCCCAGGAACCGCCGCCCAGGCGACCTATGGCCGGACGCGGCCGGACGGCCCCCAGGTGACCGTCCTGCCCAACGGACTGACCGTGCTCGTTCAAGAAGACGACCGTTTCCCCCTGGCGGCGCTGCGGCTCTACGCCCACACCGGGTCGGCGTTTGAGACCCCGGAGACGGCCGGAATCAGCCACCAGCTCGAACACATGGTGTTCAAGAGCACGCAAAAGCGGGCCCAGGGCATGGCGGCCAAGGACGCCGAGGCGGCCGGAGGCGAGATCAACGCCGCCACCAGTTTCGATTACACCGTTTACGTGGCCGACATGCCCGCCGAGAACTGGCGGCTGGGGCTCGACATCTTCAAGGACATGATTTTCGGGGCCAGGCTCGACCCGGCGGAACTTAACGCCGAGCGCGCGGTGGTGCTCTCGGAGATCGACCGGGGCGACGACGAGCCCGAAACCCGTCTGTTCAAGACCATCCAAGGCATGATCTGGCCCGGCGCCTCCTACTCCTGGCCGGTGATCGGCTACCGTGACACGGTTGCCGCCTTCACCGGAGACGCCCTGCGCGCCTACGTCAAGGAGCATTACCAGCCCCAGTCGCTTCTGCTCGTGGCCTGCGGCCGGGTCAAGGCCGCAGAGGTGGTGGACGAGGCCGGGCGTTTGTTCGGCGAACTGCGAAACGACCGGGCCATAACCCCGGTCGCGCCTTTCGCCCTCGCGCGGGACCGGCGCGAACCCGGGATCAGCCTGGAATACGGCAAATGGGGCAAGGCGTACCTGAGCGCCGCCTTTCCCGTGGACGGCGTCATGTCCGGCAAACTGGCCGGAATCGAGGTGCTGGCCCAGCTGCTCGGCGGGGACAAGACCTCCAAACTCCACCGCAAGCTCAAATACGAAGCCCGGCTGGCCGACGACATTTCGGTTTCCGCCTTGACTCTTGAGCGCGGCGGCGCGCTGTGCATCGAGGCGACCCTCGACCCGGCCAAACTTGACGCCTTCTGGGCCGCGCTGGCCGCCGAACTGGCCAAGCTTAACGCTTTAAGCTTCACCGGCGAACAGATCGAGCGCGCCAAGCTCAACATCGAAGACGGCCTGTTCCAGGCCAAGGAGACGCTCGGCGGCCTGGCCAACAAGCTCGGCTTTTTCCAGTTCTACGGTTTTGGTCCCGAAGGGGAGAAAAACTACCTCCACGCGCTGCACGGCGTGGACAAGACCGCGCTCGGCGCGCTGCTTGAGGAATACGTCCGTCCCGAGCGTTTGAGCCTGGCGGTCCTTGCCCCTGAAGGCGAAAACCCGGCCGCGGCCGCCACCCCGGAGTCGCTTCGCGCCGCACTTTTGTCGCCGTGGCCGGTCAAGGAGGCGCTCTGCGGCGCGGCGACGGACAAAGCCGGCGCAACGACCGAAATCGTCGAACTGGCCCCGGGCCGCAAGCTCGTGCTCATCCCGGACGACACCCTGCCGTACACCTCGCTGAGCCTGTTCTACGCCGGGGGCGACGGTTTGCTCGAAAAAAACCGGCAGGGCCTGGCCGAACTGACCGCCCGCACGCTCACCCGGGGCGCGGCAGGCCTGACCCTCTCCCAGATCGAGGATTTCCTCTCCGGCCGGGCGGCCCAACTGGCCGTGTCCTCGGGCCGCGACATCTTCACCCTGGAGACCAAATTTCCGGCGCGCTTCTCCCGGGACGCGCTCGGCCTGATTGCGGACATCCTGGCCAAACCCGCGTTTGCGCCCAAGGAACTCGAACGGGCCAGGCAAAACCAGATCGCGGCCATCGCCGCCCAGGAAGACCAGCCGCTCTCGCTCGCCTTCCGCAACCTGTTCCCGGCCCTTTTCCCGGACAGCCATTACGGCTATTTCCGCATGGGCCAGCCCGAAACCCTGGCCCGTTTCACGGCCGCCGAAGCGGCCGGGTTCTGGGCCAGGCAGTCGGCCATGCCCTTTGTCATGAGCGCGTGCGGACAGTACGACCGCGAAGAAATCACGGCCTTCGCCCGCGAGGTCGCCGGTTCGGGCGCCCGCGAACGGTACGCCTTTGTCGCGCCCGCATGGTCAACACGGCGCGAAACAAGTCTGACCCTGCCGGACCGCAGCCAGACGCACCTCTTGCTCATCTTCCCGGTTTCCGGCTCCGAGGGGCCGGACACGCCCGGCTTGTCGCTGCTCAAGACCGCGCTGGCCGGACAAAGCGGCATTCTCTTCCGCGACCTGCGCGACCGCGACAGCCTGGGCTATTCGGTCACCGCCCTGTTCTGGCAAGCGCCAAAGGCCGGTTTTCTGGCCTTCTACATCGGCGCGGCTCCGGACAAGGCCGGGGCGGCCATGGACGGTTTCCGCGACACCGTCAGAAACCTGCGCGCGGACCTCCTGCCCGAGAGCGACGTCAGCCGCGCCAAGAACCTGCTCCGGGGCGATTATTACCGCGACCGCCAAAGCCTGCGCAGCCGGAGCATGGAGGCCGCCTCGCTTTTGATCCAGGGTTTCCCCCTCGACAAGGAATACCGGGAACTCCTGGCCAGCCAGGAAATCGACGCTTCGCGGCTGCGCGAGCTGGCCGTGAAATACCTGAACATGGAATCGGCCTACGTCCTGACCATCAAGCCATAAACGGAACGCTCATGCCCCCGAAAATCGCACTCATCGGCCGCCCCAACGTGGGCAAGTCCACGCTGTTCAACCGCCTGTGCCGGCGGCGCAAGGCCATCACCCACGACCGCGCCGGAGTGACCCGCGACCGCAAGGAAAGCCTGGCCCGCCTGGACGGCCGCGAGGTCGTGCTCATCGACACCGGCGGCATCCTGCCCGGCGCCATCGGCGGCATCGAGGCCGAAATCGTCGCCCAGGCCAACTTCGCCATCGGCGAGGCCGCCCTGTGCCTGCTCGTGGTCGACGCCCGCGAGGGACTCAACCCGCTGGACGCCGAAGTGGCGGGCATGCTGCGCTCCAAAGGCAAACTCACGCTCGTGGCGGTCAACAAGGCCGACGGCGCCGAACTGCAAGACCGGCTCGCCCCGGATTTCTACGCTCTTGGCTTCCCCCTGGCAGCGGTCTCCGCCGCCCACGGCCTGGGCATCGACGACTTGACCGACCGCATCGTGGAGATGCTGCCCCCGGCGAGCGAAACCCCGGAAATATCCGAAGACGACACCCCGCGCGACCTGCGCCTGGCCCTGATCGGCCGGCCCAACGCCGGAAAATCCTCGATTTTGAACGCCCTGGCCGGACAGTCCCGGGTCATCGTCAGCGCCGAGGCGGGCACGACCCGCGATTCCGTGGACGCGGCCCTGACCGTCGGCGGCAAGCGGGTGGTCTTCGTGGACACCGCCGGCGTGCGGCGCAAAAGCCGCATCGAGGACAGCCTGGAGAAACTCACCGTCGGCCAGGCCCTGACCAGCGCCAAAAAAGCGGACGTGACCTGCCTGGTCCTGGACGCCCCGGCCGGACTCGCCTCCCAGGACAAAAAACTCATCGACTTCCTGGACCGCGAAAAAGTCCCCTTCCTGGTCCTGGCCAACAAAATCGACCTGGTCGCGAAAAAGGACATGGCCGACTTCAAAAAAGACCTGAGCCAGGCCCTGTCGCTGTGCCAACACGCCCCGGTGCTCTTCGTCTCGGCCCTCGCCGCCACCGGGCTTTCGGCGATCGTGACCAAGGCCGGCGCCCTTCGCGCCGAAGCCCACCGCCGCATCGGCACCGGCGAACTCAACCGCGCCGCCCGCGAAGCCTTGGAAAAACACCAGGCCCCGATCGTCAAGGGACGCCGCGCCAAGTTCTACTACCTGACCCAGGCCGACGTGAACCCGCCCACCTTCGTCTTCTTCGTCAACGACCCGGAGCGCGTCACGCCCACCTACGCGCGCTACCTGGAAAACAAGCTGCGCTCCATCCTGAACCTGCGCCACGCCCCGCTCAAACTGCTCTTCAGAGGCAGCCACGCCGACCCCGAAGCGGCCAAAAAATAATCCCAGGGGAAGGGCGTAGCCCTTCCCCTGGGCCTACCCCCACGGTCCGATCACGGCCTGATATTCCAGGGCGGCGGCCAGGCGGTCGAGGTATTTGGCGCGCGGGATGTTGACCGCGCCGAAGCGTTCCACGTGCGGCGTGGGTTGCTGGCAGTCGATGAAGTGGAAATCCCAGGAAGCAAGCAACCGGGCGAGATGGACGAAGGCGGTTTTGGACGCGTCCGGTTCGAGGTGGAACATCGATTCTCCGAAGAAGGCGCGTCCGAGGCTCACGCCGTAGAGCCCGCCGACCAGGCGGCCGTCGAGCCTGCATTCCACGCTGTGGGCGAAGCCTGCGTGGTGCAGGCGGACGTAGGCCCGGATCATGGCGTCGGTGATCCAGGTGCCGGTCGCGTAAGTCCGCCTGGCCAGGGCGCAGCCGCTGATCACGCCCTGAAAGTCGGTGTCGAAGCCGACCGTGAATTTTTCGGATTTGACGACCCGGGCGAGACGTCTGGGCAGATGGATCTTGGCCGGTTCGATGATCGGCCGGGGATCGAGGCTCCACCACAGGATCGGACTGGCGTCGTCCTCGAACCAGGGGAAAATGCCCTGGGCGTAGGCGGCGAGCAGCCGCTCTTCGCTCAAGTCCCCGCCCACGGCCAAGAGCCCGTCCGGGTCGGCGTGTTCGGGATGGGGAAAGACGATTTCAGGCGGCAAAAGAAACACGGGCATGGCGCAGAGATAATTCCGCCGGCCCCCCGCGTCAAATAACCGCTCCCG
>JADFXV010000090.1 GCA_015233395.1 Desulfovibrionaceae bacterium
TCCGGCGCGCGGGCGGCGCGCGGGCGGGTCAGACCGTCCCGGCCAATGCCGCCAATGCCGCCAATCCGGCCAGTCCGGCCAGTCCGGCGGAACTGGCCGAGCGCTACGTCGCGCGCAAGCGCGCCTCCAACCTGGCCGACTACACCGATCTGCTCGAATATTTCCTGCACGGCGCGCGCGCCGCCGCCTACGTAAGCCCCTTTGCCCACATCCTGGTCGACGAAATCCAGGACATGAGCCCGCTGCAACTGGCCCTGATCGAGGCCTTGGCCGCTGCGCCCGGAGCGCCGGGCGGGCGAACCGGCGTGGGCGCGGCGGCCGGGGCGAGCCTGTTCGCCATCGGCGACCCCAATCAGTCCATCTACGGATTCCGGGGCGCGGCGGGCGACGTCGAGGGCTGGTTCGCGGCCCGTTTCCCGGGCTCCCGGGTCATCCGCCTGGAGGAGAACTACCGCTCCTTCCAGCCGGTTCTGGATCTGGCCGGGGGACTTATGCCCAAGCGGGCGCGGCTCGTCTCCAGGCTGCGCGCCCCCGGGGAGTCCGAGTGCGAGATCAGCCTGTTTAGCGCGCCGGGGTTCGAGGGCGAGGCGTCCTGGATCGCCGACCGCGTCAGGGCGCTGCTCGGGGCGACCTCGGCCACCTTGCACAAGCAGACCGGGGCAAAGAGCCTAAGTCCCGGCGATATCGCCGTCTTGGTCCGCTTCTCCGGCCTGATCGCGCCCATCGAGCGCGCCTTGGAGCGCCGGGGCGTTCCCTGCCGCTCGCCCAAGGCCGAAGGCTTCTGGAGCGATCCGCGCGCCGCCAGGATTCTGGCCTCGGCCGAAAAACTTCTGGGGCTCGCCGCCGCCGGCGACGCCGCCTTGGCCGAATGCCCGGGCGCGGTCGTGGCCGGGGGACCGGACGCGGTCGCGGCCTACCTGCTCGACGCCGCGCCGTTTGACAAACTCTTCTGGGAAAGCCGGATATTTAAGGACCTGAGTAAGGCGTATACGGAGCACAAGGGCTGGGCCGGGCTGATTTCCCACCTGGCCGGTTTGAGCGAGGACGAACTGGTCGAGCAAAAGTCCGAGAAGGTCCAGATCATGAGCCTGCACGCGGCCAAGGGCCTGGAGTTCGAGGCCGTGTTTCTGCCCGCCCTGGAAGACGGCGTCGTGCCCTTCGCCGGGCCGGAGTTTTTGACCGGCAAGCTGCCGCCGCCGGGCGCGGCTCCGGACGAAAGCGAGGAGCGCCGCCTGTTCTACGTCGGCCTGACCCGGGCCAAAAGCCGCCTGTACCTGAGTTCTTCGGCCAAACGCGAACTCTACGGCCGCAAGCTCATGCTCAAGCCCTCGCGCTTTCTCGGCCAGTTGCCGCTTGAAGCCGTCAAGCGCTCCACCCTGGTGGCCAGAAAGGTGCGCAAGGAAAAGCAGCTCGGCCTGTTCGGCGAGGAAACCTAAGCGGGGCGGAGAAGAGCGCGACGGATTGCGGGCAAGCCGGCGAGGAAGGTGCAGGGGTCGGACCGACGGATCAGGGAAGCAGCCGGAAGATGTAGCGTTCGTAGGCGCGGCACATTTTGTGCGCTGCGCCGTGACCGACTCCGATTCCTTTGAGACGGCAATACATATGCAGCGGGTTGAGCAGATGATGCAAGACATCACGCATGCGGCGCATATCCGTATTCTCCATCAGGTTTGAACGACGTTCCGTAGGATATTTGGATCGAGGCGCGCGGGCGGCCGACGGCGTAACAGATACGCAACAGGCCCGTAACTTCGCGTAACAAACGAACTGACGACTCACTAATCCAAGCGCCGGACCATGACAAGCACTTTCCCTCCTTTTTTTTATCCCAACGATCCAAGTGAGATACGCGAAGCGCTTCGCCGCATTCCCCGGGCGGTCGCGGCTCCGAGCTTTGTCTGGCCGGGCACGGCAGCCCAAAATTGCCGCATGCTGGCCGGGATTTTCCCGGAAGTCGCGCTGCTTTTCTTCGAGTCCCGGGCCTGCCTGGAGTACGGGGACGACGATTTGCCCGCTTGGCTTGACGGCCTGGGCCTGGCCTACCACCTGCATCTGCCGCTGGACCTGCCCTGGCGCGGCGGCGCGGCGGCGGCGTTTCGCGTGGCCGCCGCGCTGGCGGACAAGGCCGCTTTTTTACGCCCCGCGCGCTTTGTCCTGCACCCGCCCCGGGAGGCGCGTGAACTTGCGGCCTTCGCCGCGCTGTGGACCGCCAAGGGGCTGGCCCCGGAGTCCCTTGCGATCGAAAACACGCAGGCCGCGCCGCTTAAGCTCCATTGGCCGCTGATCCGCGAGCTTGGCCTTGGCGTTTGCCTGGACCTGGGCCACGTTTTGGCCTATGGGCAGGAATCGTCGCTTGCCTTGCCCGGACTCGCCGCCGCCCTGCGGCTCGTGCATCTGTCCGCCCCGAGGGCGCAGGGTCATGCCGATTCGGCCGATTCGGCCGGTTCGGCCGGTCATGGGCATTTTTCGCTCGCAAGGCTGAGCGCCGACGGACGCGCCGTGGCCCGCGACATTCTGAATCTCGCCCCGGCGGACGCCGTGATCGTGCTTGAGATATTCGAACCGGCCGGGCTGTGCCGGAGTGTCGCGGTCCTGGAAGAATTGTGCGCCAAAGCTTCGGAGGTCGCAAACATCCCATGATGACCTTGGTTTTAGGCGGCGAAAAGTCGGGCAAATCCGATTACGCCCTGTCGCTGCTCGCGGCCGCGCCGCGCCCGCACGCCTTCGTGGCCACCGGCCGCGCGCTTGACCCGGCCTTCGCCGCCCAGATCGCCCTGCACAAGAAAAACCGCCCGGCGGGACTGGCGCTCGCCGAGACGATTCTCGAACTGCCCGAGACGCTCGTCGATCTGCGTCCGCGATATGCGGCCATCCTGGCGGATTCTCTCGACTTTTGGCTGTTTTCCTGCCTGCGGGCGGGAGTGCTTGGCGAACGCGCCGCCGCCCTGGAGAGCGTTCTGGCCGCCTGGGAGGGCCCGGAGTTGATCCTGGCCGGCGCCGAGGCCGGGCTCGGGCCCATGGCCTCGGACGCGTTCACCCGGGAGTTCGCGCGCGCGCTCGGCGCGCTCAATCAAATGGCCGCGCGCCGCGCCGGGCGCGCCGTGCTCGTGGTCGCCGGGCTGCCGCTCACGCTCAAGGAACCGGTGCGGGAGCGGGCGCAATGAGCCTGTTTCGCAAATTGGACCTGGAACTGCCCAATCTGCTGCGGCTTTTTAAGCATTGCGACAAATGGCTCATCGTCATCAACGCCGACCCGGACGCCTTGGCCTCGGCGATGGCCTTGCGGCGCATCATGAGCCACCGGGTGGACGAAGCGGTCATCGCCCACGTCAACGAGGTGCGAAGACCGGACAACCGGGCCATGATCCGCCGCCTGCGCATTCCGCTCACGCGCCTGACCCCGACCCTGGCGGCCGGATTCAATCGCCTGGCCATGGTCGATTCCCAGCCCCACCACCACCCCGAGTTCGCGCCTTACCATTTCAGCGTGGTCATCGACCATCATCCCCTTGAGGAGAACGCCTCCTGGCGGGCCGATTACCGCGACATCCGGCCGGGATACGGCGCGGTCAGCACCATGATGACCGAATACCTGCACAACCTGAAGGTCCGGCCGGGCATGCTGCTGGCCACGGCCCTGCTCTACGGCATCAAGACCGACACCAAGAGCTTCGAGAGGCCCTTCATCGACGCCGACATCCGCGCCTTCCGCCACCTCGCCGCCAAGGCCAACATGCTGCTTCTGTCCAAGATCGCCCGCGTGGAGATGGACAAGGCCTGGCTGCCGGTCATCGCCGCGGCGCTCGGCCGCCTGAGCCCGCTGTCGCGGCGCGGGTATGCGGCCCACCTGGGCGAGGTGGACAGTCCGGATATCCTGGTCATCCTGGCCGACTTCTGCCTGCACGTGGACGCGGTGTCCTGGGCCGTGATCAGCGGCGTCTGGCAGGGACGGGCGGTGGTCGTCTTCCGGGGCGACGGCCTGTCCCTGGACATGGGAGTGCTGGCCAAGGAAAGCTTCGGCGCGCTCGGACCGGCCGGGGGGCACGCAACCATGGCCAGGGCCGAGTTCGACCTGAACGCGATGCCGCGGAGGTCGCTCGAGGATTTCGTGTGCGAACGCCTCGAGGCCTGTCCCGGGAAACCGGTCAGGCCGCAAAAGCGCCCGAGGTGACAAGGCTGGCGATCTAGGATATTTCAACCCTCCCGGGGCGCGGACCACGCGCCCCGGGTTTTTTAAGTCCACCAAAGGACAGCAGACAGAGCCGCTCCTTGCCGCCGGGGCATCCCCGGCGGCGCGGCGTTTGGAAGGAGTGCCCACGATGGCCGAACAGACCATGGCCAAGGGATACGAGCCCAAGGAAGTCGAAGAGCGCTGGATAACCTACTGGCGCGAGCAAAATACCTTCACCGCCGACCCGCAGGCCCCGGGCGCGGCCTACAGCATCGTCATTCCGCCGCCCAACGTCACCGGCGCGCTGCACATGGGGCACGCGCTCAACATCACCCTGCAGGACATTTTGTGCCGGCACGCCAGGCAAAAAGGCCGCAAGGTTCTCTGGGTGCCGGGCACGGACCATGCCGGCATCGCCACCCAGAACGTGGTCGAACGCGCCCTGAAGGCCGAAGGCCTGGCGCGCGAAGACATCGGCCGCGAAGCGTTCATCGAACGGGTCTGGGCCTGGCGCGAGGAATACGGCGGCAAGATCCTCAACCAGATCCGCCGCCTGGGCGCCTCGGTGGACTGGAGCCGCGAACGCTTCACCATGGACGAGGGGCTTTCCCGGGCCGTGCGCGAGGTCTTCGTCAGCCTCCACGAACAGGGCCTGATCTACAAGGGCGACTACATCATCAACTGGTGCCCGCGCTGCCACACCGCCCTGGCCGACCTGGAAGTCGAACACGCCGCCAAACGCGGCGCGCTCTACCGGATCAAATATCCGCTGGCCGGCGGCGGCCACGTGGTCGTGGCCACCACCAGGCCCGAAACCATGCTCGGCGACACGGCCGTGGCCGTGCATCCCGAAGACGAACGCTACGCCGGGCTCGTCGGCCGCGAAGTCGAACTGCCGCTCACCGGCAGGCGCATCCCGGTCATCGCCGACCCCTACGTGGACAAGGACTTCGGCACCGGCTGCCTGAAAGTCACCCCGGCCCACGACATCAACGACTTCGAGATGGGGCGCCGCCACGACCTGCCCCTGATCAAGGTCATGGACGGCTCGGGCGTGATGAACGAAAACGCCCCGGCCGCCTACCAAGGGCTGACCCGCGAAGCCTGCCGGGAAAAGATCGTCGAGGATTTGCGCGGACAGGGCCTCTTGCTCGACGTGAGCGAGCACGAACACAACGTGGGCGAATGCTACCGCTGCAAGACCGTGATCGAACCCACCGTCTCGCCGCAATGGTTCGTGCGCGCCGCGCCGCTGGCCGCCGAGGCGCGCCGGGCGGTGGCCGACGGCCGCACCGAGATCCTGCCCGGCCACTGGACCAAGACCTATTTCGACTGGCTCGACAATATCCGCGACTGGTGCATCTCGCGCCAGATCTGGTGGGGACACCGCATCCCGGCCTGGACCTGCGAAGGCTGCGGCCAAGTCGTCGTCTCCAGGGAAGACCCCACGGCCTGCCCCTACTGCCGCTCGACAAAACTCGCCCGCGATCCGGACGTGCTCGACACCTGGTTCTCCTCGGCCCTGTGGCCGTTCTCCACGCTCGGCTGGCCGGACGACACCCCCGACCTGCGCGCCTTCTATCCCACCTCGGCGCTGGTCACCGGCTTTGACATCCTGTTCTTCTGGGTCGCCCGGATGATGATGATGGGCCTGCATTTCATGAAGCAGACGCCGTTCCGGCAGGTCTACATCCACGCCCTGGTGCGCGACCACGAAGGCAAAAAGATGAGCAAGTCCACCGGCAACGTCATCGACCCGCTGGTCATGATCGACCGCTACGGCACGGACGCGCTGCGCTTCACGCTCACGGCGTTCGCGGCCATGGGCCGGGACATCAAGCTCTCCGAAGACCGCATCGAGGGCTACCGCCATTTCGTCAACAAACTCTGGAACGCCGCCCGCTTCGCCCTCATGCACCTGCCGGAGACAATTCCGGACGCCTGCTGCTCCGGCCCCCGCGACGTCCCGCACGCCTGGATCTTAAGCCGCTTGGAAGAAGTCAAAACCGCCGTGGACGAAGCCATCGCCGGCTACCGCTTCAACGAAGCGGCCCAGGAGCTGTACACCTTCCTGTGGCGCGAATTCTGCGACTGGTACCTGGAAATGATCAAGCCGGACCTGACCGGCGAGGACAAGGGCCGCAAAGAGACGGCCCAGAAAACCCTGTGGACCGTCCTGACCGAATATCTGGTGCTGCTGCACCCGGTCGCCCCCTTCGTCACCCAGGAGATCTGGAGCCAATTGCCGGGAATCAAAGAGCAAAATCTTGCGAAAATGCCCTACCCCGCCAAGCGCAACGACCGGCATTCGCTGCGCGCCCAGGCCAGGGCCGAACTGATCCAGGACCTGGTCACGGCCGTGCGCAACTTCCGCGCCGAACTCTCCATCCCCCCGGGACTCAAACTCACCGCCCTGGTCAAAACAGCCTCGGACGAAGACCGCAATACCCTGCTCGGCAGCGGCGAACTGATCTGCTTCCTGGCCAGGCTCACCTCCATCGACGCCGGCCCGGACGTCACCGCGCCGAAAGCCTCGGCCAGCGCGGCCCTCGGCGGCAACGCCCTGTTCGTGCCGCTGTCGGGCGCGGTCGACTTCGCCGCCGAACTCGAACGCCTGAACAAGGAACTGGCCAAGCTGGCCAAAGAGGCCGACATCATCGGCCGCAAACTGGCCAACGAAGACTTCGTCGCCCGCGCGCCGGGCGACGTCGTGGCCAAGGAACGCGAAAAAGCGCGGGCGCTCGGCGAAAAAATCGCCAAAGTCGAAGAACTGCGAGGCCGCATACTCGATATCATGGGAGAGTAGACCAGAGGAGGCTCCGCCTCCTCTGGACTCCTCCGCCGGGGGCGATGATCGCCCCCGGACCCCCGCGTCAGGGGGCGCGGCCGTATCCCCTGACGTGTGGGGGTCCGGGGGTCATCATGCCCCCCGGCGGGGTCCAGGGGCAGCGCCCCTGGCGACGGCCGCATAATTTGGGAGAAACCGCTGTATGTCAAAAGTGTATCTCATCGGCGCGGGTCCGGGCGATCCGGGGTTGCTCACGCTCAAGGCCAAGGCCTTGATCGAGCGGGCCGACGTGGTGGTTTACGACTACCTGGCCAACAAGGATTTCCTGCGTTACGCGAGACCCGGCGCCGAGATCATCTACGTGGGCAAGAAGGGCGGCGACCACACCTTGCCGCAGGATCAGATCAACGCCCTGCTGGTGGCCAAGGCCAAGGAAGGCAAGCTGGTGGCCCGCCTCAAGGGCGGCGACCCGTATGTTTTCGGCCGGGGCGCCGAGGAGGCCGAGGAGCTGCTCGACGCAGGGGTGTCGTTTGAGGTCGTACCCGGGGTGACCAGCGCCGTGGCCGCGCCGGCTTACGCGGGCATCCCGGTCACTCACCGCGCGCACGCCTCCATGGTCAGTTTCATCACTGGCCACGAGGATCCGGGCAAGCGCGAGAGCGCGCTCAACTGGAAAGCCCTGGCCGAGATCGGCGGCACGCTCGTGTTTTTCATGGGCGTGAAGAACCTGCCCGAGATTTCCGCCAATTTGATCGCCAACGGCCGCGCGCCTTCCACCCCGGCGGCGCTGGTGCGTTGGGGCACGACCTGCCGCCACCGTTCCCTGATCGCCGATCTGGCGACGATCGCCGGCAAGGCCAAGGAGCAGGGGTTCGCCGCGCCGTCGCTTCTGGTCGTGGGCGGAGTGGTCGGGCTGCACGACAGGCTGTCCTGGTTCGAAAAGCGTCCGCTGCTCGGCAAGGGCATGGTCGTGACCCGGGCTCGCGAGCAAGCCAGCTCGCTTGCCGGCGATCTGACCGAGCTTGGGGCCTGCGTGTACGAATTTCCGACCATCGAGATCGCGGATCTGGGCGATTACGCGGACGTGCGCCAGGCGATCGCGGAGCTGGCCGGGTACGACTGGCTCGTGTTCACCTCGGTCAACGGGGTCAAGTATTTCTGGCGCGAGCTTGCCGCGCTTGGCCTGGACACCCGGGCGCTTGGCGGGCGCAAGACGGCGGCCATCGGCCCGGCCACGGCCGAGGCCCTGGCGCTACGCGGGATCGCGGCCGACTTCGTGCCCGAGAAGTACGTCGCCGAGAGCGTGGTCGCGGGCCTTTTGGCCCTTGGGATCGGGGGCAAAAACGTGCTCGTCCCGCGCGCGGCCAAGGCCCGCGAGGTGTTGCCCGAGGAGCTCGCCCGCGCCGGCTGCAAAGTGACCGTGCTGCCGGTCTACGAGACCCGCCTGGCCAGCGCCGATCCGGCCGGGATTCTCGCCGCCCTGCGCCAGGGCGAGATCAGCTATATCACCTTTTCCAGCTCTTCGACCGTGGAGAATTTTTTCGCCCTGATCGCGTCCGAGGCGTTGCGTAGCGCCCTCGGCGCGGCCAAGCTCGCCTGCATCGGCCCGGTGACCGCGGCGACGCTTGCTACATTCGGCTTTACGGCGCATATACAGCCCGAAGAGTTCACCATCCCGGCCCTGGTCGCCGCCCTGGTCGCGGACCAGGCCTGAGAATGTAAGAAGGTCATCTCCATGCCGTTGCCCATAGCGGTGCTCATTTCGGGTTCGGGCTCGAATCTGCAGGCGATCATCGACCGCATCGAGTCCGGCGCGATCGAGGCGAAAATCGTCCTTGTGGCGTCTAGCGCCCCCGGGGCCTTCGGTCTGACCCGGGCGGCCGGGCGCGGCATTCCGACGCGAACGATCGCGCCCGAGCATTTCTGCTCGCGCGACGAATACGACCAGGCCCTGCTGGACGCCGTCACGGCCGCCGGGGCGAGGGCGATCGTCCTGGCCGGATTCATGCGCATCCTCGGCCCCAGGTTCGTGCGCGCCTTCCCCCAACGCATCCTCAACATCCACCCTGCCCTGCTGCCGAGTTTCGCCGGAACGCACGGCGCGCGCGACGCGGCCGCTTACGGCGTCAAGATTTCCGGCTGCACCGTGCATTTCGTGGACGAAGAGATGGACCACGGCCCGGTGGTCGTCCAGGCGGCCGTCCCGGCCCTGGACGCCGACACGGCCGAGACCCTGGCCGCGCGCGTCCTGGCGCTGGAGCACCGCATCTATCCCCAGGCCGTGGCCTGGCTCGCGGCCGGGCGGCTGTGCGTCAACGGCCGCAAGGTCACGCTCGCCGGGGCCGATACGCCTTTGGCCGCAGTCGAGCCCGGCGCGGCCTATCTGGTCAATCCGCCCCTGGAGCAGGGGTTCTGAGGCTGCCCGTGGTGAAGACCGCCGCATTTTTTCTGGCCGCGCTGCTGTTGATCGCGACGGCCGTAGCCGGCCAGAGCCCGGCTGGCCCGGACGGCGATTGGCGGGTGACGCGCTTCGTTCTCGCTCCGTACCCGGAGATGGCCGCGTCCGACGCCAAGGACTGGGTCGGCAAACAGGCCCTGATCGCCAAGAACCGGATCGTTTTCGACGGCGCGGTCTGCAAGACCGAGGGTTTCGAGCGCAAACGCATCGACCCGGTCAAATATTTCGAGAGCTTCGACACCGATCCGAACCTGTTTGCTGCCTGCGGCCAAGAAGCGACGCTCATGCGCACCCAGTGCGAGGAAACGCCTTTTTCCGAATTTCTGTGGCTTGGCGGCGACCGCCTGGTCGTCTTCTGGGAGGGGGCTTTTTTCGTCCTGACCAGGGATTGAGCCGGGAGCATCAGCGCGGCCCGGCCTTGGCGGAAAATCCAACCGACGCCTTGGAGGGAATATGGACGCCTTCAGGTTCAGCCTGACCGAGCGGGAAAAGTCGTTTCTCAAGGATCTGGTCCTGACCAGCATCAAGCGCCGCTTCGATCCCTCGCTGCCGCCCCCGCCCCCCATCCCCACGGACAAGCTGGCCGAACGCCTCGGGGCCTTTGTGACCCTGAGCATCCGGGGCCGGTTGCGCGGCTGCATCGGCAACATCGTGGGCGTAAAACCGCTGCATGAAACCATCGTCGAGATGGCTCACCACGCCGCCTTCCAGGATCCGCGCTTTGAGCCGCTCACGCACGCGGAACTGGCCGGGCTGGAAATCGAAATATCCATCCTCGGCCCGGTCACGCCCTGCCCGGACCTGAAAGCCATCGAGGTCGGGCGGCACGGCCTGATCGTGCGCCGGGGACACAGCTCCGGGCTCTTGCTGCCCCAGGTGGCCGTGGACTGGAAATGGGACAGGGAAACCTTCCTGTCGCATACCTGCCAAAAGGCCGGACTGCCCGGAGACTGTTGGAAACAGCCGGATACGGCCGTTTTCTGGTTCGAGGCCGAGGTGTTCTAGACGGCGTCCAGGCAGACCGGCACAGCATGAAACTCTACGTGGTCGGCGGCGCGGTCCGGGACAGGCTGCTCGGCAGGGCCGAAGCGGACCGCGATTACCTGGTGCTGGACGCCACCCCCGAAGAATTCCTGCGCCGCTTCCCCGCAGCGAAACCGGCCGGCAAGTCGTTTCCGGTCTATCTCCTGGGCGGCCGTGAATACGCTTGGCCGCGCGGGGCGACCTTGGAGGCGGATCTCGCCGCCCGGGACCTGACCATCAACGCCCTGGCCATGCCCGTTGGTCCGGACCCCGATTGCGCCGATCTGGCCGATCCGGCCTGTCTGGGCGACCTCTCGCGCATCGCCGCCCATCCCCAAAGCTTTGCCGATCTGGCCGCGCGCGTCCTGCGTCCGGCCTCGCCCACGGCCATGGCCGACGATCCGCCGAGGGTGTTCCGGGCGGCGCGCTTTGCCGCCGAGCTGCCCGATTTTTCGCCGCATCCCGACCTCATCGCCCAGATGCGCGGCTGCGCCGAACGCGGGCTGCTTTTCCAGTGCGTCCCCGAACGGGTCGGCCGCGAGACGCTTGCGGCCCTGGCCGCGCCCGCGCCAGGGCGCTTCCTTGAGGTACTGGACCAGACGGGCTGCCTGGCCCCCTGGTTTTCTCCGCTGGATACGGCCCGCGCGATTGCGGCCGGCCCGGCGTCCCACCACGACCGCGACCTGCTCGGCCATACCGTCCAGGTCGTAAACCGGCTGGCCGGCGACCCTTTGCGCGCGTGGATGGGACTGGCCCACGACCTGGGCAAGGCCGCGACCGCCCGGGAACTCCTACCCAAACACCACGGACACGAACTGCGCGGGGAGGGCCTCGCCAGGGAACTCGGATTGCGCCTGAGGCTCCCGGCCAGATACGTCAAGGCCGGGAGCCTCGCCGCCAGGCTGCACATGAACGCCGGACGCTACCTCGCCTTGCGGCCGGGGTCGCGCGTGGACCTGCTTGGGGCCGTTCACGCGGCCGGTCTTTTTCAGGAGATCTTCGCCCTGGTCGCGGCCGACCGGCGCGCGGGCGGCGGCGAAGATCATGGGCAGGCCATCCTCGCCGCCGCCGAAGGCGATCTGGAAAAATTCCTGGCCGTGCATTTGCCCGCCGAAGAGCAAAACCAGGGCGAAGCCTCGGGCGCGCGCCTGCGCGAACTGCGCTGCCTGGCGCTTACGAAGGAGGATGTGAAGAGAGCGGGAAAACTTTCCCCGCCCCCTCCCTTTTGAAAAACCGTGAACTCCAGCGGCTGTTATTGAATATTGAGCCTCTTGCAAAATTCATTGGCCGCCAAGTCCGGCTCGCAACATAGCTGGAAAAATGATGAAGGATTGCAAAGGGCGCAGCCCTTTGGCCGCCGGAGGCGTTCAAAAAACCACTTTTTTTGCAAGTCCCTCATTGGATAATGATTGAACGGGGCAGGAGATCATCCTCCCGGACAGGGCTCCGGGGGACGCAGACCCTTGGTTCCTCCGGTCATGCCGCGCGCCAGGCTCAGCGCGGTTTCGATGGCCAGGCGCAATTCGTGGTCCCTGGCCGTGTCGCGCCAGGAGGCGAGTTCGG
>JADFXV010000091.1 GCA_015233395.1 Desulfovibrionaceae bacterium
GGCCCGCCCGCGCCCCCGCCCGCCTGGGGGACGCGGCCCAAGCCGTGCGCCGGGCGGCCCTGCCGCTGAACTTGACCGACGCCTACGGGCCGACCTTCTCCATCGAGCAGTGCCAAAGCCTGCACGACGTGGTGCGCTACGTCCACGAGAAAGCGGTCTTGGCCCTGTTCGCCGCCGGGGACGCTCTGGCCGGACAGGCCGTAGCCCAGGTCCGCCGGCTCAAGGACGCGGCCCCCCTGTCCTTTCTGATCATCGATCTGGGCGGCGGGCTTGCGCCCGGACGGTCCGCCGCCGTCGCCCTCGCGGACGTCCTAAGCGATCCCCTGGCCGCGTTGTGCCGGGGCATGGCCACGCCCGGCCTGCCCTGGGGCAAGACGGCGGGCGCCCCGATCACCGCCGGGACCGGGCCGGACCGCCGGGAGCTTCCGCCGGAGGCAGAACCGGCGGACCGGTCCAACTACGCCCTGGCGACCCGCGACTACGTGAACCTCAACGCCCGGACCGAGAGCCATTTCGCCATGATCGACGCCGTATGCGGCGCAAACCCGAGGGAAAACGCGATCCGCTTCCGCTTCAAGGGCGGGAGCGCGGCTGCCGAGCTGCGCGAACGGCGGGCGATCTTCATCGAAACGGTCCTGCGCGAACAGGAATTTTTCACCAACCGCCAGGGCGACATGGTCACCGCGGTCCTGGCCGAGGGCGCGCGCGAGACGGTCCGGGCCAAGCTCGAAATGCTCGGACGGCTGCTTGGATTTTCCCGGAATTTGGACGCGGCCATGGCCGGAGACGATCCGGCCGGCCGGCTGGTCTCGGCTTTTCTTGGCGGGGATTATTCGCTTGAGAGCCTGGCCGGGAGAAGCGGCGCCAAGGCCCAAGCGTGACGGGGCAGGATCAGGACCGCTTCAACGCCTCTGGGTCGAAAACAGGCCGGCGCGCTTTTCCGTTTCGGGAACGAAGCGCGAGCCCTGCTTCGGCCTGAAGTCGCCGCGCCCGGCCAGAGCCAAGGCGGCCTGCTTGGGATCGCCGGCGTGCCGGTGGAATACGGCGATGTTCCCGGTCAGGCGGAAACCGCATTTCTGATAGAACAGCCAGGCCGGAATATTTTCGCATTCCGTCATCACCTCGACGCTGCCCGCCCCGTTGGCCAGGGACCAGTCGAAAACGCGCCGCATCAGGGCGGTCCCCGTGCCCTTCCTGTGCGTCAGGACCGACAAAAGGTCGATGACCACCTTGCCGCCCTCGGGCTTGAAGCTCACCAGCCCGTCATCGCGTACGAACTTCAGCGCTTCGGGCGAGGCCAGGGACTGCTCCAGGCGCGTCCTGTTGAAGGCCGACCAAGCCGCCTCGGACACGCCGGTGTCGAATTCCAGGCTGTTGCAATGAAAATTCCGGGCGTGCCGGGCAAGCAGCGTCGTCTCCAACTCCAGGACAGTCAAGGGTTGCGGGCATAAGCGCGGCGTACGCCCCCCTTCCGGGAGCGATTGCGCGACCAGGACGCTTTGCAGGCAGATCTTGCGGAAATCCAGGCCCATAAGGACTCTGGCGTTGAAGGCGTCGTTGCCCCACAGCCGCGCTTCCACGAAGGAAGGCCCTTTCAGTGCGGCCAGGTCGGCGGCCACTCTGGAATAATCCAGATGCACCAGGCGATAGCAATCGCGGCCGAGTATGGCGCTGAGGTCGTCCTGGCGTTCGAAGCGGGGCTTGTCCATGTTGTTTTCCGTTGGCCGCGTCGCGATTGCCAAGGCGGCGGCCGTGAGGCGAATTTTTTGCGGCCCGGGCCGCCTGGCGCTGTCTGGAACGCCGGGAGCCGGGCGGACAGGGCGGCCGATGGACCCGAGACCCCGGGGGGAACCGGGGGGCCGTCAGCCTATTATGGAATACGACGACAGGAAGGATCGAAATGTTGCACGGCTCAATGAAATATTCACGGGAGCGGAAAATTTCGTCATTTTCGATGGACGTGAAAAAATAGCGGTATTGTAACGCCTCCGGCGGACAAAGGGCTTAGCCCATTGGAACACCTCATGATTATAGCAAGTTGCTCCGCCGTGTTGCGAGTCCGGCATGACGGCCAATGAATTGTGCAAAAGGCTCTTTTATGTTCCTGTTTATAAGCACGGCCTCGCGAATAGCGGGGCCAAGGAATCATTCCCCCAAAATTCGCGGACGCCTCATTGCTCCGGCTGCCCGGCGCTCGCGCCCGCCCGGGCCCGCTCCTTGATCGCCCGCTTGAAACCCTCAAACGCCTTGTTTTGCGCCGCTCCGCTCACCAGCCTTGCCGCCTCCTCCCGGAAGCGCTTGCAGCAATCTCCGTACAATTCGTAGTCCAGGGCGTTGTGGTCCAGAATCCTCTGCTTGGCGGCCTCGCCGTAATCAGGCGGGGCCTTGGCGCCCGGACTCACGTTTTTCCTGGTGTAGACGAGCCGCGAGGCCTCGAGGCCGAGCAGCCGCCCCAGGCAAAACAAGGATTTGTCGAAAGACTCCATGAGTCCGACGAAGCCGAAATACTTGTGCATGTTGAGGACGGCCTGGCGCAACAAACGCTTGTCGTTCGTGCGGGCATGGGGAACCCCGGCCAGCCGCCTGGTCATGCCGTTGTGCAATTCGTCCCAGGGGCCATCCAGGACGAAATCCTCCAAGGAAGCTCCGTGGTCCACGATCCATTGGTGCATGTGGTGGCCGGGCGAGCGCTGGACGTAACGGTAGAGCGAAACCAGCCGGTCCCAAGGGTTGCGCAGGAAGGTGAACACGAAGGGTTTGACGGGCATGGCGTCGAGGATCCCGATTTCGATATGGCCGGCGACGTAGCCGTATTCGCGCCTGGCCTCCTCGCTCAGGCCCAGGAACCGGACGCAGTCCGCAATGTGGGCGACGCCGTTTCTGCCGGCGAGAAACTGCTTGCGGCCGCTGTAAAGCCGCTCGAAAACCGAGGTCAGGGTGGTGCCGGCGGTTTTGGGGATATGGAAAAACACCACGGGTGCATCGTTTTGCATGGACGCCCTCTTTTTTTCACGGCGGCGGCGCGCTCACGCCAGGGGAATACCGCCCCGGCGGCCCGGTGGCAACCCGGTTGCGACCCGGTTCCCCGGACCGCCCCGCCCGGCCGCGTTTTCCCGATCCCGGGATACGCGACAGGCGGTTTTCTTTCTGGACGTCCGGCCGCAGCCAAAGGTTACTCGGGGAGCATGCCCCCGCCGCCGCGCCGGACACGCAACAGGGCTGAGCAACTCGGTAAAATTACGGCGGATTCCAAAGGGCGCAGCCCTTTGGCCGCCGGAGGCGTTCCAATACCGCCATTTTTGCAAGTCCCTCGTCCGGCACGGTATATGCTTTGATCCGGCCGGGCCGGGCGGCGCGGAAAAATCTTCCGGACCGCGACGGCGCACCATGGCGGGACAAGGAGACGACTATGGCCATCGCAAGCATCACCCAGCAGAGTTTGGTCGCCAGCCTGGGCTATCTCGACACCGGCGACAACACCGACACCACCGGTTTGACCGATTCGACCGGCTCGACCGGTTTGACCGGTTCGACCGGTTCGAGCGACGCGCTCTCCGCGCTCGAAAACACCTCCTCCCAAAGCTCCGGCAGCGCGAGCCAAACGTCGCTGTCGAGTTTTTCCCAGCTCAGCAAGCTCCTGTCGTCTCTGACCACGCTGCAGCAACAATCCCCTGACCAGTTCAAAACGCTCGCCGCCCAAATCGCCAGCGATTTCCATAGCGCCGCATCGAGCGCCAGCGACACCATGCAGAGCCTCTCGCTCAACTCCATGGCCGGCCAATTTTCCAACGCCGGGCTCACCGGCAGCATGTCCTGCGTCAACCTGGGCGCGGTCACCGGCTGCGTGGCGGGCTACAACGCCTATCAGAACAACATGAGCCTGCTTAACAGCATCGGCGGAACCGATTCGTCGACTTCCATCTCCGACATCTTGAGCCAAAACCTCTCTTCCGTCCTGTCCTGATCGTTTTTCCGGCGGCCGGATATTTCCTTAGAGCGAAAAATCCGGCCGCCGGGGTGTCCCCCGCGTCCATGGCTTTCTAAAAATCCATCCCCCCCCACGCGGACCCGCGCCCGCATCCGGCGTCTTGTCCGCGACGGCGGCGCCGGCGGTTTCGCGAGAAAATCCGGAATTTTTTACCTGGTCGCAAATGTGGCCACACAGGGCGCAACACATTAATATAAAACAAAATTTTCCAAAAATCGCCCGGGGCGCGAATATTGCTTCATAGTACGCGGCATAAAAAATTTCCGGGAAAACGGGATGAATTTTCCCCAGTCCCGCTTGAAAGAACAATCAAACACGGAGTGCACCATGTCCGTCAGCAGCATAAACGGCTCCGATCCGTCGCAGCAGGCGCAATTGACCCAGCAGGCGCAACAGGCGCAACAGATACAGCAGATGCAGGCGCTCCTGGGAATCCAAGGGAGCGATGCGAACTCCACGCCGTCGGCGATGTCGACCAGCCTGACTTTCCCGTCGACGACCGACCAGGCGAATTTTTCGAAAGCCGGGCAGATGATGAACCAGCTTTCGCAATTGCAGAAAAACAATCCGTCCGAATTTGCGTCCGTGACGCAGCAGATTTCCCAGGAATTGAACACCCAGGCCCAAAACTGCAACGATCCCCGGGAAGCTCAGCGGCTGACCTCGTTTTCCGCGCAGTTCGCCCAGGCGGCTCAAACCGGCAGCATGGCGCCGCTGGCCCAGGGCCAGCAAGCGGGCCAAGGCCAGCGGACCAAGGGCGGCTTTAGAGGCGGCGCCATGGGCGCGGTCTTCGGCGATGTCTCCCGGAGTCTGGCCAGCGTGAGCTCCAACGCCGGAGCGATCGGCTCCAACGCGGGCGTGGCCGGCGGACTTCTGGGCGCGCTCGAAAATATCGTCGCCGGCGATCTCTCCGCCCTGGCTTCGAACGCCGGCCTGAGCGGCAGCGCCACTCCGGGCCAGATGCTCGCCCAATTGCAAGCGAACAACCCGGCCGAGTTCAAGGCCGTGACCGCGAAAATTTCCCAAGATCTGGCCGCCCAGGCGCAGTCCAACACCGACCCCCTGCAAAGTCAGGTCATGAGCGATATCTCCCGGAAATTCGCCGACGCCTCCCAAACCGGCAGCATGGCCAGCCTTGAGCCGAGCCGTCACGAGCGCCGCGAATTCCACAAGCTGCGCGAGCTGGAAGCGATGGCCGCGAAGCAGACGCAGACCGGCGATGATGGACTTTCCAGCCTTCTTGCCCAAAGCGCGTCGAGCGCGTCGAACTCCACGACCAGCGGAATCGACGCCTCGAACTGGAGCGTACTCCAGGGCCTTGGCTCCGGGACGAATAGTTCGTATAACAACCAGGGCATGGGAGCGATCCTCGGCAGCGCCGTGCTCAGCTAGCGCGGCCGGGCCGAGACGGCGCGATCAAGACCGGTCATGACAACGCAACCCCCGCCAGAGAAGGGCGGCGGCGCGCTTTTGGAGCAAGTCTCGTGCACAGCCCCAAGTTCAAGCGCCATGACGATCTGAGCGAGTCGCTCGGCAAGGACTATTTCCTGGCGGCCCAGGTGGATTTTTCCACCCTGGCCTCAGACTTGGCGGCCCTTCCCGGGCCGTGCATCGTCGATTTGCGGCTGCTTGGCGAAGACATCGACAACTCCAGAACCCTTCTGCAACTCGGCTTTGCGAAAATTTGCGTGCTGGCCATATTCAGCGCCGAACTCCCCGAGGCCGCTCCCGCAGAACCCGCCGCGCCCGGTCCGGAAAATTCCCCGGAGACCGCCGTCTTTCGGGACGCCGCCTGGATCGAGCGGCACGCGCACAACCTGCGCCTGGGCTGTTTCGCGCTCAACCCCAACATCCCGGGCGAGTCCTGGCTGGCCGTTCATCGGAACATGGTGGAGAAATCGCTGGCCTCGCCGCGGGTGCTGAAATTTTTCCAGGACGACGGTTTCGTGAGCTTTCGGGTGCACGAGGACAAGGCGGTCATCGACTTCTTCTCCGCCGTGAACCGCCGCCAGGGGACCGGCTCGGCCTTGATGGCCCGCCTGTTCGCCTTCGCCCGGACCCAGAGGGTTCGCAGCATCGAGGTCGTCACGGAATGCGAGAATATCCCGGCCTGCTTGTTCTATCAGAAGAACAACTTCCGCTTGGCCCAGACCGCCGTCATCTTCCACTACCACAAAAATTGACCGCTTTGCCGGCAGGCCGCGCGCTTTTCGCCCCGCCCCGGCGTTCGCCCGGCCCATGCCCCGACGCATGCCCGGATGGACAAAGCCCTTGCCCCAAGGTAAAAACCCGCATATTTTTCCTTGAGCCGGTATCCTCACGGCCAGCTTGGCCGGCCGGCAATACATTTTCTTCGCCAAAGGATCGCATGCCAAGCACGCCACGAAAACGCGCCCTGGCCGGGCAACCGGCCCCGGTTTGTCAGGTTCGTCCGGTCCGTTCGCCGCATCGGAACGTCCCTGCCTGGCTCTTGGCGCTGGTCCTGCTCGCCGCTCTTTTTCCCGCGCCGTCCCAGGCTCAGAACACATCGCCTGTGGACTTCGCCGCCCAAAAATACGCCGCCCCCGGGGAAGCCTCCGCGCGGGCGGCTTCGCCCGCGCCCGAACCGGACGCTGTCGTCCTTGACATGCAAGCGAGCGTAAGCCGCGCCCTTCAGACCAATCCCCAGATCGAATCCGCCAAGGCCCAACTGCGCGGCGCGGCGGCGGGCGAAAAATCGGCCGCCGGGGCGCTCGGGCCGTCCGGCAACGTCAGCGCCTCGGGCCAAAGCCAGCAAATCAAAACCCAATTCCGTTATCCGCTCCCTCCCGCGGGCGCCTCGATCCTGAACGTCGCGCCCAGCTCCACGGCGAACTCGGGCGCGCTGGACCTCAATATCCACCAGAACCTGTTCGCCGGGTTTAAGCTGCTCAGCAACTACCAGAAAGCGGCCCTGGCCAAGGAATCGGCCGAGGCAGGGGTGAGCGCCGCCGAACTCAAGCTCGTCAATTTCGTGCAACAGACCTTTTTGTCCCTGCTCAAAGCCAGAGCCGACGTCAAAAGCGCCGAGGATTCGGTCGCCCGCCTGACCGACCAGCTCAAGGTGTCCCAGGACTTTTTCGACGTCGGCCTCAAGGCGCAACTCGACGTTCTGCAAAATCAGACCGCCCTGGCCTCGGCCGAGCAAACCCTGCTGGCGGCTCAAAACGACGTCCTGACCCAAACGGCCCAGCTCAACGTCTCGGTCGGCTTTCCCCTGCAGCAGGACGTCGGCTACGCTGGCGAGCTGACGCAAACGCCCTTCGCCATGGATCTTGCGCGCTGCCTCGACCTTGCCTACCAAAACCGGCCGGATCTGGCCGTGGCCGTCAAAAGCGTGGAAATCGCCGCCAAGGACGCCAGGATCGCCGTCAGCGGCCTGTACCCCCAGGCGGCCGCGGACCTGGACTTCATAAGCAACGCCAACCGGAGCAGCATAAACTCCGACCTCGGCAACTACGATGGGCAACTCTGGCAGGCCAAGCTCAGCATGCAGTGGACGCCCTGGGACAACGGCGCCACCTATTTCGCTTACGCCCAGGCCGTCGAGAACGTGAAAAAAATCTACGCCGACATGGTGAAACTGCGCCTGGACATCGGCTTCCAGGTCAAGTCGAGCTTTTTGAACATCCAAAGCGCCGCCAAGCGCATCGGCGTGGCCAAAACCGGCCTGGAGGCGGCCAAGGAAAACTACCGCCTGGCCGTGGATCGCTACCAGGCCCAGGTCGGCGCCAGCCTGGACGTGCTAAACGGCCAGGCCCAGATGACCCAGGCCGAGAGCGACCTGTCCAAGGCTCTGGCGGACTACCTGACCGCCCTGTCCAATCTGTACGCCGCCTCGGGCGTGAAAAACCCCGGTCTCAATCCCGGATAGCGGACAGGCCGGCCCGAATATTTCACCCGAATATTGCGCGCGCTCATTGCGCGTGGACAACCCGCAAGGACGCCCCATGCCCTTCCCGGCCCTGTTCGCCATCGCCGTGGCCCTGGCCATGGACGCCTTCGCCGTCTCCCTGGCCGCGGGCGTCTGCCTGCGCACGCCCGGCGCCGCCCGCATCCTGCGCCTGGCCTTCGCCTTCGGCGGCTTTCAGGCGCTGATGCCCGTGGCCGGCTGGACGCTCGGCCAGTTCGTGCGCGTCAGCGTCCAAGCCTACGACCACTGGATCGCGCTTGGCCTGCTTGTGCTCGTGGGCGGCAAGATGATCTGGGAAGGAGCGAAAACCAAGGCCGGACAAGACGATCGCCGCGAACCCAAAGACCCGACCCGCACGCCCCATCTCGTTCTTCTCGCCCTGGCCACCAGCATCGACGCCATGATCGTGGGTTTCTCGTTTTCGGTCTTAAACGAACCGATCTGGTTCGCTTCGCTCGTGATCGGCGCGGTCTGCTTCGCCATCACCGCCTTTGGCGTCAAGCTCGGCTGCCTGGCCGGACGGGTCGCACTGGTGAGCCGCTACGCCGAATTTCTGGGCGGTTTCACGCTGATCGCCATCGGCGTGCTGATCTTCGTGGAACACTAGAACGAAAGACAAGAGGAGAAAAGAATCGGGGAGAACCCTTTTTTAAATACCGAGGCATCCCCCGAACCGTCTCCTGCGTAATATTGCAACGTTTTTTGGGGAAGAGGGGTCTGGGGAGAAACCCCTTTTGTCCAAGCGCGGAGAGTAGAAAGGTCTTCTTTTCGTACTCTCCGCTTCGACGCGTCTTCCCGCTGCAAAATGAGTTTCTCCCCAGATTTCTCTGTAAAACCATTCCAAACGGGCCAACCATGAACCACGCTATCGCCTGCCTGACCGTCTCCGGCCTGTGCCTGTTCGAGACCATAAGCTCCGTCGACAACGCCATCATCAACGCCGAGGTGCTCTCCACCATGGGCCCGCGCTCCAGGCGCTGGTTTCTTCTCTGGGGCATGCTCATCGCCGTGTTCGGGGTGCGCGGGCTGTTGCCCTGGGCCATCGTCTGGGCGGTGACGCCCGGGCTTGGCCCGATCGGAGCTTTCACGGCCGCCTTTTCCTCCGATCCCCTGGTCCTGGAGGCGGTCAGCCTGTCCTCCCCGATTTTGCTGCTCGGCGGCGGAGTTTTCCTGGTCCTGCTCTTTTTCCACTGGCTTTTTCTGGAGGAAAAAAATTACGGCCTGCCGGGCGAGCGCTTTTTCCAGCGCCAGGGGGCCTGGTTCTACGCCGTGGCTTCGCTCGCGCTCGCCGGCGTGGTCTGGTTCGCCCTGCGGGAAGGTCCCATGCTGGCGTTTTCCGCCGTGGCCGGTTCGACGGTCTTTTTCATCACCCACGGCTTCAAGCAAAACGCCGAGCGCGGCGAACGCGACCTGCTCGGCGCGGACAAATCCGACCTGGCCAAGATCTTTTACCTGGAAATCATCGACGCCGCCTTTTCCATCGACGGGGTGCTCGGCGCTTTCGCCTTCACCCTGGCCGTGCCGCTGATCCTCATCGGCAACGGCTTGGGGGCCGTGGTGGTCCGCGAATTGACCGTGCGCAACGCCGCAGCCATCAAAAAACATGTCTATCTCAAAAACGGAGCCATGTACTCCATCCTGATCCTGGGCGGCGTCATGGTGCTTGGCGCCTTCGGAGCGCATGTTCCGCACTATGTCTCGCCGCTGGCCACCTTCGGCGCGGTCGGCTATTTTTTCTTCAAGTCCCGCAGGGCCATGAAAGGCTGAGCGCACCGGTCCGATCGAAATCAGGCGGCGAAAGACAGGCCGTGCAAAAACGTTCTAAACGGGGTATCACGGGATCAATTCCCGCTACGCCCGCGAACCGGCGCGACGAGAACTGTAGGCCGGTTCACGGCGCGGCGAAGCGGAAAACACTCCGGAGGACTCCATGAGCGCCCTGTTTTCACCCTTTTCGCTTGGCGGGCTGGCCCTGCAAAACCGCATCGTGGTCGCGCCGATGTGCCAATATTCCGCAAAAGACGGTCAGGCTGCGCACTGGCACACCATCCATCTCGGCCATCTGGCCCTGTCCGGCGCGGGTCTGCTCATCACCGAGGCCACGGCGGTTACGCCCGAAGGCCGCATTTCGCCGCAGGATCTGGGACTCTACTCGGACGACTGCCAGGCCGCGCTCGCGCGGGTCCTGCGCGCCGTGCGCGCTTACTCCCCTATCCCGCTTTGCATCCAATTGGCCCACGCCGGACGCAAGGCGTCGACCAGCGCGCCCTGGTCCGGCGGCCGCACGCTCGCTCCCGCCGAAGGCGGCTGGCGCCCGCTCGCCCCCTCGGCCCTGCCCTTCACGCCCGGCGACCCCGCGCCGCTTGAACTCGACCGCGCGGGCCTGGCCCGCATCCGGGAGGCCTTCGCCCAGGCCGCAAGGCGAGCCGGCGAACTCGGCTTTGACTGCCTGGAGCTGCACAACGCCCACGGCTACCTGCTGCACGAATTCCTCTCCCCGCTCTCCAATCGGCGCACCGACGAATACGGCGGCACACTCGCAAACCGGATGCGCTTCCCGCTTGAGGTCTTCGCCGCCGTGCGCGAGGCGACGCCCGCCGCCCACCCGGTCGGAGTGCGCATTTCAGCCACGGACTGGCTGGAAGGAGGCTGGGACATCGAAGACAGCATCGTTTACGCGCGCGAACTCAAAAAACTCGGCTGCGCCTATATCCACGCCTCCGGCGGCGGAACGAGCCTGGAACAGAAAATCCCGCTCGCACCCGGCTACCAGGTCCCCCTCGCCGAGCGCATACGGCGCGAAACAGGCGCCCCGACCATCGCCGTCGGCCTGATCACCCGGCCCGCGCAGGCCGAAGAAATCGTGGCCTCGGGACAGGCCGATCTGGTCGCCCTGGCCCGGGCCATGCTCTACGACCCGCGCTGGCCCTGGCATGCCGCCGCCGAACTGGGGGAACGCATCGACGCGCCGCAACAATACCTGCGCGCCGCGCCGCACGAACACAAACACCTGTTCCGCAACGCCGCGCCTTGACCGGCCGCGCCGCCGGGAGAGAGAGGAGAGAAGAGAAGCGGGGAAATCGGGGGAGGAACCTTTTGTGAACAAAAGGTTCCTCCCCCGAACCCCCGCCTCCCAAAAACTTTGATGATTTGAGCGGGGACGGGAAGGACGTCCCTTCGCGCCAACAGCCGGCGACAAAGAACAGTGGTTTGGGTTCTCGCGAATCAAAAGACGGGACCGGCCGCGCCGTCCTGTCGCCAAACAGCCAACTCGGCTGGAACAGCCTAAAAGGTATAAAGTTTTTTGGGGAAAGGGGGGGGCGGGGGGGAAAACCCCTTTTGGTCACAAAAGGGGTTTTCCCCCCCGATTCTCTTTTCTCAAACAAGGATGTTCTGG
>JADFXV010000092.1 GCA_015233395.1 Desulfovibrionaceae bacterium
TTTCCAGCCCAAATTTTTTGCAAGTAGCTATCGCATCCACAACTTGTTTAGTTGTAATATGCTTTTTAATGGCCTTTAAGTCCTCGTCGCTACCAGCCTCAACACCGAAAAGAATTTGTCGCAAGCCAGATTCCATGGCAATCTTAACCATATTATCCGTAACTTGGTCCACCCTCCCTCGGAACGACCAGGTTATGCCCGGGAAATTGGTCTTGATAGCCATGCTAATGTCAATAACCCGCTTGGGATTGATGTTGAACATGTCATCAAAAAATAAAAACTCTCGGACCCCTCGGTCATAGTGGATGCGCATTTCCGAAATAATGCGATCTACGCCATATTGCCTGTAGGTTTGATAGGGGCGGTTGCAGTAGGTGCAGTGGTACGGGCACCCCCGGGAAGAGGCGATGATACCCACCACATTGCCGGTTCCGATGGCGCTCTTATATTTATCTAAGGGAAGCAGATGAAAGGCCGGGAGAGGCAAAGAATCAAGATCCTTTTGATAACCTGCCTGGCCAGTTGTTACGACTTGGCCATCCTGGCGATAAGAAACTCCCTTGACGTCAGAGAGGGGAAGGTTGTTTTCAATTGCGTTCAAAAGTTCGGCGAAAATGGCCTCGCCTTCACCATGCACGCAAAAATCAATCTCGGAATGGGACATCGTTTCCTGGGTAAACGTATCGACATGGCTGCCGCCCAAACAGACCTGGCAGTGCGGCAGATTCTTTTTCACAAGCTTGCACACCTCAAGCACATCATAGAATGTGGGGGTAAAAGCGGTGACCCCCACCAGATCGGGCTTGATCTCCAAGATGCGACGTTCAATCTCGGGATATTTCAAGCGTAATGCCAAGGTGTCGAGAATGATGACCTCATGAGTTGTGTGCGTGCATAGATAACCCGCCAGATAACTCAGGCCAATGGGGGGGAAGGCGCCGATGTCTTCGGCGGTGGTATCCCAATCGGCCGTGGTGACGGCGGCATATGTCGTGGGCGCATTTACCAGAAGAATTTTCATGGCTTGATCATCTCCGAGGGAATACCGACGGTCTTAACGGCCTTGAGCACCACTTGACCGCCAAAATTGCGAAGCACGGGCAACCAGCCAAAACTTCGATCGGTCGCATCGATAAGTCGTTTTGAAGATGAATAGCCCAAGCGATTGAAAAAATGCGGCGGAAGAAAAACACTCGTCCTTGCTTTGGGGGACAATCCAGCTGTTTCGGCTAAATCGATCAACTCCTTGATTTTAAAAAGCGGATGGCTCCCAGCTTCTTCTTCCCAGAGTGGGTTGCGGCGCATTAAAAAATCAAAAATGAATCGCACCGGCGAGGCGTGATTTTCCAGCGCGAAAAAAAGGCCCCCGTCAACAAGAAGGCGTTTTACTCCCTTCAGTATAGCCACGGGTTGATCAACATGGTGGAGCATACCGTAGGATATCACCGCCGAAAATCTTGCGGGCGCAAGCGGCAAACACTCGGCATCGGCCAGAAAAAAAGTCATATGGCTCAAACCGGCGGCCTGCGCTTTTTCCCTGGCTTTACGCAACATGCCGATTGAAATATCCGTACTCAAGACATGAAGCCCCTGTTGCGCGAGGGGGATGCCTATCCTGCCAGTGCCGCAACCTAAATCAAGCACGGCCCCTTGTTTGGATATTATATCGTTCGTCCAGTAGCCGAGAATGCTCGCATCGACGGCCCGCCAAAAGCTGGATTCAGCCACGTCGTCATCATAATCAGCGTCATTGTTGAAAAAAAGTACCTGGCGCATTTTCGCGTCATTGGTGCCGCATTCAAACCTGCGGTAACCGGCGAAATCAAAGGAATCTCTCCAGCGCAAGGCAAAACCGTCCTGATCAAAGTCAGGAATATACCCAACGTCGATTAGCAAAGGGATCGACTTGTCGATGGGGAACATGGTTTTACAGGCGTGGCAAGCTAATATGCCGTGCGCAACGGTCCCGGGATGCGAACCTTCCTCAAAAACCACCAAGTCCAAGGGACTGCCACAAGATGGACAATGAATATATGAAATGTCAGTGGCGTTCAAGACATGTATCCTTGCAAGTTGTCACGTTAGCGCTCCGAAGCTCTTCTTCAACCAAAAAACTCGGACGGTTGCGAGATTCATCCAAGGCCCGCCAGACGTATTCTCCGATGATTCCTACACTGGAGAGGGTAATGCCGAAAAACAGTAATGTCACGACCATAAGTGAAGGCCATCCGGCGACATCCATCAATCCCCACGCTGAGGCAACAATGACATATATTATCCCAAAGAGAGCAAACGCGGATGCGGACAGGCCCAGCAGAGAAAAAAATCTCAACGGTGTTTTGCTAAAGGATAAAAAAGAATCAATAAAATAGTCAATTTTTTTCCCAATTGTCCAGCGAGATGTGCCGTGCTTTCTTTCTCTTCGAACATAATACAGCATTTCTCGCGAAAATCCGGCCCACAATATAAGACCCATCAATGTTGTATTTTTTTCGCGCATAGCACAGAGGGCATTGGCCACAAGGCGATCAATCAAAACAAAGTCAAATCCACCGATAGGCATATCCTTATTAATCATGATCCGGAAAAAATAATAATAAATTCTTGCGCATAAGACTTTTAGAGCATTTTCTTCGCGGCGTTCGCGTACCGCCATCACGACTTTGACGCCCTTTCGCCAGTGGTCGACCATATCCGAAATCAACTCAGGCGGATCCTGCAAGTCGGCGCTGATTATGGCCACGCAGTCGCCGGTGGCGTGAATGAGCCCGGCCAGAATGGCGTTGAAGGAACCAAAATTGCGAGAAAGCCGAATGCCGACAACCTGGGGATCCGCAGCTGCAAGCTGGCGAATTACCACAAATGAATCATCCCCGGACCCGTCATCCACAAAAATGATTTCCAATTCCAATCCACGGTCTTTTTCAACAAGAGCTCTAATCCGCGAGTGCAATTCCGGCAAACTCGGCGCGTTGAAATAAACCGGAATAACAATGGAGAGCTTGCTCATAAGGCAACACCGTGGGACCCTTTAAAAAACTCATGTATGATTTCACATGTGTAGCTAGCCTGGTCGTGGGTCAGCCACGGATGCATCGGCAAACTCAAGATGCTCCTGGCCGCCTTCTCGGTGTGAGGCAAATCTCCCTGCTTATACCCGAGCGCGGCAAAACATTTCTGCAGATGAACTGGAATGGGATAATGGATTAAACAGGAAACATTATTTTTAGTCAAATAATCCATTAAGGCGTCGCGTTGGTCTGTCTCGACAACATAAAGGTGATATACATGGTGATTATCCGCATGTTCCACTGGAATCCCGACGACACCGGAGAGATATTTCTTATACCAATCCGCTACTTGACGACGTTTTCCATTCCATTGGTCAAGATACTTGAGATGCACACGCAAAAAAGCCGCCTGAATCTCATCGAGCCGACTATTAATGCCATTGCTGGAATGGATATAGCGAATTTCCTGGCCATAATTACGGAGCATAAGGAGTTTCTGGTAAAGTCTCTTGTTATTGGTTGTAACGGCACCGCCGTCGCCGTAACAGCCTAAATTCTTCGTCGGATAAAAACTAAAGCAGCCCATCACGCCCATGGACCCGGCTTTCAGTCCTCGGTGTTGGGCGCCATGCGCCTGACAGGCGTCTTCGATAACCGGCACTCCGTGTTTCGCGGCAACTTCAAGCAATCTTTGCATCGCCACGGTCTGGCCGTAGAGATGGACCGGCAAAATAGCCTTGGTTCGCGGGCCGATCTTGGCCAGGACCACTTCGGGATCCATGAGATAATTGTCATCGATATCGACAAAGACCGGCGTTGCTCCGGTCATGGCGATGCCCGTGGCCGTGGGCACGGCGGTCATGGCCACTGTGATGACCTCATCTCCCGGTCCGATGTCAAGAGCCATCAAGGCCAAGGCAATGGCCTCGGTTCCGGAGGCGCAACCGACGCAATAGGACACCTCTACATAGGCTGCAAACTCTTCCTCAAAACCCTTGACTTCCTTGCCTAATACATACCAACCGCTTTCCAAAACCCGGGTGGCGGCCCGATCCACATCCGTCTTCACCGTTTGATATTGATCCAGCAAGCCGGAAAACCCCGGGACTCGCGGATTAGCGTCTAGCTTGGGCATACTTTCCCGTTCTCCAAATGATAGCGCAGGCCGCAGGAGCACAAAGACAAGCCGGAGGAGTCGAAATCGAGCTTTTGGGCGCAACGGCAGATGTGGCCGCGACACTTGGCCGGATTGCCGTATACCAATTCATAATCCAAAACATCCCGGGACACAACCGCCCCGGCCCCGACCATGGCATGGCGTCCGATCGTCACACCGGCAATCAGGATGCAACCGGCCCCCAAGCTGGCACCGTCAAGAACCCGGGTGATTGCATACTGGTCAATATATTTCTTGCTGCGTGGACGGCGGTCATTGGTAAATGTCGCGTTTGGTCCGATAAATACGCCGTCGTGGACGATTAATCCATCCCACATATATACCCCGGACTTCACCGTCACGGCATCGCCCAAAACAACTTGGTTCTCAATAAACACGTGTTCGCAAATGTTGCAATCTTTCCCGATCCTCGCACCGGGCAATACGTGAACAAATGGCCAAATTTTCGTATTGTCCCCAATAGCTTCGGATTCGACTAACGCGAGCGGATGAATAAAGGGAGGGCATGACATCTGGAAATTACCAGTAATGATGCCCATTGAGACGGTAATAATCGAGGGTGCGCTTGAGCCCTTCAGTCAGGTCTATCTTGGGTTCCCAACCGACAAATTGACGAATCTTGCTGATATCCGAGTAATAATCCCCGGGCTCCTGCGCCTTTCGCTCGGGGGTGAAATCGCTGAAATTCCAGCTGCCGCTGCCAACCAACTCAATAATTTTTTTCACCAACTCCAGAAAGGAGGTTGGCTTGTCATCGCCGACATTGAAAATTTCACCTTCGGCGACTTGCGTCGCTCCTGCCATGAGTATGCCCTGCACACAGTCGTCAATGTAAAGGAAATCCCTCAAAATGCTGCCGTCGCCGAAGACTTGGATATTTTTGTTCTCCAAAGCCAGGCGCACAAACCAATTGACTACTCCAAAACGGGAATGCTTCATCTGCGACCGGGGGCCGTAAATGTTCGTCAGTCGCAAGAGAACCGACTTCACCCCGTGAACATCATTGTACACCTTCATGATCTTTTCAGCGGTAAGAGTCGATATCTCGTAAATGCCGCGCGGATTTGTCGGGGCCAACTCATTTACGGGCAATTGGGTCGCCGGGCCATATTGTCCCCGGGTTCCGGTTTTGATCACCTTGGCCGTGGGATTAAAATGCTTACAGGCCTCCATCAAAACCGCCGTACCCTTGATATTATAGGCAATGTCGGGAAATGGGTCAGTGAGACTCATGACATGACATACTTGGCCGGCGCAGTGAAAAATATAATTCTTGCCTCTGACAAGGTAATTCACCGAGTTTGGGTCAGTAATATCTGAATAATTTATATGAATACGATCTCTGATGGGTGCCAGATTGAAAGTATTACCACCATAATCAGGAATCATCGCGTCAAGGACGGTAACATCGCAGCCTAACTGTACCAGCTTGATGGCCAAGCTGCTACCAATAAAGCCCAGTCCTCCGGTAATAAGCGCCCGCCTACCGCTGTACTGCTCTTTAAGAAAATATTCTTGTTCTGATGTAGAGAGATTATGCATTGTCGTCATCCAAATCAATATCGTGCCCCGGTGAATCTTGGTTTATTAATATGACACGGGGGCACATACACATACTTCACGCGTAATTTTTTTTGAAGCGCGCTCATCTTGTCTTACAATACGGCACATTCCCGGCCAGCGACACGGCAATCGGCCGTGTCAGCCGCAATGTCCTTTCGGCGGCGGGCCTTTGGCTTACGAAGATTTCATTGACGCATTCAGCAGCAGCCAAAACTTTGTAACATAGTGCCGCAGAAAACGTCGGCCGTCAAGGTCCATATGTAATTGCTCCCTGTGTGAGCGTTTCGCTCCAAATCGACCACCCGTTTCGGAGTAAATCGGCCGGCTGTTTCGGTTCAAATCGGCCACTTTTCTGGCCAGATCCGGAACAGGCGACCGACCTAGGGCGTATCTATCGGTATTTCAGCTAGATACGAATAAATTGACGCTGAATAACCCAATTCGAGGCATACCTTCTCCACGAATGAAAGGAGGGGAGATGCCCAAGCAGAGGTTGTCCATGGGGAAGCTCAAGAAAATTCCCGGCTTTACCACCAAGGGTTGAGCCTCAAAGCCATCGCCGGCGTGTGCCGAGTCGCCATGTCCACCGTTCAGGGTTTCATCAAACGAGCCCAGGCCGCAGAGCTGAGTTGGCCTTTGCCCGAAGACTTGGACGACACCAAGCTCGACCGCCTGCTCTTCATGAAACGCCCAGAGATCGCGGACAAGCCGCATCCCGATTGGGGCGCGGTCCACCATGAGCCTGGTCGCAAGGGCGTCACCCTGAGTTTGTTCTGGCAGGAATACGTTTGCTCCGTGACTCCTAAGTTTCGGCAGACTTCCTGGTCAGTCTTGCCTTGACTCAGTGCGACCTTCCCCACGCAGCACCGTGTGAGGCTCCACTGCACCAATCCCTTGGAACGGTTGAACAAGGACGCCAAAAGACGGGCTGACGTGGTGGGCATCTTTCCCAATGAGCAATCCATCATCCGGCTCATCGGGGCTGTCTAGCTGGAGCAGAACGACAAATGGCAGTTGCAAAGCCGCGACATGCAGATCGAGGCCATGGCGGGAATTTACACCCAGAGCGATGAGATCGAACTCGCGCAAATTCCACCCTAGGCGGCGTGACCGATTTCCATCTTGAGGTCAGAAAAATTTACACCACCTTGACGGACGTGACCTTTCCCATATTCTTCTGGCAAGTCGCTCCATGGAGATCCAATTTTTGCCATCCACATCATCGCGTCGATGAAGAGCCTACTATCTAATGCTGTTCTTCCTCTATCGTCGATCCCACCAGGAAGCACGTCCTTGATCTTATCCCATTGATCATCTGCAAGTGAGTATCTGCGTTCCATCGCATTTCTCCTGTACAAGGAAATTGCACAAGAAGAGTTTAATGTCTATGCGGCCAAAGACGTTGTTTCTTAAGCGCCTACTACACTGCGTCCTCCAAGTCTTTAAGACTTTATTATCCCACGGGAAGCCCAGAAGACCAGATATGGAAAGATTAACGCTCCAAACGATTGACCAGCACCTTGGCGATCAAATCATAGGTCTCGGCCGTGTAGTGGCCATACATGCGTAGCGGAAAAAGTCCGATCGGATCTGGTTGTGAATTAAAAATATCCAGGATATCGATCACCTCGATGCCGTTATCCCGCGCTGCCATGGTCGCTGCATCATGGAGTCTCCGATATTCGAGCCGAGCCAGGGGTGAAATCGGCGCAAAGCGGTAATACTCCGGCAGGTATACGAGGTAGATCGCGCCGCCCCAGGCTCCAACCACCGATTTGGCCCGGGCCAAAACCTGCTTGAAAAGGCCGGTCGTGGCTCCGGAATGCTTGTACACCAAAATATTTTCCACAAATGTCCGAAGCTGCTGCAGGGACGCAATCTGGATGCAATGGTCGAGATTCAACCCCATCTGCTTCCAGTCGAAATCGATGCCGGCCAATTGATAGTGGACCGGCGCTTCGGCCGCGGGCCGGCTCAGATCGATGCCCTTTTCACGATACATGGAGCGCACCGTATCGATTAAATATGCATCGATCGCGTCCTGGCGGTCTATCAGATGCTGCGAAAAGGCTGGATCGAGATAACGCCGCAGGAGAGGATCCTCAGCTTCATTGACCAAGCGGTCGAGATCGTTTTCGTAAAAAAGCCAAAATACGGTTTTGGGCCTAAGCGTTGGTGCGTATTCCACGAGCGAGCCGAGTTCGATCAGCGGGCCATTGCCCCACATGCCCAGTGTGACCGAAGAAATCCCTTGGGCGCGTAGCCGCGAAGCGATGTCCTCGCCGGGTTGCACGCAGGCGCCGTTAGCGAAGGAATCACCGATCACAAGCGACCCAACCGCGCCGTGGTCCCAGGATTCCGGCGGATTATTGAAGCCGTGCCGGTCGCTTGGGTAGACGCTGAATTTTCCGGATTCATTGCAAAACACGATGGTTTTTCCGGATATGCCGCCCATGGGATAAAGCGGTTCGTGGTCTCGTCCGACCAAGAAACTCGGAGCAATGTGCGGATAGGCGTTCACTCCGTCGTCGCGCAACATCGTGACAACCTTGGGGATGCCTCTGTTATCGTAGGGAATGCCCAGTTCTTTCGCCCTTTGTTCCCGGGAATAGCTCAAATTTCGATGCGGACGGGAGGTGTAATCGAGCACACCGTCGACAAGCATCAGGCCAAACAAGAAAAACACGGCCAGAAGCGAAATCTCGGTTCCCGCTTTGGTACGGCGAGATCGCAGGAATAAAAGGACTCCCGCGAAAAAAAGCGGCGCAATCGTGCCCTGCGGAGAAAAATGTGTCGCCCCGGTCAGCGCCCGAACGAGACTTGCCATTGACAAGATTAATTCAAAAATTGCCAGCCCGAAACATATCTGACTGAAAAAAACACGGATGCGCCTGTCGGCGCTCGCGCGCGATATGGCCTCGGGGGGTATGATGCTCATGGGTAAAGAAAATCCTTGGGAGGCAAACCTTTTGTCCGCGCGCAGGAGAGAGACCCGCAAACTCGATGCGCGCGCCTCGCCCGGCTCGTCGTCTCAAGGCTCGGGGGAGGCCCGGGCGCTCTTTTCGCCGTCTTCGCGACGGCAGTGGAAAGTATAAAAATCTCCTGAAGGAAGCAACCGTTGAGGTCGGTACCCTTGGAGTTGACTCGGTCCGTCAGTCGCCAGTTCCTTGGGCTTAAGAACGCGAGAAACGATTTGACGGGCTGAAGGCGGGCCACTAAACAGAACGCCGAAGAGGGTGGACTCCTTGTTGCTGCGGCATGTTTGAGGCGCGCCGCAAACAGGCGCACAGGCTCACCAGGAATACGCCCGGAGGGCTTGCGCCAGAAATGTGAACGCAGAGGCCATGGAAACGATTTTTAGCGTAATCACCCCAAGCGGCGGGAAACGGCCGCGAGCGCTCCAGGAAGCGATACGAAGCCTTGAAGAATCCGTACGGCTATCCGGCGCGATTCCCGGTCAGGTGGAGTTGCTTGTGGGGTTCGACGGCGTCAAAGGGCAACGACCCGAGACGGCTCTTCCGGCCAGGTTCGTGGATTTTCCGAAATCCCCCGGTGGGTTCGGCAACATGATACGGGACAGCCTGATTCGCATCGCCAAAGGGAGTCACTTACTTTTTTTGGACGACGACAATGCATATGCCCCGATGGCCATCGCGCTCTTCCGGCAGCATCTTGCATATGAGATGATCATCGGCCGCGTGGACACGAGCCGCGCTTTTGAAATTACGATGATCCCCGTTGCGGGCGAACCGGTTGGAAAGGCCGTGCGCCAAGGGAACATCGATCCCCTCTGCCTTTGCCTTTCCAAAGAGTTGGTGGCGACACGGTGCGGCGGCTGGGGCAATGAAGGCGGGTATGAATCCGACTACCGCAACATCCTCAGGTACTACAGGCGAGCGCAAAGCGTAGTCCTGCTGGACGAAATTGTGGGTACTTACGACGCAGGAGCAGGGCTCGATTCTCAGGGACTCAATCTCCGCCAGATGCGAAAACACTCCCCCCTCCCGCCCCTACCTCGGGATTAACCTCTTTCCTTTCCGAAAGAGGTATCACGGCCTTTTCAGTTTATCCCGCCACAAGTCTGGATTGAAAGAAACCGGGATCACAGATCAGCGGTTGTCTTGAAGCGTAATTTCGTCGGCATGTGACAGATCATTTTCGAGCTTTGTTATATTTTCTTCTCGGTAAAGATTCACATGCCATTGATGAACCCATGCCGCAACATCTTCTACTACATTATCGAAGACATTATTCCAAATAATCTTTTTGCACTCCGAATCTTCTGTTCCGTAGCTAACAAACTCCATCCCGACATGAATATCCTTTGTGGCGAAATCGACAACAGCATTGGTTGCCTTTGCCAGTAGCCAGCATTCATCAATATTTGTCCTGGATATTTCATGTATTTTGAGGTGGAGAACAAGTCTCGTTCCCCTCTGAAATTCTGGAGAAATTTCTTTCAGCTTGTCCCTATTAATTATTAATTTAACGCCACCGGCTGAAATATTAAAAATCCGTGCATTAGAAAGAATGAAATCGGATAAAACGAGCTTTGGAGAATTCATTTCAAAATTGCCCGTGGCATTGAAAGGCCAAAATTCAATTGAAACAAAACTTGAGATCTCCGGTGAGATACGCAGACATTTGCGTCGCTGGTCTTGTCCGATGAATTTTGGCGTTTGAATTGTAATGAGAACAGTCTTATGTGCGCTTTCCTTCGTGTCTTGGACGACAGAACGAAAAGAATGGAATATTTCGCGAATTTTGGGCGATTTCTCCAGAATTGAGACCCCTGCACGGCAAAACAGCATAATTTGTCTTTCAACTTGCTGTAATTTATGTTAATTTATCTCCATCTTCAACGATGGAGGCGGTCATGAACGAGCGCAAGAAGATTCCCGGCGTTGC
>JADFXV010000093.1 GCA_015233395.1 Desulfovibrionaceae bacterium
CGGCGGGGCGGCCGGCGGCTGGACCGGCGCGGGATACGGCGCGGGCATCGGCGCCCTGGCGGGCGGAGCGGCCGAACTCGTGACCGGCTCCCTGACCAAGGACGTGACCTACACCATCATGACCGACGTCATGATCTCCGAGCGCGCCGGGAGCGCCGCCCCCCAGGCGGAAGTCAAGAAGGGCAGGTCCGAGCGGCCGGCGCAGCAGGCAAGCGCCCCCGAGGAACGCAATCGCCACCAGACGCGCATCGTGTCCACGGCCAACAAGGTCAACCTGAAGTTCGAAGAAGCCCTGCCCGCCCTGGAAAACGGCCTGGCTTCGGCGATCTCCGGCATATTCTAGCCCCTTTGGGCCGATTGGGCCGGTTGAAAACCGGCAAAAGGAGACTTCGCATGGTGTGGTTCCCGCGCCGCCTGGCCCTGGCGGCCTTTGCGGCCCTCGCCGTCACGGCCGTAGCGCCGGCTTGGCTTTTCGCCGCCGATCTGGTCAATTTCAAGCAGCTCATGGCCTTCGTGGACATTCCCGCGCCGGACGGGTTCACAGTCGCCGAAAAGCCGAGCGGCTCGACCACCAAGTCGCCGGTGATGCTCAGTGAGGCCAAGATCGTCTTTGCCGGCGACGAGGACAAAAGCATCGAGATCTCGGTCATGGACGGCCTGTCCGCCTCGGTGCCCTTCATGGCCATCACCCAGGCCGTGGAGATGGAATCCAGCGAGGAATACATCAAGCCGCTGAACATAAAAGGAATCAAAGGAAACGAGGCCTTCCGCTTCCAGGAAAAAGAAGGCGAATTGACCCTGGTGGTGGACAACCGCTTCCTGGTCAGCGTCCGGGGAACGGGACTGCCCGACAACGACCTGATCAAAAAATTGGCCGCCGCCCTGGATTTCGCCAGGCTCGTCGAACTGGGCAAATAAGAAACAGGGGGAAACTTTTTTGGAAAAAAGTTTCCCCCCGCGCCCCCTTCAAAACTTCAGTCATTTCGTATACGTCTTTTCCGGCGCGCGCGGGTTGCAAATCCACGGCGCCGCCCCGGCATCCGGCCACCCAATCTCTTCCCGGAGGACGCATGAACGCGCCTGATCCCTATTTCCTGGATATCGCCTCCAGGCTTCGCGGCCTGCGCGACGCGCTCGGCCTGAGCCTTGCGGAGATGGCCGCCAAACTCGGCGTCCCGGCCGAGGTCGCGCAAAAGTACGAAACCGGCCGGACCGAGATTCCGGTCAGCTACCTGATCGGCGTGGCCAGGCTCGGCCAGGTGGACTTAAACGTCCTGATCTCCGGGGGCGAGGCCCATCTGCACGCCTATTCGCTCATCCGCAAGGGCGCGGGACTCAACGTCGAGCGCCGCAAGACCTACGATTACCGCGACCTGGCCTACCGCTTCAGCGGCCGGCGCATGGAGCCGCTGCTCGTCACCGTGCCCGCCCTGCCGCCGGAGGGCCTGAGCTTCAACGAACACGCCGGACAGGAATTCATCCACATGATCGAGGGCCGCCTCGAAGTCCACCTGGACAAGAAGGTGGAAATTCTCGAACCGGGCGACAGCCTGTATTTCGCCTCCAGGACCCCGCACGCCCTGCGCGGCCTGGACGGCGCCCCGGCCGTATTTCTGGACGTGATCGTTTCCTGACCCCCACGCGGCCAGGCCGCACAAGCTCAAAGGATTCTCGTATGCATAAACTGCGTCCCGCCGGATACGAGCAATTTTTGGCCGAATTTTGCATGGCCGTGCCCGAAAACTACAATTTCGCCTTCGATTTTCTCGACCTTACGGCAGCCACGGACCCGGACCGCCTGGCCGTGGCCCACGTGGACAACGACGGCCTGCGCCGCAATTACACCTTCAGGGACTTGAGCCTGGCCTCAAACCGGCTGGCGAACGCGCTCACGGGCCTGGGCGTGGCCCGCGGCGACCGGGTCATGATCATCCTCTACCGGCGCATCGAATTCTGGACGACCATGCTGGCCCTGCACAAGATCGGGGCCGTGGCCGTGCCCTCGCCCTCGCTGCTCACCGAGCACGACATCGAATACCGGGTCAACTACGCCGGCATCACCACGATCGTGTGCGAGGATTCGATCGCCGCCCGGGCCCAGGCCGCCCGGAGCAAATGCCCGACGCTGCAAATCCTCGTCCAGGCGGGCGGCTCTCCCCTGCCCCCGGGCTGGTCGGATTTTGACGCGATCAGCGCCGCCGCCGCCGAAACCTACGTCCCGGCCTCGCCCCGGCCCGGCGGCAAGGACTCCCTGTTCGTCTTTTTCACCTCCGGCACCACCGGCCAGCCCAAGATGGTCGAGCACGGCCACGACTACCCTCTGGCCCATTACACCACCGGGGCCTACTGGCACGACCTGGAGCCGGGCGAGCTGCACCTGACCCTGGCCGATTCGGGCTGGGCCAAGGCGGTCTGGGGCAAATACTACGGCCAATGGCTGGCCGGGGCGGCGGTCTTTGTCTGGGATTTCCGGGGAAAATTCGATCCCGGCGCGCTGCTCAAGGTCATCGCGGACAACGGCGTGAACAGCTTTTGCGCCCCGCCGACCGTATACCGCTTTCTGATCCGCGAGGACCTAAGCGGGGTGGATCTTTCCAAGCTCAGGCATTGCACCACCGCCGGCGAGCTGCTCAACGACAGCGTGTTCACCGCCTGGAAACAGGCCACGGGCAAGCCGATTTACGAAGGCTACGGCCAGACCGAAACCACCCTGCAAATCGCCACCTTCCCTTGCATGGAGCCCAAACCGGGCTCGATCGGCAAGCCCTGCCCGGGCTGGAAGATCGCCCTGCTCGACGAGACGGGCCAACCCTGCCCCGCCGGCGAGGAAGGCGAGATCTGCATCGACGTGCGCGGCCAGACGCCGCTTGGGCTTTTCGCCGGCTACATGGACGAGCCGGAAAAGACCCAAAGCGTCTGGCACGACGGGTTTTACCACACCGGCGACAAAGCCTGGGCCGACGAGGACGGCTATTTCTGGTTTTTGGGACGCGTCGACGACCTGATCAAGAGTTCCGGCTACCGCATCGGCCCCTTCGAGGTGGAAAGCGCGCTCATCACCCACCCGGCCGTGATCGAGGCGGCCGTGACCGGCGTGCCCGACCCGGTGCGCGGCCAGGCGGTCAAGGCCACGGTGGTCCTGGCGCCGGGGTTCGCCCCTTCGGACGCGCTGACCAGGGAGCTTCAGGCCCATGTCAAAAGCGTGACCGCGCCGTACAAGTATCCGCGTGTCATCGACTATGTCGCCGAACTGCCTAAGACCATCAGCGGCAAGATCAAGCGGGCGGAGATCAGGGCCAGGGACCTGGCCAGGGAGATTTAGCCGCAAACCCTTGGGGCGTCGCGGCTCGTTTGCGGGAGACCGGCCGCCGCCTCAAGGCCGCCAGGCGGGGGCGGTCTTTACGCGTTGCGCATCACGCTGTAAAAATACCGTTCATACACGGAACACATCTTGCGGGCCCGGGTCTTGTCAAGACCGAAGTCCATGAGCCGGCAGTACATGTGGACCGGATTGAACGTGTGCTGGAGGAAATTCCTCAAAGTATTCATCGCCTCGTCTCCCGGCCGGGACTTCCGGCCCTGTGGCCAATCTCATGCAACCTTCATGCCTTATTCCGATACTGCTTTCCAATTTCGCCTCCTTGTCCGCCCGCCTCCTCCGGCCGATCCGGCCGATCCGGCCGCAGCCGGACATCGAGGGGGAATGTACTTCGCTTATCGGCCGTTTCAAAAAATTCTTAAACCGGGCGGCGCGGGCCGCCCGTGAGGTCCGGGCGCGGGGCCAAGTCCATGGCGGTTACGGTTTTTGCACTCCGCCTTGAAAAAATGGACAATTATTTCCATCGGAAATGGACGCGATCGACAACGGTGTAAGCGATTCCGACGGTCGCCCACGCCCGGCGATGTGCGCCGCCGCTTCTTGACCGGCCCGCCAAATGCGTTATTGTACCCCTGTTATTACTTTGAGCATGAAGTTTTCAACTTCATGCTCAAAGCGGCGGACGCCGCTTGGCCCCGCTATTCGCGGGGCCATACTCATAAACGGGAGCGCGAAAATGAAGAAATTTTCTGCTCCCGTTAATATCCAAATCCGGCCGCCCGCGGGCGGCCGAACCGGCAGGGAGATCGCGCGATGGACATCAACAAATTCACCCAAAAATCCCAGGAAGCGCTCGGCGAAGCTCAGGCCCTGGCCGTGCGCCTCGGCCAGCAGCAGGTCGGGGCCGAGCATCTCCTGGCCGCCCTGTCCGTGCAGGAGCAGGGCCTGGTTCCGCGCCTGCTCGAACGCACGGGCTTAGATCCCAAGGCCTTCGCGGGCGCCCTCGAAGCCGAGCTGTCCCGCCTGCCCAGCGTCTCCGGCCCCGGGGCCGCGCCCGGACAGGTCGGCCCGACCCAGAACCTGAACGAAGCCTTGGTCCGCGCCTCCGACCTGGCGGCGAACATGAAAGACGACTTCGTCAGCGTCGAACATCTGCTGCTGGCCATTCTCGACGACCGCAAAAGCCAGGCGCTCGCCAAGATCGTCAAGCAGTTCGGCCTGACCAAGGACAAGATCCTGGCCGTGCTCACCGAGGTGCGCGGCTCGCAGCGGGTGAGCTCGCAAAATCCCGAGGAAACTTACGAGGCGCTGAAAAAATACGGCCGCGACCTGGTCGACGAAGCGGCCAAGGGCAAGCTCGATCCGGTCATCGGCCGCGACGAGGAGATCCGCCGGGTGATCCGCATCCTGTCGCGGCGCACCAAGAACAACCCGGTGCTCATCGGCGAGGCGGGCGTGGGCAAGACGGCCATCGTCGAGGGCCTGGCCCAGCGCATCGTCAAGAAGGACGTGCCCGAGGGGCTCAAGGACAAGAGCGTCTTCTCGCTCGACATGGGCGCGCTGATCGCCGGGGCCAAATACCGGGGCGAATTCGAGGAGCGCCTCAAGGCGGTGCTCAAGGAAGTGCAGGGCAGCGCCGGACGCATCCTTTTGTTCATCGACGAACTGCACACCATCGTCGGCGCGGGCAAGGCCGAAGGGTCCATGGACGCGGGCAACCTGCTCAAGCCCATGCTCGCGCGCGGCGAACTGCACTGCATCGGGGCCACGACCATCGACGAGTACCGCAAGTACATCGAGAAGGACCCGGCCCTGGAGCGCCGCTTCCAGCCCGTGCGCGTCGAGGAGCCGGGCGTGGAGGACGCGATCTCGATCCTGCGCGGCTTGCGCGAGCGTTTCGAGGTGCACCACGGGGTGCGCATCGCCGACGCCGCCCTGGTCGAGGCGGCCGTGCTCTCCACCCGCTACATCACCGACCGCCAGCTGCCCGACAAGGCCATCGACCTGATCGACGAGGCCGCGGCCATGATCCGCACCGAGATCGACTCCCAGCCCGGCGAGCTCGATCAGTTGAGCCGCAAGGTCATGCAGCTTGAGATCGAGCGCGAGGCCCTGCGCCGGGAAAAAGACAAGGCCTCCAAGGAGCGCCTGGAAAAACTCGAGGCCGAACTGGCCGAACTCAAAGCCTCCCAGAAGATCCTGGCGCTCCAGTGGGAGACGGAAAAAGCCTCCATCGAGGGCATGCGCCAGCTCAAGGGCGACATCGAGCGCACCAAGCAGCAGATCGAAGAGGCCGAGCGCGCCTACGACCTCAACCGGGCCGCCGAGCTGCGCTACTCGACCCTGCACAAATTCGAGGCCGAACTGGCCGCCCGCGAGGAGTCGCTCGCCAAGGACACCGGCGGCGCGCGGCTGTTGCGCGAGGAAGTCGGCCCCGAGGACGTGGCCCAGGTGATTTCGCGCTGGACCGGCATCCCGGTGTCGCGGCTGCGCGAAGGCGAGCGCGATAAGCTTTTGCGCCTAGAGGACGAGCTGCACAAGCGGGTCGTCGGCCAGGACCAGGCGGTCGCGGCCGTGGCCGACGCGGTTTTGCGCGCCCGGGCCGGGCTCAAAGACCCGCGCCGGCCGATCGGCTCGTTTATCTTCCTCGGCCCCTCGGGCGTGGGCAAGACCGAGCTCTGCAAGACGCTCGCCGTGGCCCTGTTCGACACCGAGGACAACATGGTGCGCCTGGACATGAGCGAATACATGGAGCGCCACGCCGTGGCCAGGCTCATCGGCGCGCCTCCGGGCTACGTGGGCTACGACGAGGGCGGGCAATTGACCGAGGCCGTGCGCCGCAAGCCCTACTGCGTCATCCTTTTCGACGAGATCGAAAAGGCCCACCAGGACGTGTTCAACACCCTGCTGCAAATCCTCGACGACGGCCGGCTGACCGATTCCCACGGCCATACCGTGGATTTCAAGAACACCATCGTGATCATGACCTCCAACCTGGGCTCGCAGTATCTGCTCGAAGGCATCCGCCCGGACGGGAGCTTCGCCCCGGGCGTGCGCGAGCAGGTCATGGAGACCCTGCGCGGCCATTTCCGGCCGGAATTCTTAAACCGCGTCGACGAGACCGTGCTCTTCAAGCCGCTGCTGCGCGATCAGATCGCACAGATCATCGAACTGATGCTCAACGACCTGCGAAGCCGCCTGGCCGAACGCAAGATCACCCTGACCCTCACCGAAGCCGCCAAGGAATTCATCGTCGAGGCCGCCTACGACCCGGTCCACGGGGCCAGGCCCTTGCGCCGCTACCTGCAAAGCCACTTGGAGACGCAACTGGCCAAGGAGCTCATCGGCGGACGCATCGGCGACGGCGATAACGTGGCCGTCGACATCAAGGACGCGGAGTTGGTCGTCGTCGCCTCGCCGAAGCCGGAAGGGTAGCAGCCCGCTCTGGGCGAACGCAATCACGGAAATAAAAGGGCCGCCCGAGCGGCCCTTTTTTTCTCCGCGATCCGCTGTGCGCTCCGGGAATCATCAAGAACGCCGGATGATTTTTTTCGCCGGGTGATTGAAAAAAAAATCCCGGCGGGATATGCTGCCCGCAAGACCCAAAAAGCATGTCCGCGTTCGCGGCGCCATAAGGAGACCCAGCATGAGCGACGATGCGAAATGCCCGGTGACGGGCAGATCCAGCAGACAGGCAGCCGGCGGCGGCGCTTCCAACCGCGACTGGTGGCCGAACCAGTTGAACCTGGGCATTCTGCACCAGCATTCCCTCAAATCCAACCCGATGGGCCCGGCGTACGACTACGCCAAAGAATTCAAGAGCCTCGACCTTAATGCCCTGAAGAAGGACATTTTTAAATTGATGACCACATCCCAGGACTGGTGGCCGGCGGACTACGGCCACTATGGTCCGCTCTTTATCCGGATGGCCTGGCACAGCGCCGGCACCTACCGTATGGGCGACGGACGCGGCGGGGCGGGCAGCGGCAACCAGCGCCTGGCGCCGCTGAACAGCTGGCCCGACAACGTCCTTCTCGACAAGGCGCGCCGGCTGATATGGCCGATCAAGCAAAAGTACGGCCGGAAAATTTCCTGGGCCGACCTGATGATCTTTGCCGGCAACTGCGCCCTGGAATCGATGGGACTTACGCCCTTCGGTTTCGCCGGAGGGCGCGAGGATATTTGGGAGCCGCAACAAGACATTTATTGGGGCTCCGAGGACACCTGGCTGGGCGACAACCGCTACACCGGCGACCGGAAACTTGAAAATCCGCTCGCCGCCGTGCAGATGGGCCTGATTTACGTCAACCCGGAAGGACCCAACGGCAATCCCGATCCGGTCGCCTCCGGCCGCGACGTCCGCGAGACCTTCGCCCGCATGGCCATGAACGACGAAGAGACGGTCGCGCTCGTTGCGGGCGGGCACACCTTCGGCAAGTGCCACGGCGCCGGCGACCCCGCGCTCGTCGGCCCCGCGCCGGAAGCCGCCGGCCTGGAGGAGCAAGGGCTCGGCTGGAAGAGCAGCCATGGCAGCGGCAAGGGAGGCGACGCCATCGGCAGCGGCATCGAAGGCGCCTGGAAGCCGCATCCGACCAGATGGGACACGGGCTACTTAAACACGCTGTTCAAATACGAATGGGAGCTGGTCAAGAGCCCGGCCGGCGCGAATCAGTGGCTGGCCAAGGACGTGGCCGCCGAGGACATGGTGGCCGATGCCCACGACCCGTCCAAGAAGCACCGGCCCATGATGACCACGGCCGACCTCTCCCTCAGGTTCGACAAAATCTACGAACCGATCGCCCGGCGCTACCAGAAAAATCCCGAGGAATTCAAAGACAGGTTCGCCCGGGCCTGGTTCAAGCTGACCCACCGCGACCTGGGGCCGCGCTCGCGCTATCTCGGAGCCTTGGTCCCCGCCGAAGAGCTTATTTGGCAAGACCCCGTGCCCGCGCCCAGCCATGAATTGATCGACGAACGCGACATCGCCGCCCTCAAGGGGAAGATCCTGGCTTCGGGTTTGTCCGTTTCCCAACTGGTCCAGACCGCCTGGGCTTCGGCGTCGACATTCCGCGGTTCCGACAAGCGCGGCGGGGCGAACGGATCTCGCATCCGCCTGGCCCCGCAAAAGGATTGGGAAGTCAACGAGCCGGCCCGGCTGTCGCAGGCGCTCGCGGCCCTCGCGGCCATCCAGAAAGAGTTCAACGCCGCGCAGTCCGGCGGCAAGATGGTTTCGCTCGCCGACCTGATCGTCCTGGGCGGCTGCGCCGGCGTGGAGAAAGCGGCGAAAAACGCCGGCCGCGAGCTGAGCGTTCCCTTCGCGCCCGGACGCACGGACGCTTCGCGGGAACAAACCGACGCGGAGTCGTTCTCCGTACTGGAACCGGTCGCGGACGCGTTCCGCAACTACCTCAAGGGCAAATTCTCCGTATCGGCCGAGGAGCTCATGCTCGATAAGGCGCAACTGCTGACCCTGACCGCGCCCGAAATGACCGTTCTCGTGGGCGGCCTGCGCGTCCTGAACGCCAACTTCGGCCAGTCCAAACACGGCGTGTTCACCAAAAACCCGGAAACGCTCAGCAACGACTTCTTCGTCAATCTGCTCGACATCGGCACGGCCTGGAAGGCGACCTCGAAAGACTCCGGCGAGTTCGAGGGGCGCGACCGCGCAAGCGGCGAACTCAAGTGGACCGCGACCCGCGTCGACCTCGTCTTCGGTTCGAACTCCCAACTGCGCGCCATCGCCGAAGTTTACGGCTGCGAGGATTCAAAGGAGAAGTTCATGTCCGACTTCGCGTCGGCGTGGACCAAGGTCATGAACCTCGACCGCTTCGACCTCGCCGGCCACGCCTAGGCGGCGGCGAGGAGACAAGGACTCGGGGGAAGAACCCCCTCCCGCGAAAAAACCGTATTCCGGGTTTTGCCGCGTTGCGCTCAACGCGACGCGGCAAAACCCGGGGGAAATTTTTTTGGGGAAAGGAGGGTTCGGGAGGAAAGCCCCTTTTTTTCAAAAAAGGGGCTTTCCTCCCGATTCCCCTTCCTCCCTCTCCACCCCTTTCTCCACCCCTTTCTCCACCCCTTTCTCCACCCCCCTCTCCACCCCTTGATCGCGGCCCCAAGGCGGGCTAGTGTCGGTTTTGCGACCGGGAGGCTTACCACCGGTTCACGGGACCAGGCCATGACCAACGCGAAAACCTACAAGATCGGCCAGGTGGCCGAACTCACCGGGCTCAAAGCCTTTGTCCTGCGCTTTTGGGAAAGCGAATTTCCGCAACTGACCCCGATCCGCACCCCCAAGGGCCAGCGTCTGTACACCGGCGAGCATCTGGCGCTGATCGAACGCATCCGCGCGCTGCTCTATGCCGACGGCCTGACCATCGAGGGCGCCAGGCGCAGGCTCGCCGACGCGGCCAAGGACGGCCAGATCGAGTCGGCGGCGCGGCGGGCCCAGGGCAAAAGCGCCCTGCTCGGCGAGGTCGAGCGCGAACTCAAGGGAATTTTAGGC
>JADFXV010000094.1 GCA_015233395.1 Desulfovibrionaceae bacterium
AAGGGGGTTCGGGGGAAAAACCCTTTTTGTTCACAAAAAGGGTTTTTCCCCCGATTTCCTTGTCTTTCCCTACATGGCGTTGATTTTGCGCAGTTTTTTGAGCAGCCGTTTTCGGGCGGCGGCTTTTTTCTTTTTGCGCATGACGCTGGGCTTTTCAAAGTGCTGCCGTTTCTTCAATTCCGAGAGGATGCCGGCTTTTTCCACCTGCTTTTTGAAGCGGCGGAGCGAGACATCGAAGTTGTCTGAATCGTCGAGAAATACGCCGGGCAAGAGCGATCACCCCCTCGGTGCGAAAGTGCGGCCGCTTTGGGCCGCAATGCGAAACAGGCTACCTAGCCGACAAATGGAAACAACGCAAGTCCCGCGAGGGACCGGCGAAAAAACCGCCCGGCCGGAGCCGGGCGGTCGAAAAAAACGCGGCCGGTGAAAGAAAAGGCTAGTGGCCGTGCCCGCCGTCCTTGCAGCAGCTGTCCTTCCAGGCCTTCATGACGCAGTAGCCGAGCCCGGCGCCGATGATGATCAGCACCAGGTAGGTGACGCTAAAAAACACGAAATGGCTGGGCTCCCACCACGGCAAGTCTTGGGGCATGGGGCTGTGGATGGTCTCGCCGGGAATCATCATAAAGGACGACATAACGCGCCTCCAAGGGGCCTTATTTCACGGAGTCTTTGAGGATCTTGCCGGGGCGGAATTTGACCACTTTGGTGGCCGGGATCTTGATTTCGGCGCCGGTCCGGGGATTGCGGCCGGTTCTGGCCTGGCGCTGCTCGACCGAGAAGGTGCCGAACCCGGTCAGGGTCAGCTTGCCGTCGTCGACAAGGGTCTTTTCCACTTCATCGAGAAACGCGTTCAGAGCGCGCTCGGCGTTGGCTTTGGTCAAACCGGCCTTATCCGCGATTTTGCCCACCAGATCAGCCTTAGTCATCGATCCTTCCTCCTCAGGTTTGAGATACCCGGGCCGGGTGGTCCCGCCTTGCGGGGAACCCGGCGCTTGGCCCAGCGCCTTTGCCGACCCGTTCACGAATACGATCCGCCGCCGGTTTTCCGGCAATCCGCTGCGGGCGACTCGTCCTTCGACCCGCTGCCAGCGCGTTGTGAACGACAATCCGCCTCATCATCACTGCGCTTTTGTTAGTGTCTCAAAACCGTTTTTCAAGCGAAAGTCAAGGGGAAATCGGCAATGGAAATATTTTTTAACAAAAGCCGAAAGCCCTCCGGCCCGACCTCCTCGGGCCTGGAGCGTTCGTTCAGTCCGAGCGAGGCGAGCGCGGCGGACAGGCCGTCGTTCCAATACGGGCGCAGAATCTTTTGCAATTGTTTGCGCCGCTGCTGGAAACACACGGCGAGCAGCCGCGAGAGCAGCCGGCCTTCGGCGGCCCGTGGGCGGTCCGGCCTGGGAGTCAGCCGGATGACCGCCGAGTCCACCTTGGGCCTGGGCCGGAAAACGTTCGGCCCCACGGTGAAGAGGCATTCGGCCGTGGCGTGGGCCTGGACAAAGGCCGAAAGCGCGCCGTAGACCTTGCCGCCGGCAGGCGCGGCGATGCGCCCGGCCACCTCGCGCTGGACCATGAACACCGCCCGGGAAAAGCGCCCGCCGGCGCAGATGTCCCAGATCAGCGGCGAGGCCACGTTGTAGGGCAGGTTGCCCAGGATGAGCGCGCCCGCGGCGCGCTCCCAGTCAAAGCGCAGGGCGTCGATGTTGACCGGGATAAGGCCCGAGGGGTCCTTGGCGAGCGAGCGGACCAGGTCGCGGTCGAGTTCCAGGCAGAGGTAGCGTCTGGGGGCGGCGGCGAGCACGAACGGGCACAGCGCGCCCCGGCCCGGGCCGATCTCGATGACCGTGTCGGCCGGGCTCACGGCCAGGGCGGCGACGATCTTGGCGGATATGTTGCGGTCGACCAGGAAGTTCTGCCCCAGGCCGCGCCTCGGCCGGGCCAAAGGGGCCGTCTTGACCGGAACGGGGCCGCCGGTCTCCCGGCTCACGGCGCCGGCCGCAGCTCGCCGGTGAAGTCGTACAGGTCGAGCTCCTCGCCCGGGCCGGAAAACAGCAGCGGATCGAGCATGTTCTTGCCCTTGCGCGTCCCGAAGGCGCGGGTCATTTCCCGGCCGTCGTAGGCCGCCCGAGACAGGATCACGTCCTCGAAGCGGAAGTCCTCGAAGCTGTTGTACGTCAGCGCCAGCTTGGCCGGGTCGAAGGTTTCCGGGCCGTCCTGAAGAGTGAGGATTTCCGATCCCTTGTCGACGCTGCCGAGCAGGACCGCGATATGGCCTTCCGGCAGTGCGGGCGCCAGCGCGCTGAAATCGATCTTGGCGAGCGTTCGGGTGAAGTGGGTCACGCCGATTTCCCCGCACGAGGCGCCGTCCAGGCTCGCGCACAGGCGCAGGTTGGAGTCGTGGACAATGCCCGAAATCGCGTAATAGGCCTTGGCCTGGGTCCAGTCGCTCCAGGCGAAATCGTCCTTGGCGGCCAGTCTCCGGGCGAAATCGGTGTCGAAATAGAGCACGCCCTTGAAGCAGTTGTTGGCGAAATAGGGGGTGTTGTTCTTGCCCAGGCAATGGGTGAAAATTCTGGCGACAAAGCTCCGGGGCAGGGAGCAGATGCGCACGGTGTCGATGGAGCCGGCGATCTCGACGACCAGTTTCATGGGGCAAACCCTCGCGTGTTGCGCCCGGCGGACGGGCTTGGGTGTCGCGGCGGAGTGCGCCGCTTGGGGCGCACGGTGCAAAACGGCATGCCCGAATGATAGCCGCGCGGGCCGCCCGGCGTCAATCCGGACCGCCGCTCTCCGGGGCGGCCGCGAGCGCCCGGTCCAGGGCCGCCTTGAGTTCGGCGAAATCCACGGGTTTGGAGACGTAGCCATCCATGCCGGCGGCCAGGAAGCGTTCCTTGTCGCCGTCCATGGCGTGGGCGGTCAGGGCGATGATGGGGACGCGCGATTTTGCCGCGAACTCCGGCGCGTTGCGGATGATTTTCGCGGCTGTCGGGCCGTCCATGACCGGCATCTGGACATCCATCAGGATCAGGTCGAAATCCTCTTCGGCCAGCCGTTTGAGGGCCTGCGCCCCGTCCATGGCCGAAGCGACGTCGTAGCCCTCGCCGAGCAGCAGCATTTTCATGGACAATTGGTTGACGGCTTCGTCCTCGACCAGCAGGAGCCTCGGCTTGCGCCCCCGGGGCGTCCGGAGAATTTCGGGCGCGCCGGCGGACCCTGCGGCGGCCGCTTCGGGCGCGGCCGCGCCGAAGGGCAGAACGACGCGCACCGAGGTTCCCTGCCCGACCTGGCTTTTCACGGAGATTTCTCCGCCCATGAGCGCGACCAGGCGCCGGACGATGGCCAGGCCCAGGCCCACGCCCTGGTAGGCGCGGACAAAGGAGCCGTCGGCCTGGGTGAAGGGCTCGAAAATCACATCGAGCCGGTCGGCGGGGATGCCGATGCCGGTGTCGGACACGGTCATGACCACGACGGCCGGGGTCTCGCCGGGCCGGGAGTCAAGGACCATCGCAAAGGCGACGCTTCCGTTCTCCGTGAATTTGAGCGCGTTGCCGACGAGATTGAAAACGATCTGGCGCAGGCGGGCGGCGTCCCCGATGAGCAGGGGCGGGATGCGTTCGTCGATGACGATGGCGAGTTCCAGGCCTTTTTGCTCGGCGACCCCGGCGAAAATCTCGCGCACCGAGGCCGTCACCTCGGCCAGGGCGAACCGCGCCTCGCGGATGACCAGCTTGCCGGCCTCGATCCGGGACAGGTCCAGGATGTCGCCAAGCAGGGCGGTCAACTGCCGCGCGGAGGCGATGGCGGTCTCGATGCATTGGAGTTGTTCGTCGTCGCGGCAGGCCGCCCGGAGAATCTGAAGCATGCCCATCACGCCGTTGAGCGGGGTGCGTATTTCGTGGCTCATGTTGGCGAGAAATTCGGATTTCGCCTTGTTGGCGGTCTCGGCCAGGTCTTTGGCCTGAAGAAGTTCCCCTTCCAGGCGCTTTTGCTCGGTGATGTCCTTCAAAATAGAAAGAATGCAGGTCTCGCCCCTGATCTCCACCATCTCGGCCGAGGCGATGACGGCGCGGATCTCGCCCGATTTTGTCCTGCGACGGGACTCCACGTTTCTCACGCTGCCGTGTTTTTCGAGCAATCGCCGGTAATGCGCGCGTTCCCGGTCGTCGCTCCAAAGCCCGACATCATTGACCGTGCGCCCGACGATTTCGTCTCTGGCGAAGCCGATAAAGTCGAGATAGGCCTCGTTCGCGTCAATGATGCGGGCGTCGCGCCAGGTCGACAGCGCAATGGGTTCCGGGGTGGATACGAAAATTTTCTTGAATTTCTCTTCGCTCTCCAGCAGAGCCCGTTCGGCCAGTTTGCGCTCGGTGATGTCGGCGAACATGGCGAAGGAGCCGAGGAATTCGCCGCCTTCGCCGGTGATCGGAGTCGCCGAGAGGATGGTCCAGACTTCGCGGCCGTCCTTGCCCCGCAGGCGGCGTTCGTAGCGCTCCGGAGCGCCTTGGCGGCGCCTTTCCACCCGGATGCGCACATCGGGGAGATCCTCCGGGAATAAAAAGGCCTCGATGCGCTTGCCGCGGACTTCGCTCACGGCAAAGCCGAGCATGTCGGCCAATCGCTGGTTGGCGAAGGTGATTTCCAGATCGGCGTTCATCATGAAGACGCCTTCGCTGGCCGTCTCCACGATGCGGCGGTATTTTTCCTCGCTTTCGCGCAGGGCCTCTTCGGTCCGTATGCGCTCGGTGATGTCGAGGGTGACGCCGACGACGAATCGATTGCCGCCGGCGTCGATGAACCGGGTTTTTTTGGTGAGCAGCGTCCTGTATGCGCCGCTGGAATCGGCCACGGGCTCTTCGGCGATGTCTTCGCGGCCGGTTTCGAAAACCGTTTCGCACCGTTTCCGGATAATCTCCCGCTGATTCTCGGGGAATAAATCGTACCCGGTGCGTCCGAGGAGCTCCTCGCGGCGTCTTCCGGGAAGGGCGCAGGCGGCGTTGTTGACGAAAACGATCCTGTGCTCCCGGTCGATCACGAAGACCGGGTCGGGGATGCTGTCGATGACCTTGTTCAGAAACAACCGGGCGTCGCACAGGGCGTTCTCGGCCAGCTTGCGGACGGTGATGTCGCGGTTGCAGCCCCTGCGCCCCAGGTACGCGCCGTCGCCGTCGAAAATGGGCTTGCAGGTATGGCTGATCCAGACGGTCTCGCCGCTTGTCTTGACGATTCTGACTTCCAGGTCGTGCTTGTCCGGAGTTTGGACGCTCACCTCCTGGATATGATCGGTCCAGGCGCGGCGGTCGCCGGGATGGACGAGGTCAAGAAGCGTGAGCCCCGCCTCGCCCGTGAACTCTTCCGGGGAATGCCCCGTGATTGTTTCGCAGGAGGGGGAAACCCAGACGTACTTTCCATCCGGAGCGCGCCAATACTCCCAGTCGTAGGTGTTGTCCGCGATGATGCGCAGACGCTCCCCGGCCCGCTTGAGTTCGGTGATGTCGGTGTGGGTGCCGACCAGCCGGACGGCCCGTCCGTCGCCGTCGCGGGCGATCGCCTTGCCGCGTCCCAAAATCCAGCGCCAGTCGCCGTCCGCCGCCCGCATCCGGAATTCGACCGTAAAATCGTCGCGGCGATTTTCGATGCAGTCCATGTTCGCCTGCAACGCGGCCGCCTTGTCTCCCGGGTGGATGAGATCGGACCAGGAATCGACGTGCGGCGGGAGCGTGCGGCCCGGATAGCCGAGCATGGCCGTGTAGGCGGGACTGTAGTAGACCTCGCCGGTGGACACGTTCCAGTCCCAGATGCCGTCCTTGCTCGCGGCCATGGCCAGCGTGAAGCGCTCCTCGCGTTCCGCCAGGGCTTGCTTTTCGGCCCACAGGCCGCGGGCGACGCGGTGCAGCAATTCGCACAGGGCGCTGACCAGAAGGCCGCTGACGACCAGAATGGTCCACTGGAACAGCTCGTGGCTTGCGGCGACCCGGAGGCTGACGGCCGAGGAGACGAAAAAATAACCGGCGCCGAGGGAGGCGATGGCCGTGGCGGCGACCCCGGGCCACCAGCCGCCGAGAAAGGCGCTGCAAATGATCGCCGGCAGGAACATGAGCAGCAGCGGGCGGTGGTCGAAATACACCCCGATTTGCTGGCGCAGCGCGAGCGTCGCCAGGGTGAGCGCCACGGCGATCAGGTAGATCGCCCAGCGAGGCAATCTGCTTGCGCCCGCAAGACTCGCCAAGGTCATATCCGGCCTCCTTGCGAGGGGATACTCCGAGCGCGGCGCGTCTGTCACGTCCCGCCCGGGCGATGCCCCAAACGGTCCATATCGGCCGGGGCGGCGGCGGTTGACTTTGCCCGGGATTTGGTCACACTTGCGCGCCGGATTGCGGGTAAATTTTTTTGCCCGCAATCCGAGAGGGTTGGCGAAATTCACTTTCGCCTGCCCGAAGTCGAAAAATGCCGGGACGGCATTTTTCAACCGTCTGAAGAACGAACCAGGGGGGAGCGATGGGGAAATCCGTCTTGCCGGGAGCGCGGCGCGGGATTTGCTCCCCGGGGGCGGCGCTTCGGTGATCGCCGCCGCGGACCTGCGCAAGTCCTACAAGGACCAGCCGGCCCTGCGGGGCGTGAGTTTTTCGGTCGCGTCCGGGGAGCTTTACGCCTATCTCGGCCCGAACGGGGCGGGCAAGACCACCACCATCCGGATCATGACCGGGCTGACCCGGCCCGATTCCGGCACGGCCCTGGTGGCCGGCCGCGACCTGCTGCGCGACCCGAAGGCCAAGGCCGGCGTCGGCATGGTCGCCCAGACCATCAACCTGGACATGGAGCTGACCGTGGCCGAAAATCTCGATATCCACGGCCGGCTGTTTGGCATGAGCCGGACGCGGCGGCGCGAGAAAGCCGCCGAGTGGCTTGGGCGCGTGGAGCTTTCCGGCCGGGCGGATTCTCAGGTGAAAACCCTGTCCGGCGGGCTGCGCCGCCGGGTGATGATCGCCCGGGCCTTGATGCACGAACCGGCGGCCCTGTTTCTGGACGAGCCCACGGTCGGCCTGGACGCGGACATCCGCCGCCAGATCTGGGCTCTGATCAAAGACCTGCAAGCGTCGGGCGTGGCCATTTTCCTGACCACGCACTATATCGAGGAGGCCGAGGCCCTGGCCGACCGGGTGGCTTTTCTGAGGGACGGGCTGATAACGGCCACGGATACGCCGCGCAACCTGATCGAGGCCATCGGCGCCTGGGCCGCCGTGGACCTCACCGGCAAGAGTCCGGCCGCCTTTTTCCAGGAACGCGCGGACGCCATGGCCCACGCCGCCTGCCAGGCCGGGGGCGTGGCCGTGCGGCCCACCTCGCTCGAAGACGCCTACCTGCGGGCCATGGGCTCGGGCGTTTTGGAACCGGACGCCTGCCTGGAAGCCAAAGCCGGCCCGGCGGCCACAACAACCTCGGGAGGCGCGCGGTGATCCAGGGCGCCCTGGCGGTCTACTACCGCGAAATGGCGCTCATGCGGCGGCGCGGCTTCAGGCTGCTGGCCGGCATGGCCGTCTCGCCGCTGCTCTACTTCGTCACCTTCGGCCAGGCCGTGGGGCGCACGGCCCAGATGGACGGCGTGTCCTACGCCGCCTTCCTTCTGCCCGGCCTGGTGGCCATGAATTCGATGATGCAGGCCTATTCCATGGCCAGCGAAATCAACATCTCGCGGTTCTATTTCCGGATCTTCGACGAGTTCATGGCCTCGCCCATCGGACCGGCCGCCTACGTGCTCGGCGAGGTCATGGCCGGGGTCACGCGCGGGCTGGCGGCCTCGGCGGTCATCGTGCTCATGGGAACGCTTTTCGGGGTGGACTTCCAGGCCGGGCCGCTTTTTTGGCTCGGGGCCATGCTCAACGCCTTCTTCTTCGCCGGGCTGGCCGTGGCCATGGCCATGGTCGTGCGCACCCACCAGGACCAGGCCACCCTGACCAACTTCGTCATCACGCCCATGGCCTTTCTCGGCGGCACCTTCTTTCCGGTGGAGAAATTGCCGGGCCTGGCCGCCGCCGCGGTCTGGTTTCTGCCGCTGACGCACGCTTCGCGCGCCATCCGCCTGGCCAGCCAGGGACGGCCGGTCCCGTATGTGGAATGGGCGCTGCTCGCGGGCGCGGGACTATTGTGCCTGCTGCTGGCGATGCGCCTCACCCGCCGCGTCCAGGACTGAGCCCGGACCCGCCCGCCGAGCGCGCATCAGCCAGGCCCCGGCGGCGGCGGTGAACGGCGCGACCAGCACCAAGCCGAAACTGCCGACTAGGGTGCTCAGCGCCTCGGCGGCCACGTGGTTCATGTTGAACACGTTGGCCAGCGGCACGCCCTGGGCCATGAACACCATAAAGAGAGCCATGAAGCCGCCGGAATAGGCCAAAAGCAGGGTGGTGGTCATGGTGCCCACGACCACCCGGCCGACCCGCAGCCCCGAGGCGAAAAGCCGCCAGAAGCCAAGGCCGGGATCGTGCGCGGCCATTTCCTGGATGCTCGCGGCCACGTCCATGGCCAGATCCATCACCGCCCCGCTGGAACCGAGAAAGATCGTGGCCAGAAAAATCCTGGTCAGGTTCAGATGCGCATACCCGGAATACAGCAGCGTCTCGGCGTACGGCCTGACCGAGCCGTGCAGGTGAAAGGCCGAGGAAAAACCGAGCGCCATGAGACAGGTGGCGGCGATGCCGAGCAGCGAACCCAGATAGGCGCTCAGGGCCTTGCGGTTCACCCCGCCGACCAGAAACAGCACGCCGGCCATCAGCGCCGCGAGCACCGCCAGCGTGACCCAGACCGGATCGTAATCCTTGAGAAAAAGCGGGATCATGACCTTCCAGATCGCCAGGACGGCGAACAGGAAACTCAACAGCGCCTTGAGCCCGGTCAGACCGGCGTAGGCCAGGAGCAGGACCGCAAACAGACCCAAAAGCCACAGCTGCACGTCCAGGCGGTAGTAATCCTGGGCTGCGGCGTTCACGATCTTGCCGCCGACGACCGAAAGCGACATCAGCGCCGCGTCGCCCGGCTTGAACTCCTTGTCGAGTTCGAGTTTGCCCAGAAACAGATTGTCCGCGACCACCTCCCGGCCCGCGAACTCCCCCTCCAAAACGACCGCCGTAACGCGCTGGTCGCCCTCGCGCACCAGGCCGTATTGCCGGAAATTGGCGTTGTCCACGGCCGTGACCCGGGCCCGGACCGCCGCGGCGCCGGCCGGCAAACGGTCCTCAAACCCCGTGGGCGCGAAATACAGCGCCAAGGTCATGAGCGCGAAAACCCCGGTCAGGACAAGGTCGCGGCGGGCGGCGGCGGGCGAAGGCGTATGTTGCATGGCGATAACCAGGGGCTCCGCCCCTGGACCCCGCTGGGGGGGATAATCCCCCCAGACCCCCTTGTCAGGGGGGAGGGCGGATCAAGCCCCTATAAAGTTTTTTGGGGGAAAGGGGGGCTCGGGGGGAAAACCCCCTTTTGTTCACAA
>JADFXV010000095.1 GCA_015233395.1 Desulfovibrionaceae bacterium
CGTTCGCGAGCGATGCAAACGGGTGAAATTGGAACGGATCATGCGAAATTGGATTCCGTTGGGCGCAAAATCCCGTGAGAGACAGGAAAGACAACAGGTCTCGGAAATTGCGCAGGGGTCTCCTTTTGGCCATTATCGATGTGACCGAACGTGAATGCTATAAAATGGACCTTGAAGAAATGGTCGGCAAGCGAACGGCCGAACTTGTCGCCGCCAAGGACGGAGAGGAAAAAAGAAGAATCATCGCCGAAGTCGCCTTTGTGGAAATAAAAAACTCAAATCGCAACTGGAGGGGGAAAGATCGTATCTGCAAAACGAAATCAGGCAGGTGTACAACTATGAACACATCATCGGTCAAAGCAATGCGATCAGCGACGTGTTCTTCAAGATCGAGCAAATCGCCGGCACCGACACGACCGTCATGATTCTCGGGGAAACCGGAACCGGCAAGGAGCTGGTGGCGCGGGCCATCCACGGCGCGAGTTCGCGCAAGGACCGGACGCTGGTCAAGATGAATTGCGCCGCGTTGCCCGCCAACTTGATCGAAAGCGAGCTTTTCGGCCACGAGAAAGGCGCTTTCACCGGGGCGCACTCCAGGCGGGAAGGCCGGTTTGAGATCGCCAACCACGGCTCCCTGTTCCTGGATGAGATCGGCGAACTGCCGCTCGAATTGCAGGCCAAACTGCTCCAGGTGATTCAAAGCGGCGAGTTCGAGCGCGTGGGCAACTCCAAGACGATCAAGGTCGACGTGCGCATTATCGCCGCAACCAACCGGAATATGGAAGAGGAAGTTCGCAAGGGCAAATTCCGCGACGACCTTTGGTACCGGTTGAATATTTTCCCGATCACCATTCCGCCGTTGCGCGACCGCGTGGACGACATACCGCTGCTGGCGGCTTTTTACGTCGATAAAATCGCCAAACGCCTGGGCAAGTCCATCGATCACATTCCGACAAGCGTCATGAACGCCTTGCATGATTATCACTGGCCCGGAAATGTCCGGGAGCTTGAAAATGTCCTGGAACGGGGGGTCATCGTTTCCTCCGGGCCAAAACTGCGCCTGGCCGACGAACTCAAAAAGCCGTTCGCGGAGCTCGGCGCGCACCGCAAAACCCTGGACGCGGTCGAACGCGCGCATATTCTCACGGTGCTCGAACAGACGCGCTGGAAAGTCGGCGGGAAGGGCAGCGCGGCCGAGGTTCTCGGCTTGGACCGCAGCACCCTGCGCGCCCGCATGCGCAAGCTCGACATCCGAAAGCCGTAAATTGTCGCGGGAGCGGAAATTTTTTTTCATTTTCGCGCTCCCGGTGATAAAGCGCCGCTCCCGGGGCGCTCTTTCGGCGGCGGAAAAGATGGGAGCCGTCACGCATCTGCCCATTCCAATACGGTATTTTTCAAATTATTTTGCTTTCCGCAGGTTGCATCGAGTGCTATATTGAATTCAAATCGAAAGTTTGGCCTCGCGGAGACGGACATGCGGCTCAAGACACATCCTGCCGGCGGGAAGAAGGACTTGCGCCACGAGGCGGAAAAAATCCTGTCGGAGAGCGGCGAAAGCCGCCCGGCATCCGGTTTTGAACCGAACGAACACCGGGTGCTCCACGAGCTTGAAGTCTACCGGGTCGAACTGGAGATGCAAAACGAGGAGTTGCGTCAGGTCCGCGACCGTCTTGAAGCCATGCTGCTTCAATATGCCGATTTGTATGAGTTTTCTCCGGCAAGCTATTTCACGCTGGATCGCCGCGGGATTATTCTGCGAGCCAATCTCGCCGGCGCCAATCTGCTGCGGATGGAACGCTCCGGCTTAGTGGGCCGTGACTTCTACCGCTTTGTCTCCCTCCGGGACAAAAAAGGCTGGGAGGATTTTTTGCGCGGGCTTCCGGAGGCTTCAGGCAAGACGACGCGTGAAGTCTCCCTGGAGACGAAACAGGGGCGCGTCGATGCGCTGGTCGAGGGCGTATGGGACGAGGCCATCGGCGAATGCCGGCTGGCCCTGCTGGATATCACCGAGCGCAGAAAACTGGAAGATTCTCTGAAAATCAGCGAGCAGCGCTACCGCGACATCGTCGAGATTCAAAACGAGCTGGTCTGCCGCTATCTGCCGGATGGACGCCTGTCCTTCGTCAACGAGGCCTACCTGCGCTACTATGGCCTCAAGCGCGAACTGGCGCTCGGAACCAACTTCGTCCCCGTAATTCCCAAGGCGGATCAGGAGGCCGTCGCGGCCGGCCTTGCGTCTCTGACCCCGGAGAATCCCTCCGTCGTCCTGACCCATCGCATCGCAACGCCCGGGGGCGAGACCCGGTGGCAACAATGGACGCATCGCGCTCTCTTCTCTTGCGGCGGGGAAATACTGGAATACCAGGCTGTCGGCACCGACATCACCGAGCGCAAGCGGGCCGAGGAACTGCGCGATCAGATCGAACGCGTCATCCAGCACGACCTGAGGACTCCGGCCTGCAACGCCGTCAACATCGCCGGCATGCTCAGCGAGGCAACGAACCTCACGGAGCAGCAACGCCATTTGCTTGGACTTTTCGCCTATGCCGGCCAAAATATGCTCGACACTCTGGACAGTTCTCTTGACCTGTACAAGATCGAACTCGGGCTCTACCGCAATGAGCCGAAGTCGTTCGATTGCCTGGCGTTGGTGAGGAAAATGGTCGAAACCCTGACGCAAAGCGGCCATTACGCCGGCGTGAGCCTGGAGGTTCTGTCGCATTGCCACGCTTCCAACCGTTGCCGCTGCCAAGGCGAACCCAAGCTGCTGCGCAGGGCCCTGCAAAATCTGTTGACCAATGCCCTGGAGGCGTCGCCGCGCGGAGAAAAAGTCGTCGTGGACGTGTCTTCGGGCCCGGACTGCCGCATCGAGATCAGGAACCGGGGCGCGGTTGCGAGGGACATCCGGGACAGGTTCTTCGACAAGTTCGTGACCAAGGGCAAGAAGAAGGGAACCGGCCTTGGCGCCTATTCGGCCAAGTTGATGATCGAGGCGCAGGGCGGCGCCGTCGCCATGAGCGCTTCGGACGAGGACAACGAAACCGTGGTGACGGTGAAGATGCCCCTGCCATCCCCGGCGGTTTTACCCGGCGGTCCGGGCGCCCGGACCGGGGCGGGCGGCTCCGGCCTGGCCGTCCTTGTGGTCGAAGACGACGCGGTGGCGAGCGCCTATCTGACCCATCTGCTTCAGGAATGCGGCCACACGGTCACGACGGCCCCGGACGGGTTAACGGCTCTGTCCATCCTGCCCGCGCAGCGATTCGACCTGGTGTTCATGGATGTGGAAATGTCCGTCATGGACGGCCTGGAGGCAGCCAGACGGATCAGGGCGTCCGGCGCGGACCAGGACGGCGTCCCCGTCATCGCCATGACCGCCGGCGCGTCCGCCCAGGACCGGCAAAAGGCTCTGGCTGCCGGGATGGACGATTTCATCGTCAAACCCGTGGATTTGGAAGCGTTGCGAGCGGTGCTCCAACGGATTTGCGACAAAGGGATCGCCGGGTAGCCCCGCCGCCGCGAAGAGGGTCATTTTTCAACGCCGGCGCGCGGCGGATGCCGGATGCTCGTCCGGCGAAGCGATAAACAAAGTCGCCTGGGCCGGCATTTCCGGTCCTCCTCGAAATGGACCTCTCTCCCCGATCCGCTTGCCTCCCGCCCCGGCCGGGGCTATCGTTCCCCGAATCATCATCGCCCTGCAAGGAAGCCGTTGTATGCCGCGATACCCCGTGTCATTGCTCATCGCCGTTCTCATCTCGTTTTCCTTTGCCGCCGCGAGCCCGGCTCAGGAGCCGGAGCCCGTCTGGCAGAACATTTTTCAAAAAAACCTGGCCGACCTCGATCTGGTGTCCCAGGATCTTTTCCTGCTCGATCGGAATTTGCCCAAAGTCGTGAGCCAGACGCGCCAAAACAGGCTGGAGATGGAAAAGAACATCGCGGCGCTCGCGCTCGTGGCCTCGTTTTCCAACCACAATCCCTACGAACTCAAGGCCGCGCTCGCGGCCGCGGACAAGCTCACGGCCGCGGCCGACAGCCTGTTTCGGCCTCTGTCCGCCTTCAACCTGGACGCCCAACGGATCGACGGCCGCCTGGGGGCCATCGAACAAGACAACGCCAAGCTCGTTTCCGAGAATCAGGATGCGCGGCTGACCCCGGTTCTGGAGTACTACCGGGAATATATCTCGGGCCTGCGGCCGATCCTTCGCCGTGAGGCCAAGCTCATCGAAGCGGAGCTGTCGCCGGCCGAGGCGCTGCGAACCGAACTGGGCGAGGTCGCCGGCCGCGTCAACGCCGCGATCCCGACGGTCTGGCGCGACTTCTATCTCACTGCCGAGCCCGGCGTCTTCTCCCTCACCGCGTGGCGCCACACCGCCGCGCAATTCCGGAACCGCCTTGGGAACCTCTCCACCCTCCACGCCCTGATCGGCGGCGAAGAAAGCGGGCAGTTGGCCGACATTCTGATCAAATTGGCCTTGCTCTCGGCCGTGCTGGCCGGCGTCTGGCTGGCCGTCAAACGCCGCCTCAAGAACCGGTTGTATCCCGAAAGGCCCGAGGCGGCCCGCCGGGTGGCCGTCGCCGCCGCGCTCGGGCTGTTTTTGGCCTACGCGGCGTCCAGCGCCCCGCTTTTGCTCTACGACCTGTTCACCGCCCTGGCGGAAATCTTTTTGGCCCGGGCCGCGGCCGGATGGTGCTGGCTCGATCGCACGCACGAGACCGGCGGCCTTGAGGGAAAAAACCCGCTGACGCCGCTCACCAACCTGTTCGCCGCCGCCCTGCTCATCCACGTCCTGAATCCGCCCGCGCCGCTGGACGCCCTGGCCTTCGCGGCGGCCTGCTGGCCCGCCGTAAGACGCCGGGACGAGGCCGGCCAGGCCATACCCTCTCCGTTTCGCCAATGCGCGCGGACCGGCCGCGCCGTCTGCGCCGTCTGCGCCCTGGCCGCTCTGGCCGGCTGGCAAAACCTGGCCATCCTGGTTTTGACCGGAGCCTATCTCGCCTGCCTGGGCGTGTGCGCGGGTTTCGCCCTGACCGCGAGGCTGCGGGTCCAGGAAACCGCCCTCACGCGCCAACGCGGCCAGATCCCGCTCTCATGGCTCATCCGGGCCTTTGGCTATCCGGTGGTCTACCTTGGCCTGTTTTTGACCGGCCTGTACTGGTTCTGCGCCAGGCTGGGCGGCCGGGAAGTCTTTATCGATCTGATTTTCCGCCAGGCCGGCGCGGGCGCCGTTTCGGTGAGCCTGTGGCGGCTGTTTATGCTTTTGGCCGGATTTTACCTCGCCCGGGCCAGCGTGGCTTCGGCCCGGACTCTGGCCCATACGATAGCCAAGGCGCGCGACCCGGCGGACAAGGGTCCGGCGGACATGATCCGGGCCGGATCGACCTACGCGATTTGGGGCGTTTACGCTCTGGTGGCGCTGCATCTGCTGGGCGTCGACCTGGCCAGCCTGGCCGTGGTCATAGGCGGCTTGTCCGTGGGCATCGGCTTCGGACTGCAAAACGTGGTCAACAATTTCGTGGCCGGGCTGATCCTGCTCTTTGGCCGCTCCATCCAAAGCGGCGACGTGATCCAGATCGGCGAAACCATGGGCACGGTCAAGGAAGTCAATATCCGCAACACCATCGTCCAGACTTCCGACAACGCCACCTTGTTCGTGCCCAATGCCGAACTCATCAGCAAGCAACTGCTCAACTGGACGCACAAAGACCTGCGCCTGAAGAGGGAAATCATCGTGCACGCGGCCTACGGCGCGGACGCGGGCCTGATCCGGCAAATCCTTCTGGAGGCTGCCGCGCGCGAACCGCATGCGCTCAAGGAACCGGCGCCCAAAGTCTTTTTCCAGAACTTCGGGGAAACCACGTTGGAATTTTCACTGGCGGTCTGGATCGATTCCGTGGCCAACGCCCGGCTCGCGCTCTCGGCCATCCGCGACGCAATCTACCGCCAAGGGGAAGAAAGCGGCATCCCCTGGACGCCCTCCCCGCCGGGAGAGGGGCTCGCCGCCGGAGAGGACGCGCTCCCCCGCAAGGGGTAAAATATGAAGGGGCTGTCCTAGCTAAGGAATTCGCTTTCCGCTTTCCTGGGGACCGGGGGGCCGGGGGCGAAGCCCCCTTGGGAAAAAACCAGTGGCTCTGGCTTTGCTCTTCAAAGGGCTGCCGCGTTCAGGCTTGAAAGCAGAAAACCAAAACCACTATTTTCCCCCAGGGGGCCTGCGGCCCCCGGCCCCCGCTTGAAGACAAAACAAAGAATCCACTTCAACAATTTGATAACATTACGAAAAATGTGGATTGTCGCTTGTTGGCTAGGACAGCCCCGTAATATATCGGCCGGTTTCCGGACGGTTACAACCTGCCGTGCAGCAGGCCGATGATCCCGATGACGATGAGATAGACGGCCACGATGAGATTGAGCAATTGCGGCCTGATAAGGATCAGTAGGCCGGCGATCAAGGCGATGATGGGCTGTAGGGAGATGATGCTGGTGAACATGGCCTTCTCCTTGTGATGACGCCGCGAAAGCGGGACGCCGGTTTCCCGTTAATGAAAATGGTATTCCTTGTTTTCCTTGGAAAACTCAATGCCGCCGAGGCCAGGATTTATTTTTACATTGATATAACTGTACTGCTCCTGAAATTCTCCGTCGGCGTCGTAACACGATATGCTGACAGGCAGCATAAGTTCTTTGTCGATTTGACTTATTATGTGCGGCGAATAGTATTTTCTTCCATCATGCGGAGTGAATCTGACATCGATTAAAATCGATGGCCGTCCATCGAAAATATCTTCACCCATTTTGATTGTTTCCATTTCTTTATGCTGTCTTGCAATCGAGAAATCATTCTTCATTATTCCGAGTATGAATCCGAAGCCTATTTTCGTTATGGGATGACGATTGTTATGCATCACTAATGCATTTTCCGGGTTGAACGACGAGGTTGTCATCCCGAACAGGCCATGGTAGTGAACCAGGACTTTGTTGTTGTATTCTCCTTCAACGTAAAGCGCTTCCCGGGGTTCATCAATCCATTTCAAATAAACTTTGAAAGGTTTCTGAAATTTTACGAGCACGCTTTCATCGTAAATCTCACTCTTGCCGATCTTCTCCCGTTTCCGAAAAATCGCCGTATAATCATTGAGCGCGGAGTAGCTCGACTCCATTTTGTCCAGGAGGGAAAAAAGCCAGAAACCAAATAGTTTCACTTGATTGGAGCTGTCAAAAGCAGGCGGTCAGGCGGATCAAATCAACGCAAACAATATTAACTAACAATTACGATTAGTTATGCAGGGTAAATCTGTAATGCGCCGAAATATAATGAAATAAATTCAGGCACAGCTGGTGGGCCAACAGTAGCCAACGCTGTTGGCTAACCCGGCCCCCTGAACCCCATTCAAGTCATTGTCTCTTTAGCATACTGATATAAATTAATATATTGAAAGTTTTTACGGCAAATAAGGACGATTTTACGACTTTTTCCCTCCTAAATGTCGTAAAAGCTGTCGTAAAAGAATGATGGACGCTTCTTGTGGCTGATTATCGACATGAAAGGTTCATTTTCGGGAAAATCGGGCATCTACGTGAGCAGTCTCACTCGACCGGTCGCAATCTCACATACCGCCCCCGTCAGTTTCATGTGACCTTCGGCCAGTCGCATGCGCCCCTCGGGCGACTCGAGGATTTGACGCATTGACCAACGAACGTTAGCCTCGACGGCGCGTTCCATCTGTTGCTGTGTCGGAAGTTGCATATCGACTTCGTCAAGACCCGGAAGTATGTTTTCGAGTAGCAACTGGATTCTAGATCGTTCCTGCGTTCCCTTGAACTTTGCTGCGAGCGCCGCCTGTACAGCCCCGCATCCTTCATGTCCGAGCACCATGAACAGCGGCGTCTTGAGGTGCGTGCCCGCATATTGGAGGCTGCCCATGACTTCTGGCGACACAACGTTGCCCGCCACCCGGATGATGAACAGATCGCCGAATCCCACATCGAAAATCAGTTCTGGCGGCACCCGCGAGTCGCTGCAGCCCAAAATGGTTGCATAGGGGCGTTGGCCTTTTGTGAGTCCGGCGAGAACCTCTTTGGCCTCCCTTGAAAAACGGGGCTCACCTCGCAGGAAACGCGCGTTGCCTTCCATCAAGCGATCAAGAGCGTCATCCGCGCTGACCGGGGCATCATTTCCGCTGTGGACAGTCATCAAGCCTCCGTGGTGATTTTCAACGATTATCCTTGGTTAGATATGTCTGGTTTGAGATACAGCACATTGCTTGTTTTTTTGCGTCTTATTTTTCATTTTCAGCGGTTGCTCTCTCGATATCGGCTTGCACGCCTAACGCGCCTCCCAATCCCTGTGGATCAGGGATTCTGGCGATAGCCCGGTCTTCGGGAAAGTTGTAATGTTCATCGATTGTGCGATCCAGAAGCACCAGTTGTTGGCGCAGCACGGCATGACGCGGCGGCGGCAGAGTTTGCATGAGATTCTCCAGTAGAGAGCGCATCCGGCGCATGATCTGGATGCTGCTGGCGCCGAAATGGCGGATCTCAGTGCAGGTCAGATGCACGTAGTCTTCCCATTGGGGCATGAGGAAAACCAGGCGCAGTTTTCCGGCCGTGTCGCAGATCTCCTCGCCGCGATCATGGTGCAGGCCGACGCGGCGCAGAAGCCGGTGTAACTGGTCGATGGCCAAAACGGCGGTGGTCGGATCGTTGATGGCCGGGGACAGGGCCTTGATGGCGACATCCACCAGAATTCGAAAGGCAAAGGTTGGGTCCTGCTCCAGGGTACGCTCGGACCCGAGCGCCACAGAGCCACGCAGTTGGCGGTCGTCCGCGTCCACGATGCCTCCATGCAGGCGAAACAGGGGTTCGTCAACGGCCACGAAGTCACCGATCTGGGGGACGATCTCGATCATTCCGTCGAACTGCCGTGCTAACTCCATCAGCCCGACCAGATCTACGGCCAGCAGGATTCCGGAAGTGCCGGCGTGGGCCACGACGCGGCCGGGTATCGTCGGGATGCGGAATTCCTCATCCGGGTGCGGTGCGGTGATTGCCTCGGCATAGACGCTTTGGATGACTACGATACCCGAAGCCCCCACCTTTTGCACGATGCTGACCGGCCGCAAAAACCTGGCTGCATAATCGATTAGATACAAAAATACGACAATCGAGAAAAGGCCCAGCATGCCCGCGATGAAGGTGTTGAACTGGTTGACCGTATCTCCGTTCATTTTTATCGATATTCTGATGACCTGCCCCCAGTTTATGTACCAACCCCAATGTTAGTCACTGAAGCATAACGGGCTGGGGCTGGACTGAGGGCCATCCTCCCCCCGGGGGGAGGATGGCCGCCGGTGCCGGTGGTCGGTACCCC
>JADFXV010000096.1 GCA_015233395.1 Desulfovibrionaceae bacterium
TAAGAGAAGGGGAGGAGAGGGAGAGGCTCGGGGGGAAAACCCCTTTTGTGAACAAAAAGGGTTTTCCCCCCGAGCCCCCCTTTCCTCAAAAAACTTTCATAAATGGAGCAGGATGCACCACCCCCACCATATCCTTGCCGAGGGGGTCCGGGGGGGATCATCCCCCCCGGGCGGGGTTTCCAAAGGGGCGAAGCCCCTTTGGCGAGGGTCCAGGGGGCGGCGCTCCCTGGTCAGCCGGTGATATGGATGACGCTTTTGAGCAATTGGCTGTCGAATTTTTCGCGGCCGTTGAGGAACGCCAGTTCGATGAGCACGCCGATGCCGGCGACGTTTGCTCCGGCCTGGTCCAGCAGTTGGAGCACGCCGGTGAGCGTGCCGCCGGTGGCCAGGAGGTCGTCGATGAGCAGCACGTTTTCGCCTTTGAGCACGGCGTCTTCGTGCATGCACAGGGTATCGGTTCCGTATTCCAGGTCATAGGTGACGGTGGAGGTTTTGTAGGGCAGTTTGCCCGGTTTGCGCACCGGCACGAAGCCGATGCCGAGTTTGTAGGCCAGGGCCGCGCCGAAGATGAAGCCTCTGGCTTCGGCGGCCACGACTTTGTCGGCCTTCACCGCGGCGAATTTTTCGGCCAGGGCGTCGATGGCCTGCCTAAAGGCCGGGCCGTTGCCGAGCAAAGGAGTGATGTCCAGAAAGACGATCCCTTTTTTGGGAAAATCCGGAATGTCTCGAATGAGCGAACGCAGGTCCATGCTTTCCTCCAGAATGCGGCGTGTTTCTGCGCGTTGCCTTAATCGCTTCGACGCGATATTTCAAGCCGCATGATTTCGCGGTCCAAGGAGCACGGCATGGCCTCAGGTTGCGACCTGATTCTCGCGGCGCGTTGGCTGGCGACTCAGGACGATGCGCGCGGCGTGATCGAGAACGCGGCCGTGGCCGTGAAGGACGGCCTTGTCGCCGCCGTGGGTCCAAGAAGCGAGGTCGAAGCGTCCTGGAGCGCTCCGAAGACGCTCGATCTCGGGCGAAGCTGCATCTTGCCGGGGCTGATCAACACCCATGGCCACGCGGCCATGACCGTTTTTCGCGGCCTTGAGGACGATTTGCCGCTCATGGACTGGCTGACCAAGCATATTTTCCCGGTCGAGCGGCAGTTGACCCGCGAGGTGGTTTATCTGGGGTCGCTTCTGGCCGCGGCCGAGATGATCCGCACCGGGACCACCTGTTTCACGGACATGTATCTTTTCGAGGAAGAGACGGCCCGGGCCGTGGACGCCTGCGGCCTGCGCGCGGTGCTCGGCGACGGGATTTTCGCCGTGCCCCAGTGCGCCTACACGCGGCCGGACGAGGTCTGGCCGATCCTGGCGGATTTCGCCGCCGCCTGGAAGGGCCATCCCCGCATCCGGCCGGGGTACATGGCCCATTCGGTCTATCTGACGCCGCCGGACATGCTCGTGCGGGCGTATGAAACGGCCTGCCGCGAGGAGGCGCTTTTTTGCCTGCACCTGGCCGAGACGCGCGCCGAGACGGACAACTGCCTGCGGGACTACGGCCGGCGTCCGGCGGCGCATCTTGAGGCGCTGGGCCTGCTCTCGCCGCGCAGCCTGCTCGTGCATTGCGTGGATCTGGACGCGGCCGATCTGCCCCTGATCGCCGCCTCCGGGGCGCACGTGTCCCATTGCCCGAAGAGCAACCTCAAGCTGGCTTCCGGCGTGGCGCCGGTTCCGGCCATGCGCGCGGCCGGGATCAACGTGGCTCTCGGCACGGACGGCGCGGCCAGCAACAACAGCCTGGACTTGTTCTCCGAGATGGGCTTTGCGGCCTTGCTGCACAAGGGGGTGACGCTTGACCCCTTGGCCGTGCCGGCCCAAACCGCGCTCGACATGGCCACCCGCAACGCCGCCGGCGCGCTTGCCTGGCCCGAACTCGGCGCGCTCGCGCCCGGCCGGGCGGCCGATTTGATCGCGCTGGACCTGGCCGAACCGGGCTTGCAGCCGGTCTACAATCCGGTTTCCCAAGCGGTGTACGCCGCCAGCGGCTCCCAGGTGCTTCTCACCATGGTCGCGGGCAAGATCCTCTACCGCGACGGCCGCTTTGAAACCATCGACCTGCCGTCTTTGCTGCGGGAAATCGAGGGCGTCGCGGCCTGGGTCCGGGCCAGGCTGGTCTGAGACGGGGCGGCCGCCGGGGGCGTCCCCATCCGTTGCGGGCCGCAATACCGCTTGACAGCGCCCTCATGACAGATTATCGAATCGGGTTTTCGGCAAACAGACGATACCAATGGCCGCCCGCAAGGGCGTCTTTCCCATGGAGGCTTCAATGTCCGTTCAATCCCTCGTAGTCAATGGCGTGGAGTGTTCACCGGTCGTCGAGCAGTGCGACGGCTGCGAGCGCACCAAAGAGCACGAAGGCGTCAAGTTCTGCTCCAGCTATCCGGCCCCGCAGCGCAAATGGGCCCACGGCGTGTGCAATTTCGCCACCCACGTCAAGGCCGAAATCGACAAGGGCGGCAAGGTCAAGATCAACCCCCTCAAAGCCTCCAAGCGCGCCGCCCGCGGCCGGTAGACCGAAGAAGAAAGATTTTTTGGGAGAAGAAGAACCGGGGGAGGAACCTTTTGTGGACAAAAGGTTCCTCCCCCGGTTCTTCTTCTCCCAAAAACTGTATTCTGTTTCACTCGATACAGCGTCGTTTTGTGAATAAAAAAAGCCGGAAGGGGAAACCCTTCCGGCTTTTTTGACGCCGTTTGACCTGGACGGGATCAGCCGCCCTTGGCCTTGGAGGCCTTGATGGCTTCTTCGAGTTCTTGAAAGGTCGGGCGGTAATGCGTCGGGATGGCCCGGCGTCCGGCTTCCAGGGCCACCTGGGGCGGGTTGCCGCCGACAAAGGCGAGCAGCGCCGTCTTGAGCACGAACAGGGCTTCTTCGGCCTCTTTGGCGCGGTATTCCAGGTTCTGGGCGATGGGGCCGACGAAGCCGTAGGCCATGAGGATGCCCAGAAAGGTTCCGACCAGCGCCGAACCGATGCTGTGGCCCAGCACTTCCGGCGGTTCGCTGATCTTGCCCATGGTGAGCACGACGCCGAGCACCGCGGCCACGATGCCCAAGCCCGGCATGGCGTCGCCCTGGCGGGTGATCTGGTGGTAGGCGTGGCCCTTGTCGGTGGCGAAGACCTCGATGTCCGCGTCCATGATGTTCTCGAACTCGTGGGCCTCGATGTTGATCGTGGAAAAGATGCGCATCGTGTCGCAGATGAACACGACCAGGTAGCCATGGGCCTTGTTGGAAAGGAAGCCGCTGAAGATGTTGCTTTGATCGGGCTGTTCGATGTCTTTTTCGATGGTCACCAGTCCCTCGCGCCGGATCTTCATGAACAGCATCGAGAGCATCATGAGCATGTCGGTGTAGAACACCTTGCTGCTGAGCGTGCCGCCCAAAATCTTGCCGACGCTCTTGAACGTGCCGATCAGCACGTCTTTGGGGCAGGCCAGCGTCATGGAGCCGAGCGAGGCCCCGAAGATGATGACCAGTTCGGCGGGCTGGAACAACACGGCGAAGTTGCCGTGCTCCATCATGTAGCCGCCCGCAACGGCTCCCAAGACCATGACTATGCCGATTATCGCGAACATGTGCTATCCGTTTTCCTTGGCGTGAAAACCTTTGTGGTCATATCGGCGCAAGGCGGCCGAACTATAGAGAAATGCGCCCAAACGCGAAAAAAAAACTTCAGGGAAAGCGTTCGGCCCGGTGAGCAATACGGCCGGCCGCGCCGCAAGGCCTATTTCTTCGTCTCGGTCGCCTTGTCATACACTTTTTCGATTTGTTGCTCAAGCACATTACCCTTGGGCTTGACCACATTCGGGTCTTCCGTGGGCGCGGCTTGCGCGGCCGCCTGATCGGCCTTGGCCTTCTTGGGCGCGAAGGGCTCGATCAGAATGCTGATGCGCCGGTTGCGCGGGTCGGCCGGATTATCCCGGAAAAGCAGCTTGGTCGCGGCATAGCCGGCCACCTGCACAATGCGGTCGGGGGGAAATTTGGCCGCGTCGAATTCGCGCCGCGCGGACAAGGCGCGCTCGGCCGAAAGATCCCAGTTGGTGTACCGGTCCGAGGGGTACGGCGTGGCGTCGGTATGCCCCTCGATGGCGATCTTGAGGTTTTGGAAGACTTTTTCCGTGGTCAAGCGCGAGGCCACGGCGTCGACGGCTTTTTTGGCCTCGGGCGTGAGTTCCGTCCGGCCCGCCGGGAACAGGGGCTTGCCGCCGCCGTTTTCCACGATCTCGACCCGGATGGCGTCGTCCTGGCGCGAAACCATGAACTGATCCTTGAGCTCGGGCACGTCCGATTGCAACTCGCCTTCCAACTGCTTGGCCGCTTTTTCCTTGGCTTTGGCCGCCAGTTCCTTGGCGGCCGCCTCGGCGCCCTGGTCCGCCGGGCCGCCCGGAACGACATCGGGATTGACGCTGAGCGGCTCGACCACGGCGCCCGGCGTGTTCATGCCCGAGACGTCCATGGGAATGATCGAGGAGCCCCGGTTGTCGAACAAGGCGAAATCCTGGAAATAGGAGGCGATCTCTTTTTTCTTTTCCTGGGGCGTGGAGTTGATCAGCCACATGAGCAGAAAAAAAGCCATCATGGCGGTCACGAAGTCGGCGTAGGCGACCTTCCAACTGCCGCCGTGCGCTCCGGCGCCGCCTTTTTTGATCTTCTTGACGATGATCGGGGCTTTTTTCTTATCCGGGCTGGCTGCCATGGGCTATCGTCCGTTTATGCCTTTTGTTTCATCGGTTGCGTCCTGGCCGCCACCCGGGCAGGCCATGCTTGAAACGCCTCAGCCGCCCCCGGTGAGCGGGACGCGGCGCAGCCCGTCGGCGGCCCAGAGCGCTCCCAGACGCTCAAAGGCGTGCGTCTTGAGATTGCCGCCGATGCCGGCCGGCGTCATTCTGCCGGCGTGCGTCTCGGCATAATCCGTATCCGTCAATACGACAATCTCGCGAAACTCGACCGCCCGGCCGTAATGCAGCGAACAATCCTGAGCCGGCCGGATGATCCGTCCGTTGTCCATAAAAATGCGCCCCGCCGGCCTGGCCCGCCGCACGTCCGAAACAACCGGGTTTTTCGGATGCGCGGCAAACGGACCGAAAGGACTTGGCCCGGAAAACAGATACAATTCGTCGTGTGAGGCGCCGCCCTCGACGCGGACCGCGCCGAACAGCCAGAACCGTCCGTTATATTCAAAAAGCGTGCCGTCGACCAGATAGAGCCCGTCCAGCAGAGTCCGGAAAAACTCCCAGCGCCGGGGGAACGCGGCCGCGCGGTAGAGGTCCAAACGTCCGGCCTGGGCCGATTCGGGCATCATGAAGATCTCGCCGCCGTGGCGGAACACGAACGGATAGGAGAGATGAAACTCTTGCTCCAGGACGATTTTGACGTCGCTCGGGCAGCCTTCGGGGGTCATCCTTGCCGCGGCGATGACGCCCTTGCCCGACGCCGTCTCTATCTGCTCGAAAAAGAGGAAGGTTTCGCCGCCATGCGCCAGAAAAAACGGGTCGGCCATCCCCCCGCTCCCCCAATCGGCCGTGGGATAGACCGGGGTCGCGCCCCGAAGAGACGAGGGCAGGCCGCCCGCGTCGCGGCCAAACGCCAGAAACCACTGTTCGCGCGTCAGCGCGCCCTGGAGCACGAAGCCCGCGGCGCGGACCGCCGTCTTGGCCAACCACAACGCCAGGACGCAAAGGCCAAAGCCCCCGGCCAAAGGCGGGCCGGGGCAGGCCGGGGCAGGCGCGGGGAGCGTCCCCAGAGCGTTATATTGCGCCAGAAACCGGGCCGGAAAAAGTTTCGCCTTGGCCAGCACGTTTTGCAAGGTCCGCGCCGGGGACAACGGGTCGACCGCCGCCGCCAGGGAGCGCGCCAGCCGCTTTTCTCCGGCCGGGCCGATGTGGAGCAAACCGGCCGGCGCGACCTCGCGAAACCGCGCGGCGCTCTCCAGGGCGGCCCAAGCCGGGTCGGTCTCAAAGGCGAGATACCCCAGGGCCGGACCAGTCGATTCGGCCAATTCGGCCAATTCGGCCGGTTCGACGTAAGGCGGAGCGCAATCCGGCAGGACGATCAAAATGTCCAGACCCTGCGTGGCCGCCGCGTCGAAAACCGGACGGTCGCCGTTGAGCGCTACGGCAGTGAACACGGCATACTCGCCGGCAAGCGACCCCAGCACCACCGGGCGGCAGGGATCTCCCAGGCCCGTCAGGCGGCCCATAAGCCGGACCAGGGCGGAGAAAATACGCGCCGCCGCCGGACGCGCCGCCGCCGGCGCCGGGGAGATCAGAAGCCGTAATTCCCGGACGCGCCCGGCCGTTTCCCGGATCAGCTGAGCCTGCCAGGCGGGCGCCATGGGGCCGGCCGTCACCACGCCGGCCGTCAGCCGCGCCGGAGCGTCGGCCAGAAGCGGCGCGGCCGCGACGGGAGGATGCGGGGAGTTGTCCATATGCCCATGAACTGTGCCGCGATCCGGGCCGTTTGTCAAAAGTCCGCCTTTGCCGCCCCCGCTTGGGTCAAAGAGAGACGCAATCGGGAGACGCTTCCCGGAAAAATGGCATTTCCATTTGCCTTTGCCGGAAAAAACGGATATTTTTGCCGCAGTGACGCACGTATTTCCGGCGTTTTTTCCGGGGACGCGCAAACAGCAAAATCGAGGGAGATGATATGAAATCTCTGATCGTCGAAGACGATTTCATCAGCCGCAAGATCCTGCACATGATCCTTTCGCCCTACGGCGACGCGGACATTGCGGTCAACGGCGTCGAGGCGGTCAAGGCTTTCACCTGGGCCACCGAAGAAGGCAAGCCCTACGACCTGATCTGCATGGACATCATGATGCCCGAGATGGACGGCCAGCAAGCCCTGCAGCGCATCCGGGCCATCGAGCGCGAACGCGGCGTGAATTCGGCCGAAGAGGCCAAGGTGGTCATGATCACCGCTCTCGACGACCCCAAAAACGTGGTCGAGGCCTACTACAAGGGCGGCGCGACCTCGTATGTGCCCAAGCCCATCGACAAGAACATGATCCTGCACCTGCTCAAGAGCCTGGACCTGATCAAATAAGAGGACCGGCGTGCATTCTCCCGAACCCCGCCGCAAGCCGCCCGTCCGGGACGCGCACGGCTTGCGGCCCCCGGCCGGATTGTGCGCCGCGCTTTTTGCCGCGCAACTGCCCGACCAGCCTTCCGACGGCCCGGGACTCATCGAAATCCTCATCGTCGCCGGGCTGATCGTCCTGGCCGTCCGCTTCTTCCAGTCGCGCCCGGGCAAACCCGGCGAGCGCGACCGCCGTGACGCCCCAGGCGACCAGCCGCCCCAGCGGCGCTTCACCCTGTCCGACGATCCCTGGGACCGCCTGCGTTCCAAGCCCAAACAGCAGGACCAGCCGGAGTCGCCGGAGCAATCGGCCGCGTCCAGACCCGAAAGCGGCGCTCCGGACCCGGTCCGGACGGCGCTGCCGGGCGAAGCGGCGACCGCCGCCGGACAGGAGCCGGTCGACGACGAATTTCTGCGCGGCGCAAAGATGTTCTATTCCCGGATCACCGCGTCGCTCGCCGAGGGCGATTTCGACGACCTGGCGGAGTTCTGCGCGCCCCCGGTCCTCCAAAGGCTGCGTTCGGCCCCCCGCGAATCCGTCGAAATCATCCGGCTGACGGCCAGTCTCGTCGAACAAAAACAAACCGGCGAACGCATCGCCGCCACCGTGGCCTACCGATCCCTCGAACGCCGGGGCTACGACCCCAAGCCGCGCGAGCGCCAGGCGGCCTGGGTCTTCGGCAAACCGGCCGGCGATCCGGCCGCGACCTGGCTGCTCGACGCAATCATCGAATAACTTCCCGGAGACGGCCGCCGCACGGCGGAGGCCTGCGCCCCAATCCCCCGGTTCCCCATTGCTGCGTCGCCCCGTCGCCCGATCACCCGGTCGCCGATCCTCCCCACCCCGCTCCCGACTCGCTTGCGGCTGCCGCACGAAACCCGTACAGTCGCCCGGAGCAAGGGGACGTTGCGGCCGGCGCCCGTTGGACCATGGTCCGCGCGACCGCGCGCAGCCGCGCCCGCTCCCCTCCCACTCTTCCGCAAGGAGCACCCATGGCCACCGTTGTGCCGCAGAGCGATTTGATGAAACGGGCGATCACTTGGCTGTCCGAGGCGATCGAAAAGAAAGGAACCTTCGCGGCCGTGATCGACGAGGCCTCGATGCGGTTCAACTTGAGCCCGAAGGACGTGGAGTTCCTAAAGAAGTTCTTTACGGAAAAACTCGAAGACAAAAATTAGACCGCATCGGACTCAGCCGGATCGCTCCCGGCCGCAGCGACCTTGGGGGACGTCTCCGGCGCGCTCGCCAGGCAGTCCTCGCCCAAGGCGGCCCGGCACATGGCGGCCAACAACTGGTCGCGACCCAATCCGGTTTTGGCCGAAAAGACGACCGGCGTGACGCCGCAAAGAATGTCGCGCCATTTGGACTGCTGGAGCGCGCGTTCGCGTTGCGTGCATTTGTCCGCCTTGGTCAGAATCGGGATCAAGGGGATGGACAGGCCGGATAGAAATTCCACCGTGGCCAGATCGCTCTCCTGAGGCGGCAGCCGGATGTCGATCAACGCCCCGGCCGCCTTGATCCGAGCGTTGCCGCGCAAATATTTCTCGATCAATTCCCCGAAACCGCGACGCATTTCCTTGGATACCTTGGCGTACCCATACCCCGGCAGATCGGCCAGATAATAATCTTGCGGCAATACCCTGTAAAAATTGACGCTTTGCGTCTTGCCGGGCGTTGAACTGGTCTTGGCCAAACCCTTGCGGCCGGCCAGGCAATTGATCAACGACGACTTGCCCACGTTGGACCTGCCGGTCAAAACGATCTGCGGACCGGACGGAACCTGGTCCAACTGCTTCTTCGTATACAAGGTCGATTCCAAAACAAATTCGCTCTTCATGCCCCTCATATACCCGCCCGCCCCCAAAAAGACCAGGGGGCGGCGCCCCCTGGGTCCATGGCCCCCTGCCCGGTGGGGATCCAAGGGGCTTTGCCCCTTGGATCCCCACCGGGGGCGATCATCGCCCCCGGACCCCCACATCGGGG
>JADFXV010000097.1 GCA_015233395.1 Desulfovibrionaceae bacterium
CGCCGAGCGGACCGGCGGCGACGACCCAATCGGCGGCCAGGCGCAGGCCGGCCTGGACCGGCGGGTAGACAAGAGCGCTGGCCCCGGCCGCGGCCAGGGCCAGCCCGGCGGCGGCGATGGGCGCGAACCTGCGTCCGCCGAAAAAGGCCAGCCACTGGGGCAGCTCGATGCGGCCATAGCGGTTGGAAACGGCGGCGGCGGCCAGCCCCATGAGAATGCCGCCGAGCGCGCCCATGTCGATGGCGGCGTCGAGCGCGCCAAGCGCGGCCCGGAAAACCAGAAAGCCGACCGCCCCGGCCAGGGCGGCGGTCCCGCCCTCCTCTTCCCGGGCGAACCCCACGGCCACGCCCACGGCGAAGATCAGGGCCAGGTTGGCGAACACCGCCTCTCCGGCGGCGGCCATCAGGGGCACCCCAAGCAGGTCCGGCGCGCCCAGGCGCAGCAAAATCGCCGCCACCGGCAGGACCGCGATGGGCAGCATCAAGGCCCGGCCGAGCTTTTGCAGTCCTTCCAGCATCCGTTCCCCTTGCAGTCGCCCGCGCGGCGCGCTGCGCCCCGGGCCGGCACTGCATACCAACAGACGCACAAAAAACAAAGGGGCGCTCAAAGCGCAAAACTTTGCGCGCCAAGCAATCGGAACGGGAGCGCGAAAATGAAGAAATTTTCTGCTCCCGTTACTCCATTCGGCTTGGAGCATCGCCATTTCCGCGACGGCAAAACACTTGCCTTTCGCTTTTTTGAGCGTCCCGGTCCGGCGATTTCCATGGGCAGGCGGAATTGTTTCCCTCGTTCAAAACATTCCCTTCTCCGTATCGCCGTGAAAAACAACACGCCAATACATGACCCCGGCGTCCTGTAACAGGCCATCGAAAAACCTCCCTCTGTAAAAAAAAATAAAGTGCTGGAGTTTATTTTTGCGTAAATTCACTTGCAAATCCAGAAATACGCAGTTAAGGGCACACGATGTACCGCGATGCCGGCAAGTGCGTTTTTTTCGCTGCGAGGGATGCGTTGGCCGCGGATATTTCATTTCATAAACGCTTTTACGCGATAAGGAGAAAAAAATGGACGATTATTTGAAGGAAGCATTGGAGATCGTGAAGGCTCAGGCGCATGTCCGGGCCATGACCGAAGACGAAATGACCTCCATGGTCGCCAAACTGGCCGCCCAGCTCAAGTGCATCCTGGCGCCCGCCTCGGCCGAGACGGCCGAAGCCGGCCTGGGCCTGGACCCGAAAAAGGCCTTCAAGGAAAAGTCCGTGACCTGCCTGGAATGCGGCAAGAACTTCAAGATCATCACCAAAAAACATCTGGCCCAGCATGGCCTGGATTCCAAGAGCTACCTCGAGAAATTCGGCCTCAAGAAGGGCACCAAGCTGATCGCCAAGGAACTGCAGCGCAACCGCCGCAAGAAGATGACCGACATGAAGCTGTGGGAAAAGCGCACCAAGAAGACCGCCGACAAGCCGGCCAAAGTCAAGAAGGGAGCCTAAGCCATGACCAAAGCCGAACTGATTTCCAAGCTGGCCGCCGCGGCCGCGATCAAGAAAAGCGAAGCCGGGCTGGTCGTCGAGGCCTTCACCGACGCGGTCCAGGCCGCTTTGGCCGCCGGCGAGGACGTGGCCCTGAAGGGCTTTGGCGCCTTCACCGTCGCCTCCCGCAAGGCCAGGACCGGCCGCAACCCCAAAACCGGCGCCGCCATCGCCATCGCGGCCCAAAAAACCCCCAAGTTCAAGCCGGGCAAGGTCCTCAAGGACTCCGTGAACTAGTGTGATGTTCCAGAAATAGGTGGTTGTTTCCAACCACCTATTTCTGGAAAGATCGCGAGCCGCAAACGCGGTTTGCGAAACGCGACACTAGGCCCCAGGCCCTTTCGCGTTGTGACGCCCCGTTCCGGCTCGCCCGGGACGGGGCTTTTTTTGCGATGTTCTCAGCCGGGCTCGCCGGCGACCACCGCGAGCCAGACTTCGACCATCGCTGCGTCCCATTGGCTTCCCGCGCCCCGGGCAAGCAGGCTCGCCGCCTCGGCCGGGGTTCTGGCCGCATGGTAGGCCCGGTTGGAAATCATGGCCTCGTAGCTGTCGACGATGCACAGCGCCCGGGCCAGAAAGGGGATCTCCTCCCCGGCCAGGCCGTCCGGATACCCCCGGCCGTTCACGCGCTCGTGGTGGTGGGTGACGATGGGCAGGACGCCCTCCAAAGCGCTGACCTTGGACAGGATGGTCCGGCCGATGCCCGGATGCTGACGCATCACCCGGGTCTCCTCGGCGGTCAGGCTGGCGGGTTTGTTCAGGATGTTGTCGGGCACGCCGATCTTGCCGATGTCGTGGAGCTCCCCGGCCATGCGCAGCAGTTCGATTTCGCGGCCGGACAGGGACAGGGCGCGGCCGAGCTTGACGCCGTAAGCCCCGACCCGTTCCGAGTGGCCCCGGGTGTAGGTGTCCTTGGCCTCCACGGCGCTGGCCAGGGAGAAGAGGATCTCGCGGTTGACCTCCTTGAGCATGGCGCAGCTGCGCTGGCTCTCGAAGCACAACGAGGCGTGGGAGGCGAAGATGGCGAGCAGGTGCAGGTCGTCTCCGGTATAGGCGGGCTTGCCCGCCCCGCGCAGGACCACCACCGAACCGGTCGCCTGGCCGCCGCCGGCCACCGGAGCGCCCATGGCCGAGGCCGGAGGGTCGACGGTGACCCCGGCCATGGCCCGGCCGAGCGCCTCGGCCGAGAGCAGTTTCGGCCGGCCTTGGCGCAACAGCCGGTCGGCCAGGGCGGCGAACCAACCCCGCGTCTGCGGCTGGGCGCGGAAAAACGGCCCGAGCGCGATGTCGCGACGTTGCCCCAGGCTTTCCCGGGAAAAAAACAGGGCGATCCCATCCGGCTCGAACGCCGCGCGCACCTGATTCAAAAATTCCTTGACCATGCCGCGCTGGTCGTTTTGCCCGGACAGGACGCTTTGCAGATTGAGCATGGCGACCAGCTGGTCGACCTTGCCTTTTTCCTGGCGCAGACCGCGTTCGCGCAGGGCGTTCCCGGCCGCCGCGCACAGCTCCGCGATCTTGAAGGGCTTGAGCAGATAGTCCACGGCCCCGAGCTTTAAGCATTCCACGGCGTTTTGCACCGTGCCGTAGCCGGTCAGAACGATCACGTCGGCGTCGAGCCCCTGCTCGGCGATGCGGCGCAGGAGCTCCATGCCCGATAAGCGCGGCATCTTGAGGTCGCTGATCACCAGATCGACGCCGCCCCGGGCGAGCGTCGCAAGGGCTTCGGCCCCGTCGCAGGCGGTGAGCACGGCGCGGCCCGGACCTTCAAGGGCTTCCTTGCAGGTCTCAAGCAGACGCGGTTCGTCGTCCACGAGCAGGATGGTGCGCTCGCTCATCGGCACTCCCGGGCTTCGGCCTTGGCCGGAAAAAGGCGGCGGCCGGCCGCCTGGCGTTGCCTGGCGGCCTCTGCGCACACCTACCCAATCCCGGCCGGCCCTGTCCAGGCCTTTCCGGCCTGGTCCGGCTCGACCGGTTTGACCGGCGGCCCCTTGGTCCGATCGGACCCCCTTCGCGGCGGCGCGGGCCAGGCGGGGCAGCTGTCGCCCGCGACTCGCCCAGCATGTCATCCGCGACAAAATGCTTGCTCGCGGCGAAAATTCCGGCTATGGTATTATCGCGAAAATATATGTAGGGGTCGGCGTTTTTCTGTGATTCCGGGGAGCGAGGCGGCATGCTGAAGCATCTTTCCGACACGGGGCGGCACGAAAAAATAAACGCCCTGATCAAGCGTTCCGAAGCCGCGACAACGATCTCGGTTTCGGGCTGGGCCTCCCTGGAAAAGGAATTCGGCGAGGAGATCTACAGCGAGGCCCTGTACCAGCTGACACGGCTGGAACTTTCCCCGCCTCGGGCCAAAATCTGCGTCAACGACATTCTGGTCCATCAGGCCGAACTGGCCGACCGGCTCTCCCGGCCGGTCGGGCTGCTCACCGCCGTGTGCGACTATTTCCAGTACGTCAAACCCATGCTCAACGAACCGGTCCTGGTCGAGGTGCGCCTTTTGCTGCAAAAAGAGGAGGGCGCCTACAAGGACGAACTGACCGGGCTGTTCAACCGCCGCTACTTCAACATCGAGCTGACCCGGGAAATGGAACGCTACCGGCGCTTCGGCCATCCCTTTTCCCTGCTCATGATCGACGTGGACCACTTCAAGCGCGTCAACGACAAGCACGGCCACCTGGCCGGGGACCAGGCCCTGCGGACCCTGGCCGGGATCTTGAACCAGAGCGCCAGGCTGTGCGACCGCGCCGCGCGCTTCGGCGGCGAGGAGTTCACGGTCATCCTGCCCCAGTCCTGCCGCGAGGAAGCCCTGATCGCGGCCGAACGCATCCGGGCCGAAGTCGCGCGCACCCCGGTCGTTTACGAGGGCGCGAACCTCGGTCCGATCACCGTGAGCGTCGGCGTGGCCACCTACCCGGCCGACGCCCTGGATTGCGCCCAACTGCTGCGCCGCGCCGACGAGGCCCTGTACCAGGCCAAACGCAAGCGCAACCACGTGGCCGCCTTCAGGGATCCCAAACGCCAGCACCCGCGCTATCCCATCGACAGCCAGCTCAGCCTGAGCCTGCCGGGCGGACGCGGCGGCAACCTCGTGTGCCGGGCGAAAAACATCAGCTTCGGCGGCCTGCTCTGCGAAACCGATTCCGGCGCGCCCGCCAATTCCGACGTGGAAGTCACCCTCACCGACCGGGACAAGAACCTGCATCTGGCCATGCGCGCCCAGGTGCGCCGGATGCACAAGATCGAAGGCAACCGCTTCTTCCTGGGCCTGTCCTTCGAACTGCCCACGGCCGAGGAACAAACCCGGCTCACGGAATTCATCCAAGGCCTGTCCCAAGTCACGCATTGACGCCCGGCGGACGCCGCCCGCGAAGAGAGCGCAGGCGGGCGGAAAATCCGGGGGGAAACCCCCCTTTCCCCCAAAAAACTTTATACAGGATTCCAAAGGGCGCAGCCCTTTGGCCGCCGGAGGCGTTAAAAGACCACCCTTATTGCAAGTCCTTCCCCCCGCCATCCCCGGAACGCTTTGCAAACGCCCCGGTGTTTGCTACCCGTGTCCGAGCCCTTCCCAACATCTTGCGGCGAGACGACACATGGCCAAAGCCCCATCGCGTTCCCAGGCCGGCGGCGACCCTCTGGGCGTCATCGCGACCATCGACAACCTGCCCGCGCCGCCGGCGGTGGCGGCCCGGATCCTGACCCTGGCCGCTGCCGACGAAACGGACCTGGACGAACTGTCCGGCCTGATCCAAACGGACCAGTCCCTGACCCTGCGGCTTCTGCGCTTGGCCAACGCCGCCGAACACCACCGCATCAAGGCGGTCGAAACCATCGCCCAGGCGATCATGGTGCTCGGGCTGGCCACGGTGCGTTCCATCGCCCTGTGCATCGCCGCGCGCGAGGCCTTGAACCTGGCGCCAAAGGACGGCGATCCGCTGGTCCTGGAGGTATGGAAGCACAGTCTGGCCTGCGCCGTGGGCGCGCAGCTTTTGGCGGAGGCCGTCGAACCGCGCCTGGCCGAGCGGGCTTTCGCCTCCGGACTGATGCACGACTGCGGCTCGCTGGTTTTGATCCTGGCCGATCCGGAAAGCTACGCGTCCGTCGCCGCCAGGGCCGAGGCCGAGGGCGGCGACGCTCTGGAACTCGAAGAGAAGACCTTCGGCCTGGACCACGCCACCGCGGGCAAGCGGCTGGCGGAGAAATGGGGACTTCCCGAACTGTTTGCCGAAGCCGCCTGGCTGCACCATCTGCCGCCTCGGGCTTTGGTCTCGGACGCGGCCGCTTCCAAGACCACCCGTCTGGTCGCCCTAGCCGACATCCTGGCCCACGAGGTCATGGGCGGCAAGGCGGCCTCGGTTTCGGCCGCCGACCGGAGTCTGCTGGCCGAGTCGCTGGGCTTTTCCGGCGACGCGCTCGAACGGATCAAGGCCAAGATCGGCCAAGGCTACGCCGAGCGCGCCGGGGCTTTCGACCTTACCGCCGACGCCGCCGGTTTTTATTTTCAGGCCCTGTCCAGAGCCAACGCCCGGCTCGGCGCGCTCGAGCGCGCGGCCCAGGCGTCCGCGAAGGCGCTGACCCATTCAAACGCCCTGCTTTCCGCCTTGGCCGGCGCGGCGGCGACGCTGTCCGGTCCGGCCGGTCCGATCGGCGCCGAGGAAATCTGCGAGGCGCTGGCGAGAACCCTGGAGAACGGTTTTTCGGGCCAAAGAGCGCTGGTCTATATGCGCCGGGACCGGGCCGCCCTCCCGGACGCCGCGCAAAACTCCGCTTCGCAAGCCCCAGGGGACGCCTTTGCGGACGACGGCGGGCGCCGGGCGCGCCTGACCGGACTGTGCCTGCTTCAAGGCAAGACGCTCAGCCTGACCGGCCGCTTTGAGCCCGCGCCCGGGGGGCTCGTCCCGGTCTTCGACCAGGCCGGGCGTCTGCCAGACGACCTGCTCCAGGTTCTGGCCGCAAGTCCGGCGCGCTCGAGTTTCGCCTCGGGCGAGGCGCCCATCCACCTCCATCGGGGTTTCCTGATTGTGCGCATCGGCTCGGCCGGCTCGAGCGGTTCGACTGGCGCACTCCCGGAAGACGCGGCCGGGGAAATGATCTTCGCGCCGGAAGGCGAGGCCGATTCCACGAACGGTCCGCACAACGACCCGCAGCGCGACCGGGCCCTGCGCCTGCTGGCGGAGCTGGCCGCCCAGGCCGTCTCGCGCCTGGCCCTGCTGGAAAGCTGCCGCGACCGGGCCGAACGCCTGGCCGTCGCCCTGCGCTTGATGCAGGCGGTGAACTTGAAACTGCTGCACGCCGAGCGCCTGGCCGCCGTGGGCCAGCTGGCCGCCGGAGCGGCCCACGAAATCAACAACCCCCTGGCCATCGTCTACGCCCGCACCCAGCTCCTGGAACTCAAGGAAAGCGAGCCGGCCAAGAAAAAGGTCTTCCGCCAGATGCTCGAACAGATCGAGCGCATCACCCACATCCTGACCAATCTCATGGACTTCGCCCGCCCGGCCTCGCTGCGCGTCGAGGAGGTCGCCCCGGCGGTGATCCTGGAGAAGACCCTGGCTCTGGTGCGCAGCGGCCTGGACAAGCTCGGCATCGAGGTGGACCTGAACGTCGAGCCCGGCCTGCCCACGATCAAGGCCGACGCGCGCCAGCTCGAACAGGTGTTTCTCAATCTGCTCATCAACGCCGAACACGCCATGGAGGCCTCGGGCGGACGGCTTTCCCTCACGGCGGCGTACGACCCCGGCCTGTGCGCGGTCGTGATCGGCGTGGCCGACACCGGCGTCGGCATCGCCCCGGAAAACCTGGAGCGCATCTTCGACCCCTTTTTCACCACCAAGGAGGAAGGCAAGGGCACGGGCCTTGGCCTGTCCACGGCCTACGGCATCGTGGCCAAGCACATGGGCGAGATCGCGGTGAAGAGCGCGCTCGGCCAGGGGGCGCGGATCACCGTCACCCTGCCGCTCGATCCGGCCGGCGCGGCCTCGGGCGCCCTGGCCGGGGACCGGCGGGCCGAGAAGCCTTCCGGCGGCCCGAGCGTGCTGGTGGTGGACGACGAACAGCATATCCGCGACATCCTGCGCGAATCGCTCGAATCGCGGGGCTACTCGGTGGTCTGCGCCAAAAACGGCGACGAGGGCCTGGCCCTGCTCACGCAGCGCCGCTTCAGCCTGATGATCCTGGACGTGCGCATGCCGGTGCTGGGCGGTCTGGAGCTCTTGCGCGAGGCCAAGGGAATCGCCGGATTCTCCACTCCGGTGCTGGTGCTCACCGGCATGGCCAGCCCCGAGGAAATCGACCAGGCCATGGCGCTCGGCGCCGCCGCCTGCGTGCGCAAGCCCTTCCAGATCGAATCCCTGCTGGCTGCGGTCGAGCGCCTGGCCGCGCCCGGAGAGCGCCCCTGAGCCGGGTGCTGGCCGTCGCAAGCGGCAAGGGCGGCGCGGGCAAGACCAGCGTGGCCGTGAACCTGTCCTTCGCCCTGGCCAGGCGCGGCCTGCGCGTATGCCTGCTGGACGCCGACCTGGGGCTGTCCAATGTGGACATCCTGCTCGGCCTTACCCCCCGGGTCACGCTCGAACACGTTTTGTTCGAGGGCGCGTCCCTGCAAAGCGCCCTGACTCCGGCCGGCGGCGGCGTGGACGTGATCGCGGGCAGCTCCGGAGTCTCGCGCATGGCCGAATTGTCGCGGCCCCTGCGCGCGCGCCTGGCCGCCGAATGCGCCGCGCTGTCCGGCCACGACTACCTGGTGGTGGACAATTCCCCGGGCATCAGCCGCCAGGTGGTCTCGCTGTGCCTGGCCTGCTCCGAAATCATGGTGGTGGTCAATCCCGAGGCGGCCTCGATCACCGACGCCTACGCCCTGATCAAGGTGCTCAAGGAGAACGGCCTGGCCAGGCCGCCGCTTCTGCTTTTCAACCGGACCGCGAGCGAGGCCCAGGCCCGGGCGGTGTACGAGCGCATGAGCCAGGCCGCCGCCAAGCACCTGCGCCTGGCCTGCCGCTACCTGGGCCATATCCCGCGCGACGGGGCGGTGGCCGGGGCGGCCGCCAGGCAATTGCCGCTTCTGACCGCCGCCCCGGCCTCGCGGGCCTCGCGGGCCTTCATGGAACTGGCCCAGCGCCTGGAATCCCCGGAAAACGCCGCGCCCTCCAAGG
>JADFXV010000098.1 GCA_015233395.1 Desulfovibrionaceae bacterium
ATTTGCCTCATGGAAAAATTCGAGGTCGGATATAAATCAAATCGAAACGTCGTTTATTCGTGTAAATACCATGTCATTTGGTGCCCAAAGTATCGCCGAAAAGTCCTGGTCGACGGTGTTGATGCGCGGTTAAAAGAAATTATTTTCGATGCGGTAAACGAACTTGAGGCCGAGGTGATCGAGGTTGAGGTGATGCCCGATCATGTCCACCTGCTTTTCGAGGTCGATCCGCAATATGGGGTCCATAAGCTTGTAAAATATCTCAAGGGATTGTCGTCTAACCTGTTGCGAAAAGAATTTCCTTGGCTAAAAAAGAGATTGCCGACGCTTTGGACCAACTCGTATTTTGTTTCAACCGTGGGCGGCGCGCCGCTCCAAGTGATTAAGCAATATGTCGAACGCCAAAAGCAAGTCTGATTCATTCATCCTTGATCTTCAGCTCAAGGTAAGTCCATCGCAAGAGAAAATTCTTCTCGTGCGCCTGGATTGTGCCCGGCAGTTGTATAATGCTGTTTTAAGCGAGGCTTTGAGCCGCCTGAAGCTTATGCGGGAATCCAAGGCATACCAAGTGGCCCGCATGATGCCTAAAATTTTCGTGTCTTCAAAGCCTTCAGAAAATAATAAAGTTAAAGTCAAGGAAATCAATAATCCGGAGCGTGCCCAGACATTTAAGGATTTAAATAAAAAATTTGAATTCAATGAATATTCGTTGCATGCTTTTGCAGCTATAACTAAAAACGCATGCCATATCGGGGACCATCTAGATATAAATACTTGCCAAAAAATTGCGACAAGAGTTTGGAGCGCTGTACAACAATTCGCGTTTGGCAAACGTGGCAAACCTCGATTCAAAGGTTGGAACCAGTTTGATTCCGTTGAGGGAAAAACCAATACGCAAGGCATCAAATGGCGCGAAAACCAGGTTGTGTGGTCCGGTCTGAAGCTCCCCGCGCTTTTCGACCCGAAGGACAAATACGGCGTACAGGCGCATGGACTGGATTGCCCGACGAAATACGTTAGGATCGTCCGGCGCAAACTGGCCGGACAAAATCGCTTCTACGTTCAACTTGTTCAGGAAGGCCGGCCAAAAAGGAAAGAGAAAAATAAAATCGGCGAAACTGTTGTCGGCCTCGATCTCGGGCCATCGACTATCGCGGCAGTTTCAGTCGACGATGCCTTCCTTGGGGCTTTTTGCGCGCAGCTTGAGCCCATCCAGAAGGAAGTCCGCCGCATTCAGCGTCGGTTAAACCGTTCGCGCCGGGCATTCAACCCGGAGGCATTTAATTCGAACGGAACTATCAAAAAAGGAGTGCGGCTTAAAAAGTCGAATGCATACCGTCAGGATAAGGTGCGGTTGGAGGAAGTAAGCCGCAGACTGGCGGCCTATCGCAAGGCTTTGCAGGGGCAGATGGCCAACCGTGTACTGACCATGGGCAAATTCATCAACTTAGAAAAATTGTCGTACAGGGCATGGCAACGCATGTTTGGTAAGAGCGTCGGTTTTCGTGCGCCTGGGATGTTCGTTTCTATGTTGCGTCGCAAGGCTGAAAGTGCCGGTGGCGTAGTGAACGAATTCCCCGTGCGAAACCGATTGTCTCAAACCTGTCACCAATGTGGAACCGCCGAAAAAAAGGCGTTGTCCAAAAGGTGGCATCATTGCGATTGTGGCATTCATGCCCAGCGCGACTTGTATTCAGCATTCCTCGCCATGAACGTGGTGGGGGATGATCTCGACATGCGCCAGGCCGTCCAGGCCTGGCCGGGTGCGGAACCGCTCCTGTGTCATGCGATGTCGAGATGCGATCAAACCATGATCGGCGAAGTTCGCTTTGCCAGCTTCGGTCTGAACCGAAGCCGGAATGGTTTGCATGGCGAAGAAGGATCAGTGCAGGATAAGGCCGAGGATGTTGTAGCTTGCCTTGGAGCAAGTGAGAGCTTCGGAGAGTCTTGCAGTACAGCCTTCAGAACCCCCGGCCTTTAGGCCTGGGGAGGTTCAGATAGCCGCCTATGTGACGGTGCTTGCCCTTGCAGAAGCAAAGCAATGACCAGTTGTTTGGCTCAATTGTAGCGTATGCCGGAATCCGTTCGTCCTTTTTGTACTTGTAATTAAGCCATTCGATGCTCCACGCTGCGTCCGGACAATCAATGCAAACGCAAGTTGGAATACATTCCTTGGGCCTGACCTTCTCGCTGCCAAACTGTTTCGTAGCATCTTGAACCATTCCGGCCCACTGTTGGAGTACAAAGTCAGTCGCCACGCGCTTAGCGCGGGCCAAATCCTTGGGAACCTGGGCCTCTATCGACTTGTTGCTTTGGCTTGATTGCTGGCTTTCGTTCGAGTCCATGTTTTTTCTCCTGAGATTTCTTTTGCTGCTGCTGTTGCTGCTGCTGAGTGATTTGCTTCTGGCGAGCTTCATCCTTCACGGCCACGGGTACGTCCTTCTCCAGGGCCTTGCGCTCGATCTCCCGCCACTGCTTCACAAACCGGCTGAACTGGGTCCGGAGCTTCCGGGTGTTCTCTTCGCTGAAAGCGTGCTCTGCTGTCTTCTGACTGTACTCGGCCCACTTGTGGGCATCTCCACGGCCTTCGGGCGCTCCTGCGCGAAGTATGGCCTCAACCTGAGTCTTGTTATGGCCGGTTCCCCGAAGCCTGACGGCTATCATGGCGTCAACCCGGCTCGCGTTGGCCTCTTCCTCTTTCAGGTTCGCATGGCGAAGCGCGGCCTTCTTGTGAGCCCGGTAAAGGCTAACCAGGTCTTGCCGCTTCTGCTCATGCTCTTGGGTCTGCTTCGTCTGTTCCTGGGCCTCTTTCTGGCGCTTCAACTCGGCTTCTTTCTCTTGATCTTCCTGGGGATTCTTCTTCACCTTGTTTTTGAACATGATGTAATCAAAATGCTCGTTCATATAGAGCGAAAAAGCCGTCAATTTATTGCAAGTCCCGCCGTCCTTGTGCGTAACTTTGGCAAGCGGAAAGCTTCCATCCTCGGCCATGTACTTTATTTTCGCGTTTGGAAACTCCGGTACACGGTGAGGATGAATAGCACCTGAAAGGTTTACGTCTCCATAGACCCTATTAAGGCCTTCGGAAATCTTGTTTCCAATCAACTTGTCTCGTTCCTTGTCTTCTCCAAGCTTTGGAACATTGACAATTGCCTGAAAATTCCCCGGAGAAGATTCAATTACAACGCTTGGGTTGTAACCATCGGCCCGCATCTTATCCAACCGTTCCCGGTTAAGATCATCCACAAGGATATGATGCGTTGTTTCAGACAAGGGAGTGAAATAGAGGTGTTCGCCCTTCTTGGCGAAGCGAAGCATGTGGCCGATATGTTTATGAACTTCGTCCGCTGTAAACCCTTCGGCAATCTTTGTTTCAGGATCACGGCCAAAGACGTAGGCTATCGGCTTGCCGTCCTTCTCTCCCTTGCTTGTGATTCTATACCGCTCCGCTCCGACAGATTTATGATACTCAACGAATGCAGTATATTTTTCTGCAAGCTCGCCGGTAAGCGGCTGGTCAATCTTCAACTCCACTTGAGTAGATGCGCGGTCTACAGCACTCTTGACTTGCTCCGAATACTGCGGGCAGTTCAATGAAACCCATGTTTCTAAATCGCTGACCTTATCCATGATCTGTCTATTGCTTTGAATCTTTTCCTTGTATCGCTCCGTAAGGCTTCCAATCTGGTCCTTGTGGTATTCGCTTGTAACCTTCTGCATCGCTGCCAAAAGAACGCCCTTACCCGTCCAGTCGGTTGAAGGGTCTTGAAGTGCCTTCAAAATTTCCTTGCGCTCTTTCTGTAGCTCCATCTTCATATGTTCGTGCTGGGCGTGAATATCGGTGGACTTCTCTACCGTGGCCGACTTCTCGGCCTGGAACCTATCGAAGACTTCACGGGGCATGTCTGGAAGCGGTTCGGGTCTGCGATCCACGACTTCAACGGCCAAGGCCTCATAAGGGCCTAGCCGGTCGGTCATGCCCTTGAGGGCCGCTTTCTTGTGAAGGTCGGAAGGCTTGACGCCTATCTCCTGGCCGTCAATATGGGCCACAAGCACGGCTCCACCGCCCTTTAACTTGTACTCGTACCCGATAGCCGCCAAGTCCCGGTGAACGTCTCCCCAGGACTCACGAGTCAAGAGAATCGGCAAGGCCTCTTCTGCTGCTATCCTGGCCGCTGACTGCTCGCCCGTCCGGTGTTCCATGGCCCTGGCCTCCGGTGGAATCTTCACATTTGAAAGCTCTTCAACATTTCGTGTTGGAATCACTTCGTTATCAATCTCGACATACAGAGCGTTCTTCTCTCGGCTCCATCCTTGTTCCTTCTCAATCCTTGCCAAGGCTTTGTGCATCAGGTCTGTATCCCTGAAATGCCAGTGGACTTTATGTGTCACAGGATCAACACGATTGACCGCAATATGTAAATGATAATTGTCAGTATTTTGGTGAACGCTGAATGCGTGCTGGCAATCCTGATAGCCAAGCTCGGTTAGCATAGTCTTGACAGCTTTCCGCGCTTCTTCGTTCGATGGGGTTTCGCCACTCCGAAGAGAAATCATCATGTGCATTACTGGATTCTTGCTATTCGACGGGGCTTTTTCTGCAAGCACTATCATTTCAGACTTGATATCTTCATACTCGGCAGACTGAAAATTGACGAACTCAGTATGCAACACTTTATCGTCAAGCTCTTTCTGGCCTGTCGTGTAGTCCATTATATCATGGACATGCTGCGCCCTGCTTTTAGCCTGTTTGGCCTTGAACTTTTTGACTATCATTTTACTTACCGCCCCTGCGAATCCAAGCAAGCGTTTGGTTCACATGATTGAATACGGCTGTGGTATCAAACCGCTCGGACTTCCATAATTGCTTGATAAGGCCCCGGATGCTTTCGAGCTTGGCTATCGCCTGGGCTTCGATAATAGGCTGTTTTGCTTCAACTTTCTTTCCAAGCAGTACGCGCCGGGCATATTCTGAGGGCGTGAGGCCTGCCAGGGCAGCATTTTCAAGGATTTTTGACTTGTCAGATGCCATCAAACGGATCGTAAGAGAATCACCTTCAGGCCCGGTCAAAGGCGTTCCCTTGGGCGCGGCGCGGCGGGCGGGTGTGACTCCGTTCCTAGAGGTTTGAAGGAGGGTCTTTCCCGACTGAGAACCGGAGGGAACGGTATCTTTTCTTTCATCCATTATGTTCTAACTCCTCTTTGACCGCTGGTCCTGGGCGCAGCACCCAGGCAGGATATGGGAGGCGTCGAAGGAGCGTAGCGACTGAGTAAGACGACCAATATCCTGCTACTCCTAACTACCCTAGACCTACAAATAAGCACCGAAGGGGAATCAGTCAAGTCTTGAAGAGTAAACAATCAAAGAAAGTTTTTGAATGAAGAGTTCGCAGAACATTTAAAGAGCTATTGACACAACCCCCTGGCAGGCTTATCAGGGATTTAAAGCTAACCCTACGAAGGAGGGTAATTACATGGTAGCAGCCAAAAAGGTACAGATTCACCAGCATCCGGAAGAACTTCTCGCAAAGATTCGAGAAGGTTTTGAAGAGTTGCGCTCGCGCAAGGTTATGACCAATCGGGTTCTGGTAGAGACTCTTGCGGGTGAAATCCGCAAGCTCATGGCCGAAGGCCACTCTGTCAACGCCATCCTTGAAGTCATTACTGCCAATGAAGTTGACCTCAAGCCCAGTACGTTGCGCTTCTATCTCGGACAAGTGAAAGACGGGGCTTCCCCTACTCGGGCGAAGACGCCCTCGAAGGGCAAGCCCGAAGCCACACCCGCCGCCGCGCCGCGCTCTGGCAAGAAGAACAAGGACAAGAAAGCCGACCCGGCCCCTGCTGCCGCTCCTACCAATAAGGGCGGCTTTGTCGTAACCCCTGACCCTGAGGAGATTTAGCCATGAAAGGCATTATCTATGTCGGTGGAGCCAAAGGCGGCGTTGGTAAGTCCCTGGTGTCCATGCTCGTTCTCGATCTCTTGCGCGAGCAAGAGCCATTTTTGATCGAAACCGATCAAGCCAATCCTGACGTTCTCAAGGCCTATGGCGGCTGTGTTGAATCGATCACGGGTGATATGGACTCCGCAACCGGCTGGTCAGAAGTCTTGACAGAAATGCACACTCGTCTTGATTCTGGCCGTCCAGTGGTCATCAACTCCGCTGCTCGGAACACTGCCGGGGTCGAGCAGTATGGCGAACTTTTCGGAGCCTTGGGCGTTGATATGCTCCTGCTCTGGGCTATCAATGCCCAGAAGGATGGACTGATTCTGCTTGATGGTTTTATGAAGGTCGTTCAACCTGCTCGCAGCTTTGTTGTGAAAAACGGCTACTTCGGCTCGCTTGATGATTTCAAGCTGTTCGATGAATCGAAGATCAAAAAGCGTGTCTCCGGTGATGCGTATGTGCCAGCTTTGATGTCGAACATCGCAAACATTGTTTACACTCAGCGTAAGCCTTTGCATGAAGTCGCTGAGTCGTTGACGTTCGGTGACAAGCTCTTTTTCGAATCGTGGCGCAAGAAGGCCCATGCCGCCTTGCAACCAATCCTTGAGGGGTAGTTATGAACCTCGCAGAGGTCTACCAAAGAGTTAATGGCAAACCGGCCACAAATGAGGACTTGGCTCGTATCGTCAAGATGGCGAACGCCTTAGACGTTGCGGGTCAAGACACCTTCCTTTGCCTGTTGGTCGTCTTCGATCACTACCACGGCCTTTATGATGGGATTCCGGCCAAGATCACGGAAGGGACCAAAAACATCGTTGCCCAGGCCGAAAAACTGGCCGAAGCGGACTTGAAACGGCTTCATGCCCAGGCGGAAGCGGAGATCGCAAGCGCCATCCAGGGCGCGGCTGAAAAGTCCGCCGCTGCTGCCGGTGCTCGAACCATGATTGCCTGGATCGGCTCAGGCCTCATTGTCATGGCCTTGGTCGTTGGTGCGCTTGTGTACTGGCTCAATGATCGCGCTTATCAGGCCGGGTATCAGGCCGGAACTGTGGAACTGGCAAAGCTTCAAGGCTTCCAGGCAACGGAGGAGTTCCGTCTTGCCGCCAAGCTCCACGAGCGCGGCGAACTCAACCCTATTGTAACCTGTACCGTGCGCGGCTGGGCCATCGATAAGAATGGCACTTGTCACCCTGGAACCTATGATAGGGATGGGAAGGAATACTATTCTGGCTGGAAGATGCCGGATTACAAACCCCTTGAATCTCCTAAATCGGAGCCTTCAAAATCCAAGAAGTAGGCCCTTATGGATACCGGCAGCAAGCCACAAAAAAGCCCCAGGTTCGCGTCTGGGGCTTTTTTCGGTCTGAGGTACGGCGAAACGACTAGAAGGTTCCTGGGTCAAGCTGGAGGCATTACTTCACCGTATAAAGTCGTATTGTTTGCGCTGGCTTTAGCCTGTAGGCGAAACAAGTCAGCCCGTGTCTCACCTGGAATTTTAGCAGAAGCCATAAGTCCGTCTGCAAGTTCAACCAATGCCGAAGCAATGGCCGTGGCTTCACGGCCAGATTTGGGCTCGGCCTGTTCCATGTATTCAATCACATGCGGAAGAAAAAATTTAATCGCATCACGATGAATTTCATCCATGATCTCGAAATCTTCTTTATTCAAATTTTTCTTCTTCATCTCAAAACCCCTCCGGGCGTCCGCCAATTTTACCTCTAGGTGGCATGTAGTTCACTACAGTCATACTTAGAATCTGGTTGGCCTGTTGTGCTGAAGTTATATTCTTTATCCCGGCAATCAAATCTCGCGCAGTTGCGGGCCGTCCTTTTGTTTCGATACATCTAGCATTGATCTCGTCAGCACGGGCAAGGATGCGTTCCAAACCAGACAAACTATGATCGCCAATTAGCCATGCACTATCGTCTATATGCATAGAAACTACTCTTGCCGCCCATCCAAAATCTTCGGAATTCAATTGAGGAGAAGAATCAGCCCTTATAACGTGATAAATGAGTGCGTATTTTATTGCTTTCCACAAAATACGACGGTAAAAACTCTCTGGAATTGCTTCGTTGTAAAGGGCTTGGTATGAAGCACCAAAGATTTTTTGCATCATGTCAGGATCAGCAAAATACTTTGGTTGTGTGGCTTCGACAATTTCTTTCCACGACTCTTCCCATCCAGAAGTTTTTACATCCCAAAGAGGATAATCTAGAAAATGTCGCGTCGGATCATCGTGAGCAACAACAACTCCAAAACGCTGCATTGTACCATCTAGCATACTTTCAATAGTAACAAATCTATGAAATGTATCGATAACAGTTAATCCAAGAATAGTTAAAGCCGGTGATTCAATTGTGATTGTTTCTTTCTTTGTCTCTCGTGAAATATCGGCGTTATCATGAAGTCTAAGGAGATAGTCTCGCATGTCAGACATAGGGCCTCCAGGCTGTTCAATAGCCTGCATGTACTGCGCCCACTCGTCACGAATCCACAAGCCGCGTGGCTTCTTAGCTAATGCTTGCACAAAAGCGGCTGCTGATACTATCCCCGTACCATCAAATTCCATCGTGGAAAGCGCCTCTGACAAACCTTTCGTTATTTTGTTTTTCGTAAAAGTTTTACCTGCGCCACTTGCCGCAAGGATGATAGTCCATATATCCGGGCGAACATCGCCAAGATGTGTTTCTACGCAAATGCTACGTTCGAGCAGGAATCCTGACAC
>JADFXV010000099.1 GCA_015233395.1 Desulfovibrionaceae bacterium
GAGGAGATGGTCGAAGAGACCTCGTCTTTTTATTGGAATTCCTTCCTGCTCTTGGGCGGGAGAATGCTGAACCGGATGCTCGACTGGTATAACGGCTTGTTCAGCCTGACGCCGAAGGAAAAAGTCAAGGTATACCGGAACTTGAGCCTGCGTTGTCTGAAGCGTCACGCCCCCGAAGAGGCCATGAAATACTTGAAGGAATGGGCCCGTTACGACAAAAACGATTCCGAGCCCATATACCAGATGGGGTTGGCCCTGGCCTCACTCGGCGAATTCTCGCGGGCGGTCAACGCCTTCGACAAGGTCCTGCGGCTGCGTCCGAACCATCCTTCCGCGAATTACCGCAAATGCGCGCTTCTGGTGAAAATCAAGAATTTCAAGGACGCCATTGCCGGGCTGCAGATTGTCGTTGTTGAGCGTCCCGAAGACCCCCGCGGCTACTATCTTCTCGGCCTGGCCTTTGATGGCGACGGGCAGCTCGAAAAAGGCATCGAAGCCATGCAGAAGGCCGTGGATCTCGATCCCGAAGAGATCAAATACCATCAGCATCTGGGTTTTATGTGCGTGCGCCGGGACGATCACAAGACAGCCGCGGAGCATTTCACCAAGGTCATGGAGTTGGAGCGCAGCCAGGAAGATTCAGTTGAATGAGCGGGTTGATATAGCTCGTCCCAAGACGCCATGAGCCCAAGAGACCATGCGCTTGCTGCTGACGATCATGCTTGCGGGAGCCTTTTTTTCGCCGGCGGTCCTGGGCCGTTTGGCGAATGCGGCCCAAGGCGTTTATTACGAGCCGGATATCCGGGAGATCATTGCCAAGGACTGCGCCCGCTGCCACTCGGGGGTGCTTCGAAACCTCATGAGTTACAAGGCGGTCAAGGCGTATGCGGACAGCGGCATGCTCGAAGCCATGCTGCAAAGTCTGATGAAGCCGTTCGCCGGAAGCGATGCGCCAGTCATACTGGACTGGATAGCGGCCGGGGCCCCGGAGCGCGGTCCGGGTGCTGCCGTCCCGCCCGCGGGAGATTCCGCGGCGCCCCAAGCCACTCCGGCGGCCGCGAATCAAGTGTATTACGAACCCACCATCCGGGACATCATCCGCAAGGACTGCGGCCGATGCCACACCGGAGGGGCGAGGAGTCTGACGGACTGGGACAGCGTGCGAGCCGCTGTCGACAACGGCATGCTCGCGGCCATGCTGCAAGGGGCGATGCCGCGGGTCGGCGGGGGGGGCGGGGACATCCTGCCGGGCTGGATTGACGCGGGGGCGCCGGAAAACCCGCCCCGTTTTCGCGGCCAGGCGACCCCCGCCGCCTTCGGTACGGCGGGACCGCCGCCCGACAGGCCGGGAAAACAGGGGCCGCCGCCGGGCGCGCCGGGGATGGGACGGGAGCCTGGGCCGGGGGACATCACCTATTCCGGAAGCATCGAGGCGCTCCTGGCCAAGGATTGCATGCGCTGCCACCTGGGTCCTTTCCGCAAGATGACCACGTACGAGGAAGTGAAAATGTACGTTGACAACGGCCTGCTCAAGACCCTGGTCGAACCGGGGGGGCAGATGCACCGTTTCGCCGGACCCGATACGAAAATATTTTTGCAATGGATCAAGGCCGGAGCGCCCAGATAGCCAGACCGGAGCGCCCGGCCGCCACATGTGGGACACAGCCGCGAGGCGGACTCCAGAAGAGGACACTATGAGACTGAATCATTTTATCGCGGGTCTTTTGATGTTCGGCATGGGACTTTTCCTGGCCTTCTACTACAGCCCGCTGGTCGTCGAGTTTATCAAGGGCGCTATCCAGCCGGTTGCAATCGTATTCGGCCTGTTGGCCCTCTTGTCGGTGGTCTTTGACCGTACGCCGTTTAAAAAGACCAACATTGTCATCGCTGTGGTTTTTCTGCTTGTCGGCGGTTACGGCCTGTTCGCCGGTGGAGACGAATACATAGCGACCAAAGATTTCTGCGTCGGCCTTTTTCCGATAGCGATGATCGTTTTCGGGCTTCTCTCGGTTTTACACGGAATACGAAAGTCCCAGGCTTAACCTCTTGCATTTGGATCGTTAATTATGGACAGTAGCCGGATTTCCGAGATCATCGTCAAGGCGTACGGCAAGAAGTACAATTTGAAGCCGACGCTAGAGACGCGGCATGTCGGCGTGAGGGACTTCGTCGACCGGTTTTATCTCATGCTGGCGGAGCAAACGAACGTCCGCGCCAAATTGCTTTGGGCATCGACTGGGGTGATTTTTCTGCTGGCGACGATTTACTATTACAACAACCTGACCTCGGCCGAACACGAGATGCTCAAGGCGTCCTCCCAGTGCGAAGTCCTCATGCAGCGGCGCAACGACATATCGATCAACCTCGCCTTGGCCGTGAAAGGCTATTCCCAGTATGAGCGCCAGGTCCTGGCGGAAATCGTGAAGCTGCGCAAATTGTTTTCGCAAGACGAGATGAGGACCGGAAAGCTCGACGATGCCTTGGCCGGGCGAAAATTGCCCGCCGCGCCGGAAGCGTCCGCAAAACAGGGGCCGGAAATTCCCGCCTCCTTGATGGGACTTTTGGCCATCGCCGAACAGTATCCGGATCTCAAACTGTCCGGGAATTTCCAGAACCTCATGAACGCCCTGGTCGAGGTGGAAAAGGACCTCGCCGGCGAGAGGCTCAAGTTCAACGAGGCGGCGCTGGCTTACTCCGATTACGTCTACCGGTTCCCTTCGACCGTGTTCGCGTCTCTGTTCGGCTTCAAACCCCCGGTTTACTTCAAGGCCACCCAAGAGGCCCAAACCCTCAAACCGATCAATTATTAAGGGATTCGGCCGGGCCATGACCACTGAAACGTATCTGCACAGCCTGCCCCTGTGGGGTTGGGGCGCAATGCGCAAGCGAGTCATCGCCATGTCGGTCTTCACCCTGGCGTGCGTGCTGTACGCCAGGTATTCGGACTACAATCTGGCCACCGGCACGGGCAATCTGAGCATGGTGCTCTTTCTGGCCGCGAACGTGTATTTTCCCGCCAAGCGGATTTTGTTGCACTATAAGATAAAAGGCGTGCAGTTCCACATGAACCGCCTGCTGGTGTATCACATCTGGCTCAATACGTTTTCTTTCGTTGTCGCCTGCATTCACTGCTATGTCACCCTGTGGGGGAACTATTGGTTGATGCTGGCGCTGACGATGATGGGACTCTTGACGTTTTTCGGTTTCCTGATGTGGATTAAATATCAGCCAGGCCGAGTTAAAAAAGGGATTTACATACTACATACGCAGCAAATTCTTTTTTTTGTCATGATTTTCGCGATGCTCAAGGGCCATTACGTATTTTAGGGAGACTGAAACAAGTGAACGGCGCGCACTCATGACCATCGCTCACATCATCGGCACGGTGCTGGTCGTGGCCACGGCGGTTTTGGCCGTGGTCCTGTACAGGGGCTCGACGAAATTGCAGAAAATGATCGAAGACGAGAAAAGCAAGTCCGAAGAACAATGAAATACAAAGCGTGTGAATCCTGCGCCCGCTCGGTTGGCCTGGTCAACGTCGCGGGCAACATCATGATGATCGTCATCAAGGCCTATCTGGGCGTTGTCGGCGGGAGCATGGGGCTGATCGCCGACGCCGTGCATTCCGTGGCCGACCTGCTGGCGACCTTCGTGATGATGTTCGGGCTTAAGCTCTCGGCCAAGGAGCCCAACGAACGTTATCCGGACGGCTTCGGCAAGTCCGAGTACATGATCGCGATCTGCATCTACATCTTCCTGTTCTTCATCGGCCTGTTCATCATGCACGACGGGTACATCACCATCGTCGAGAAGCGGCCGGTCCATCCCTGCTGGTTCGCGCTCTGGGGCGCCTTTTTCGCCATCGCCATCAACGAGCTCATGTTCCGGCAGAGCGTGTGCGCCGGCAATCAGTTGAACAGCCCCTCGATGATCGCCAAGGCCTGGGAAAGCCGAAGCGACGTCTACGCCTCGATCGCGGTGCTTCTCGGCATCATCGGGGCGATGCTCGGCTATTCCTTCATGGACCCGCTGGCCGCCTTCATCGTCGGCGTGATCATTCTCAAACTGTGCATCGAATCGATCTACGAATCGATCTTAAAGCTCATCGACCAGGTTCCGGAGGGCGAATTCGCCGAAGAGATCGGCAAGGCCGTGGCGGGCGTCGAGAACGTGGCCTCGGTCGGCAAGGTGCTGGCGCGCGAGCTCGGGCCGGTGCTTGAACTCAAGATCTGGCTGCACGTGCCGGGCGGGCTGACCGTGGTCCAGGGCGAGGCGGTCAAGCAGAACGCGGAGGCGGCCATCCGAAAGACCATGACCCGAACCGCCAGAATTACGATCAAACTTTCCCCGGCGCAACCGGACGAGGCGGCTGTATGAGCGGTATGAAGCAGGTTGAACAGGATTTCTGCATGCGGCAGTTCAAGCCGGCCATCGCCGTGCTGGCTGTCCTGGTGGTGGTGATCGTGGGCTGGACCCTGTGGCGCGTGTGCCCGGGTTCGTTCGTCGACGCCGGCCAGGGTTTGACCCCGGCGGCGGCCAAGGTCGCAAGCGGGCCGCCGATCGACGTCAACGCCAAGATGACCCACCCCGACTGGGGCAACTGCAACAAATGCCACGTCACCACCGGCGCGGGCAAGCCCGTGTCCAAGGTCATGACCGGCGCGCCTATCTCCATCGCCCAGAAGGCGACGCACAAGTATTGGGGCAACTGCGTGCTGTGCCACGTGGTCACCGACGGTTTTCAGGCCAGCGGCCAGTATGTGGCCCCGGGCAAAGTGGCCCAGGCCGCCGCCCTGAACTGGCTCACGGCCGCCTCGCTCGGCATGAACGCCGCGCCCGTGACCGAGGCCATGATGGCCAAATTCAACCTGGCCAAGGAAGAGGGCGTGCTGGTGCTCGACGTGGCCCCGGGCTCGATCGCCTCGGCGGCCGGTTTCGCCGCCGGCGACGAGATCGTCCGGGCCGGCGCGGCCCCGACCCCGACCCTGGACGCCTTCGAGGCGGCGCTCAACAACGCCAAGCCGGGAAGCGACCTCAAATTCGCCATCTACCGGGGCAAGACCTCGCGCAACCTGATCGCTTCCTTGCCCGAGAATCTGGCCGCCCTGGGCGGCGGCCAACCGGCCGCGCCCCAGGCCATTCAGGGCGTCTCGGGACTGGTCGCCCTGGCCGCGTTAAGCCCCGGCCCCTCTTCCGCGGTGGCGCAGCAGTTCGAAAGCGCGCCCTATTTCGTGATCATCGACATCGCCAGGCGTTCCTACCGCGTCGAGGCCAATCCCAACGCGGGCCAGGCGAGCCGGGGGATCGAAACCGGCCAGCTCATGGCCAACCTGGGCGTCGGCGGGGCGATCGCGGGCAATTTCGGGCCGCAGGCGCTGTCCACGCTCGGTTCTTTGCGCATCAACGCTTATCCGGGCGTGACCGGCCAGGTGACGGACATTTTCGACGCCTACCAGGCCGGGAAGCAATAGTCCGGCCCAGGCCGCCGGTCCGGCCCAGCCGGCGGCGATGATCGCGCCCGGCGCGCCAGTCGGGCCGCCGGGAGCCGCCAGGTCTCCGGGCGCGGCGGGCGGCGCCGGGACGATTTATTGATGGGCCAAACGTCCCGCGGTTTTTTTGAGAGGTTTTCCCGGGGGGTTTTCAAATTGGTTTGGAGCATACGATGAGCGCTTCCGAAGAGACGAACGAAAGGGCGCCGGCGCACGGCCAGATGCCCATGGCCATGAACAAGACGCTCATGTGGTTTGGGATGCTCATGGCCGCCTGCACCCTGGCCCTGATCGCGGTTCTTTTCCGGGCCGCGACCCCGTCCGGGCGCACCGGCGAGGGCGAGGTTGAAGCGGTCCAGGCCGCCGCGCGCCTCGCGCCCGGCGGCCAAACGCAAAGCCGTTTGCCCGATCACGCCATCCCCCTTCCGGCGGGGCTCGGCGGGCAGCAGATGCAGATGATCGACGCCAGGCTTCCGGCGGGACTCGGCGGGCAGCAGATGCAGTTGATCAAGAACGACGGTCCCTATCTCGGTCTGGGGCTCTCGGACATCGCCCCTGAAACGGCGGCGAGCCTCGGGATCGCGGTCGGTTCGGGAGTTTCGGTGACCACGGTCCTGCCCGGTTCGCCCGGGGCCAAGGCCGGGATCGTCCCCGGCGACGTCCTAAGCCGCCTGGACAACAAGGATCTCGGCGTCCCCGGCGACGTGGGACAGATTTTATCGACGAAAAAGGCCGGCGACGCGGTCAAGGCGGTCGTCAATCACGCCGGGTCCAAGAAATCGGTGCAGATCACGCTCGCCAACGCGCCGCTGGGCCTCGACCTCGGCCAGGGCGCGGGCGGCCCGTGGTTTGGCGCGGACATCCAGGACATCGACGAGATCATGCGCATCCAGTTCAACCTGCCCGACAGCAAGGGCGTCATCATCAGCCACGTCGCCCCGGGCTCCCCGGCGGCGGCGGCGGGGCTTGCCGTCGGCGACATGATCCGCAAGGCCGGCGAGACCCGCGTGCGCGACGTGGCCCAGTTCCAGTCGATCGTCGGCCGGGGGAAAATCGGCCAGACGCTGCGGCTTTCGGTGATGCGCGCGGGCCGCCTCGCCGACGCGGACGTGACTCTGGCGGCCATGCCGCCCTCTCCCCAGACCGTGCCCTTCGTGGCTCCGGCCGACGTGGTGGTCGAGGCCGCCTGGATCGGCATGGACGTGGCCGAACTGGCCAACAAGGACGTCGCCGCGCTCGGCCTGCCGGCGGGCACGCGGGGCATCCTGGTCAACGACGTCGAAGGCCCGCCGGCCATGACCGTGGGCTTTCAAAGCGGCGACGTGATCGTGGCCATCAACAACATGGCCACCCCTGACGTGAAGAGCTTCAGCGCGGCCACCAGCCAGCAGACCGGGGCGGTGGTGGAGGTGCTCCGGGGCGTCAAGCACGTGTTCTTGAGCGTGCCGCCGCCGGGCTACACCCAGCAGGGCACCAGGGTGAACACCGGCATCGACAAGAAATTTCGCCAGGTGGCGGCGGTCCGGCCCGGGATCGTGGCTTTCCTGAATTCGGACAAGGACCTGCGCTCCCAGATCGGGGCCGAGGCGGCCGCCAAAAGCGTCATCCTGGTCGATCTTGGCCAGCGGGCCTACGCCATGCTGGAATTGCGCGGCCAGGGGCCGCTGCCCGACCTGCTGGCCCAGAACGGGGTGAGCGCCCTGGTGTGCTCCGATATCACCGCCCAGACGGCGGCCGCCCTGCGCCAGCGCGGGATCGCCGTGTACAAGGGCGTGGTCGGCAGCGTGCTCGACGGCGTGAGCCTGTACGAGAGCCAAGGCCTGGCCCCGGCAAGCGGTCCCTAGGCATGGCCTTGCGACTTTTTGGCTGTGTTTTGCTCCTGGTTTGCCTGGCGCGGTTGTCCGGTTCGCCGGGCGAGGCCTTCGCCCAGGACCAAGGCGTCCTGGGAAATCTTCAGGCCGACCTGAACCGGGTGGTGGCGCGCATCAAGCCGTCGGTGGTCTGCGTCAAGGCCCAGAAGCGCCAGGTCTTCCAGGGCGGCGGCGAAATGTGGTTCGAGAGCATCGGCTCCGGGATCGTCGTGGACGGGCGCGGGTATATTCTCACCAATTCCCATGTGGTCAAGGGCGGAGAAAAAATCATGGTCGGGTTCTGGACGCAGGGAAAAAGCGAATTCGCCGCCGCCGTGGTGGACGAAGACCCCGCCGCCGACCTGGCCCTGTTGCGCGTGGACGCGCCGCTGCCGCTTATCCCGGCCGTTTTCGGCAATTCGGGCGATCTGCGGCTTGGCGACTACATCGTCAGCGTCGGCAGCCCGTACGGCTTCGAGCATTCGGCGACCTTCGGCGTCGTCAGCGGCCTGCACCGCGACCTGATGATCGGCGGGGCCGCGTTTACGGACATGATCCAGACCGACGCGACCATCAACCAGGGCAACAGCGGCGGCCCGCTGCTCACCTTGAGCGGCGAGGTGGCCGGAGTGAGCGTGGCCATCTATTCCCCGGACAAGGCCTACACCGGCGTCGGCTTCGCCATCCCGGCCGACCGGGCCAGGCAGTTCGTCTCGCGGCCACCAGCCAGCAGACCGGGGCGGTGCTGGGTGTAGCCCGGCGGCGGCACGCTCAAGAACACGTGCTTGACGCCCCGGAGCACCTCCACCACCGCCCCGGTCCGCTGGCTTGTGGCCGCGCTGAAGCTCTTCACGTCAGGGCGGGCCAT
>JADFXV010000009.1 GCA_015233395.1 Desulfovibrionaceae bacterium
TTTTGTCCACAAAAGGTTCCTCCCCCGGTTCTCTTTTTCCCGCCCCGCGCGCTCCAATCAATCTTTACGCGTAATATTCCTGCAGGCTCTTCACTTCCAGGCCGGAGGCGATCATTTCCTTGACCGCCTGGGCCATGGCTTTGGCGCCGGCCACGGTGGTGGTGTAGGGTATGTTGTAGAGCAGGGTGGTTTGGCGGATGGTCATGGAGTCGCGCACGGTCGTCTTGCCGAGCGCGGTGTTGATGACCAGGTCGATTTCCCGGTTCTTGATCATGTCCACGACGTGCGGGCGGCCCTCGAAGACCTTGAGCACGGTTTTGGCGGGCACTCCGTGGGAGGAAAGGAACGCGGCCGTGCCTTTGGTGGCGGTGATGGTGAAGCCGCAGTCGCGCAGGATTTCCACGGCCGGCAGCACGGCCTGCTTGTCCTGGTCGTTGACCGAGATGAAGACGGTGCCCGACAGCGGCAGCCGTTGGCCGGCGGCGAGCTGGCTTTTCATGAAGGCCAGGCCGAAGCTGACGTCCAGACCCATGACCTCGCCGGTGGAGCGCATTTCCGGGCCGAGCAGGACGTCCACGCCGGCGAAGCGGTTGAACGGGAAGACCGATTCCTTGACCGCGAGATAGCCACGGCGGCGTTTGGACCAGGGGTCGAGGTCCTTGATTTTTTCGCCCAGCATGACCCGGGTGGCCAGTTTGGCCAGGGGAACGCCGGTGGCCTTGGAGACGAAGGGCGCGGTGCGCGAGGCCCGGGGATTGACTTCCAGGATGTAGACCAATTCGTCCTTGAGCGCGAACTGGATGTTCATCAGGCCGACGACGCCGAGTTCGGCGGCCAGGGCCACGGTCTGGCGTTCGATTTCCCGGACGACTTCCGGGCTTAAGGTGTGCGGCGGCAGGACGCAGGCCGAATCGCCGGAGTGGATGCCGGCCTCCTCGATGTGCTCCATGATGCCGGCCACGTAAGTGTCGGTCCCGTCGGACAGGGCGTCCACGTCGACTTCGATGGCGTTTTCCAGGAATTTGTCGACTAGGATCGGGTGTTCGGGCGAGGCCACGGCCGCGACCTTGAAGTAGGAGGCCAGCGACTCCTCGTCGTAGACGATTTCCATGGCCCGGCCGCCGAGCACGTAGGAGGGCCGCACGACCACCGGATAGCCGATTTCGGCGGCGATGTTCCGGGCGGCCTCGAAGCTCATGGCCGTGCCGTTGGCCGGCTGGCGCAGGCCGAGCTTGCGCAGCAGGGCCTGGAAGCGTTCGCGGTCCTCGGCGCGGTCGATGGAGTCGGGCGAGGTGCCAAGGATCGGCACGCCTGCGCGAAGCAGCGGCACGGCCAGGTTGAGCGGGGTCTGGCCGCCGAACTGGACGATGACGCCGAAGGGCTTTTCGAATTCGATGATCGACAGCGTGTCTTCCAGGGTCAGCGGTTCGAAGTACAGCCGGTCGGAGGTGTCGTAGTCCGTGGACACGGTCTCGGGGTTGGAGTTGACCATGATCGACTCCACGCCGAGTTCCTTGAGCGCGTAGGAGGCGTGGCAGCAGCAGTAGTCGAATTCGATGCCCTGGCCGATGCGGTTGGGGCCGCCGCCCAGGATGACGACTTTTTTCCCGTCCGAGGGGGCGATTTCCTTGCCGGTTTCGTAGGTGGAGTAAAAATACGGGGTGTAGGCTTCGAATTCGGCGGCGCAGGTGTCGACCAGATAGTAGGTCGGCGTCACGCCCGAGTCCTTGCGCAGGTTGCGGATGTCGAATTCGCTGCGTTTCCACAGGGCCGCCAGTTGCCGGTCGGAGAAACCCAGCTCCTTGGCCTGGCGCAGCATGTCGGCGCAATGGGGATTGTTCGGGGCCAGGCCGTCGGCCAGGGCGAAGGAGCGCAGCTTGTCCTCCATTCCGACGATTTCCGCCAGTTGCCGGATGAACCAGGGATCGATGTGGGAGGCGGCGTGAATGTCCTCGACGCCGATGCCGGCGATGATCGCCTCGCGCACCGCGTACAGGCGCACCGAGCTCGGGTTGCGCAGGCTGGCCAGGATGTCCTGCGGGTCCCGGAATTTGCGGCTGAATTCCTTTCCCAGGCCGGGCATGCCGGTCTCAAGCGAGCGCAGGCCCTTTTGCAGGGCCTCCTTGAAGGTCCGGCCGATGCTCATGGCCTCGCCCACGCTTTTCATGGCCGTGGAGAGGGTGTCTTGCGCGCCGGGAAATTTCTCGAAGGTGAAGCGCGGGATCTTGACCACGCAGTAGTCGATGGTCGGCTCGAACGAGGCCATGGTCTCGCGGGTGATGTCGTTGGGAATCTCGTCGAGGGTGTAGCCCACGGCCAGTTTGGCGGCAATTTTCGCAATGGGGAAACCGGTGGCCTTGGAGGCCAGCGCCGAGGAGCGCGAGACGCGCGGGTTCATCTCGATGACCACCATCTCGCCGTCGGCCGGATTGACGGCGAACTGGACGTTGGAGCCGCCGGTTTCCACGCCGATTTCGCGCATGATGGCCACGGACGCGTCGCGCATGTTCTGGTATTCCAGATCGGTCAGGGTCTGGGCCGGGGCCACGGTGATCGAGTCGCCGGTGTGCACGCCCATGGCGTCGATGTTTTCGATGGAGCAGATGATGACGCAATTGTCTTTTGTATCGCGCATGACCTCGAGTTCGAATTCCTTCCAGCCCAGGACCGACTGTTCGAGCATGATCTCGCTCTTGAGGCTGGCGGCCAATCCGACCCGGGCGATGGCCTCCAGGTCTTCCATGTTGTAGGCCACCCCGCCGCCCTGGCCGCCGAGGGTGAAGGCCGGGCGCACGATGATCGGGAAAGCGATCTTGCGGCCCCATTCGCGCACGTCGTCCATGGTGCGGCAGATGCCGCTGACCGGGACCTTCAGCCCGATGTTTTCCATGGCCGCGCGGAAGAGTTCGCGCGATTCGGCTTTTTTGATGACCGGAAGCGAGGCGCCGATCAGCTCCACGCCGTATTCGTCGAGCACCCCGGCCTCGGCCAGGGACACGGCGGTGTTGAGCCCCGTCTGGCCGCCGAGCGTGGGCAACAGCGCGTCCGGGCGCTCCTTGGCGATGATCTTGGCCACGATGTCCGGGACGATGGGTTCGATGTAGGTGCGGTCGGCCAGCTCCGGATCGGTCATGATGGTCGCCGGATTGGAGTTGACCAGCACCACTTCGTAGCCCTCTTCCTTGAGGGATTTGGCGGCCTGGGAGCCGGAATAGTCGAATTCGCAGCCCTGGCCGATGACGATGGGGCCGGAGCCGATGATCATGATTTTTTTGATGTCGGTGCGTTTGGGCATGGCTCGGGAGTCTACTTGGTTGGAGGCAATACGGAGAAACACTCCGGCTCTTCCGGCGACGAAACGAAGGCGGACCCGCCGCCCGCAGTGATGTAAGCGATAAACCGGCCAGGGGCAAGTTTTTTGACGCTGCGGCGGCTGTCGAATACTATCAATGGTTTCAGTAGTTAGGATATTCCCAGGAGCTTGGCGAGCGCGGGCTCCGCGGCCAGGCGGTCGATGAGCTTGCGGTGGCCGGCGGGAAAGGCCAGGCCGTCGAGGTCCGCAAGCCTTGCCCAGGCGGACCGGGTGGCCGCGTGCAATACCGGAGCAGGGGGCGCGGGCGGGTCGGCCAGGCGCAGGGCGAAACAATGCAGCGTCACCCGGTAGGTGGTGTAGCCGTGCTTGATGACGGCCAGCCGGTTTGCGACCGCGACGGCCATTTCGGTCTCCTCGGCGAATTCGCGGACAACGGCCGCCTCCGGCGTCTCGCCTGGTTCGACCCGGCCGCCGGGAAATTCCCATAACCCGGCCCAGACGCCGGACGGCGTGCGTTTCTGGATGAACACCCGGCCCTCGTGGATAAGCAGCCCGCTGGCCACGGTGAGCGGCGTCACGGCCTTGGCCGGACCGAGCACCGGCCGTTCCGGCACGATGTCCAGGTGGCGCGCCCGGCAGTGCGCGCTGACCGGGCAGGCGCCGCAGCGCGGCTTTTTCGGGGTGCACACCAGCGCGCCCAGCTCCATGACCGCCTGATTGCACTGGCGGGCGCGGCCCTTGGGTATGAGCTCGCGGGCAAGCGCAGCCAGGCGTTTTTTGGTCGCGGCGAGAGAAACCGGCTCGTCCACGTCGAAGAGCCTGGAGAGAAGGCGCACGGCATTGGCGTCCACGGCCGGCTCGTCGCGCCCGAAAGCCAGGCTGGCGATCGCCCCGGCGGTGTAATCGCCGATGCCGGGCAGCGCGCGCAGCGCCGCCGGATCGTCCGGCAAGCGCCCGCCGTGGCGGCTGACGACGATCCGCGCCGCCTTGTGGATATTCTTGGCCCGGGAGTAATAGCCCAGGCCTTCCCACAGCTTGTGAACGTCCTCGATGTCCGCCGCCGCGACCGCGCGCGCGTCCGGGAAGCGCTGCATCCAGCGGTTGAAATATACGACCGCCCGGTCCATCCGGGTCTGCTGGAGCATGATCTCGGAAATCCAGACCTGATAGGGGTCGTAGGTTTCGCGCCAGGGCAGGGGACGGGCGCTCTTCTCAAACCAGGCGAGCAGCAAGGAGGCGATGGCGTTGGACGAGGACATGAGGGAAGGACCGGGCGAAGCAGAGTCGCGCGTTACATGTCGACGTATTTGCGCACGAACGAGATGATGAAGGCCGAGGTGGTGACGATGCCGACCAGGCCTTCGCCGACCGTGATCAGGCGCGTCGCGCCCATGGGCACGATGTCGCCGAAGCCGAGCGTGGTGAAGGTTACGCCCGAGAAGTAGACGGCCTCGAAAATGGATAAGCCGTGTACGGTCATTGAATCGGCGGAGCGGACGAACGAAGCCAGGGGCGTGGAGTAGAAAAGGGAAAAGCCCAGAATGATGATCAGCCCGAGCAGAACCATGCGCTTGGGATAGATGAAGCCGCCGACCGCGATCATGAACAGCCGCATGGCGCGGTTTTCCTGCAGTTGCACCGTGGCCGCGTATTTGTAGTGGCTGGCGCAGGTCTTGCTCGAACCGATCGAGGAATAGCGTTGGAGAAAATCGAAGGTCTTGAGCAACTGGCTGCCTTCGCAGCCGGCGTTGGCGAAATAGCGGGGGCGGCCTTCGATGAAGGCGAAGAGCGCATGGGTGTCCATGATTCTCTTGTGCTGCCTTTCGCCGGCCAGCAGGTTGCGCGAATCGATCTGCTCGTGGTCGAAAACCACGGCGCCGGTCTGGTTTTCATTGAAGGTATAGAACGAAAAGGTGTTGAGGGTGCAGACGAGTTCGGCGATGTCGTTGAATTCCAGGGTGAAGTGGGCGATGCTTGAGCTGGTTACGGTCAGCTTGGCGACTTCGCTCTTGGCCACGGTCAGGGAGCGGGCGTTGACGTTGGAGAAATGGACGTCCGCGCCGGCGAGCGAATGCAGCAGGATCTTGCCGGTGACCACGACGTGGTCGAGTTCGATTTTGGCGGGACGCTCGCGCCCGGTCACCAGCAGATTGCCGTGGATGACGCAGTCGCGCAGCCGCAAGGTTTCCGCGCCGTCCACCACGAAATCGTGATCGACGATGATCGCGTCCTGGATGCCGGTGCGCCCGGCGACATCGCCGGCGCGAAGAACGGCGAGCCGGCCGCCCAGGCGTTCCGGTTCGGCCAGGACCCGCTCCAGCCCCCTGATATTGTGGACGTGCGCCTGCTTGAGGATGTGGCCCAGGTTCGATTTTTTATCGGTCATGCAAGCGCGTCCCGGTGCGGCCTGGGTTATTTTTTCTTGAGCTGATCGGCCACGGCCTTGATCTGCCTGGCGATCTCTTCCGGGTCGCCCAGGTAGTAGTGTTTGATGGGCCGCAGCTCCTTGTCGAGCTCGTAGACCAGCGGCACGCCGGTGGGGATGTTGAGTTCGGTGATCTCGGCTTCGCTGATGTCGTCGAGATACTTGACGATCGCCCGGATGGAGTTGCCGTGGGCGGCGACCAGAAGCCGCTTGCCCGACTGGACCTGCGGGGAGATGGTCTCGAACCAATAAGGCAGGGCGCGGGCCACGGTGTCTTTGAGGCATTCGCTTGCCGGCAATTCGTCCGGCGAAAGCGCGGCGTAGCGCGGATCGAAACGGGGATGGCGGGTGTCGTCCGCTTCCAGGGCGGGCGGCTGCACGTCGTAGCTGCGCCGCCAGATCTTGACCTGGGCCTCGCCGAACTTCTCGACCATCTCGACCTTGTTCAGGCCCTGGAGCGCGCCGTAGTGGCGCTCGTTGAGCCGCCAGGTCTTGAAAACCGGCAGCCACATCAGGTCCATTGCGTCGAGCACGATGTTCAGGGTCTTGATCGCCCGTCGCAGGAAGGAGGTATGACAGATATCGAAGACGAAGCCCGCTTCCTTGAGGAGTTTGGCCCCGGTCTTGGCTTCGCCCACGCCGAGTTCGCTCAGGTCGACGTCGGTCCAGCCGGTGAAACGGTTTTCAAGGTTCCAGACGCTCTGGCCGTGGCGGATAAAGACGATCTTGTGCATCGTGTTTCTCCAAGCTGTCGGTTTTTAGATAAAGTTGAGATTGAAAACCAGAACCACTGTTATTTTCGCCGGGGGCCTGCGTCCCCCGGCCCCGGCTTTGGATAAAAGCTGCGGAGATCGGGGGAGGAACCTTTTTTGAAAAAAAGGTTCCTCCCCCGACCCCCCACCTCCAAAAAACTTTAAAGTTTTTTGGGGAAAGGGGGGCCGGGGGAAAACCCCTTTTGTTCACAAAAGGGGTTTTCCCCCGGTTCTCTTCCTTTTCTCTAAAGCTCTTTCATCTTAATCGCGCACAGTTTGCCGCACATGGCGCATTCTTTTTCATGGCTGTGGGACTGGCGGCGGCGTCTGACGATCTGGGGATCGAGGGCGGCCACGGCCATGGCTTCCCAGTCGAGCGCGGCGCGCGCTTCGGAGATGTTGCGTTCGCGGGCGACCGCCCAGGGGCGGCCGAGCGCGGCCTCGGCGCACTGGGCGGCGATGCGCGAGGCGATCACGCCTTCGTGGGTGTCGCTTAAGTCCGGCAAGGTCAGGTGTTCGGCCGGGGTGAGGTAGCACAGGAAATCCGCGCCGTGGTACGCGCCGAGCGCGCCGCCGATGGCGCCGGAGATGTGGTCGCGGCCCGGGGCGGCGTCGGTGGCCAGGGGGCCGAGCACGTAGAGCGGGGCGAAGTGGGTCAGGCGTTTGGCCGCCTGGATCTGGCTCGCGATCAGGTGCAGGGGCACGTGTCCCGGGCCTTCGATCATGACCTGGACTCCGGCCTCCCAGGCGGTGAGCGTCAGTTCGCCGAGGTTGACCACCTCTTCCCATTGGGCGGCGTCGCCCGCGTCGGCTCCGGCCCCGGGCCGCAGCCCGTCGCCGAGGCTGATGACCACGTTGTGGCGGCGGCAGATGTCGAGAATCCGGGCGTAGTTTTCGAGCAGCGGGTTTTCGCGGTCGTGTTTTCGCATCCAGCGCGAGAGGATCGAGCCGCCGCGCGAGACGATGCCGAGCACGCGCCGGCCTTCCCCGGCCAGGGCGGCGGCGCGGACGGTGACGCCGGCGTGCAGGGTCATGAAGTCCACGCCCTGTTCGGCCTGCTTGGCGATTTCCTCAAGCAGCTCGGCGGCGCTGAAATCGGCGGGATCGCCGCCGGCGTTGGCGTGTTTCTGGGCCACGGCGTAGATGGGCACGGTCCCGAGCGGCAGGCGCGAGGCCGCGAGCATGGCCCTGCGGATGGCGTCCAGGTCGCCTGCGGTGGACAGGTCCATGATCGTGTCGGCGCCGGCGGCCTCGGCTGCTTTCAGCTTTTCGATTTCCAGGCCCGGTTCGCAGATAAACGGCGAGGTGCCGATGTTGGCGTTGATCTTGATGCGTCCGGGCTGGCCGATGAGCGTGGGCAGGACGTCGGGATGGGCCGGGTTGGCGAGCAGGACCATGCGTCCGGCGTCGATCAGGATTTCGAGCTCCTCGGTCGCCAGGTGTTCGTAAGCGGCGAGGTCGTCGCGGCTTGCGGCCAGAATTTTGGCCAGGACGTCGTTTTTCGCGAGTAGGGGCATATATTCCTCTGAGGCCGGGCGCGGCTTTGTTCCCGGCCAGTTAGCACGAAAATCGCGGAAGGACAAATATCTCCGGCAGCCGGAGCCGAGGGCGCTCGCGGCCCGTCGCGCCCCGTGCGTCGCGGCGAAATTTTCCGGCCCGGCTCTCTTGCCAAACGTCTTTTGATGGTATATCTGCTTTTGTTTCCAGCGTAGTTTATCAAGGATCGATCAAGGAGTCGTCATGAAAGAGGGTATCCATCCCAAGGTCTTCAAGGCCAAAATTCGCTGCAACTGCGGCTACGAATCCGAGGCCCTGACCACCAAAGGCCAGGAAATGGCCGTGGAAATCTGTTCCAATTGCCATCCCTTCTACACCGGCAAGCAGCGCTTCGTGGACACCGCCGGCCGCATCGACCGCTTCCGCAAGAAGTACGCGAAGTTCGAGGAAGCCAAGCCCGCCTAGCGTCTCCCCGGACGCGGCCCCTTGCGGCCGTCCCCCGTGGGGCCGAATCAGGGGGCGTGGTCTTGCGTTCCTGCGTAAAGTACCGGTAACGAGTTGAATAATTTAAAGTTTTCTGGAAAAGGGATGCAGGGGGGAAACCTTTTGGTCACAAAAGGTTTTTCCCCTGCTCTTTCTTCCTCCCCCCGGACTTGCCATGTCTTCTGAACCTCGCATCGATCCCGTCGGCGGCCAGGCGGTCATGGAAGGCGTCATGATGCGCTCGCGCAACCGCCTGGCCATCGCCGTGCGCAAGCCTGACGGCGACGTGCTGGTCGAGGTGCGGCCCTGGTTTTCGCTGACCGGCGCCTCCATCCTCAAGAAACCCCTGATCCGGGGCTTTCCGGTTCTGCTTGAAACCCTGGTCAACGGCCTGTCGGCGCTCAATTTTTCGGCCAAGCAGTGCATCGACGAAGAGACCGACGGCGAGCTCAAGCCCTGGCACATGGCGCTCACGCTGACCGCCGCCGTGGCCATGGCGCTCGGGCTGTTCGTGGTTGCGCCGCACCTGCTTTCACTCGGGCTTGCCGCCCTGAAAGTCAGCGGCGGCGTCGATTCCCTGTCCTTCCATCTCTGGGACGGCGCGATCAAGCTCTTCATTTTCGTGGGCTATATCCTGGCCATCTCGCTCGTCCCGGACGTGCGCCGGGTGTTCGCCTACCACGGCGCGGAACACAAGGTGATCCGGGCGTATGAAAAAGGCGTCGACCTCTCGCCCGAAACCGTGCGGATCTTCTCGCGGCTGCACCCGCGCTGCGGCACGGCCTTCGTGCTTTTCGTCCTGGCCATCAGCATCGTGCTCTACGCCGTGCTCGTGCCGTACCTGATGACCTGGTGGGCGCCGCAAAACGCCGTGCTCAAACAGGCCTACGTCATCGCCATGAAATTTTTCCTGATGATCCCGATCAGCTCCCTGGCTTTTGAGATCATCAAACTATCCGGCAGGTTCCAGGATAATTTCCTGTGCCGGCTGCTCACCTTCCCGGGGCTGGCCCTGCAACGGCTGACCACCAAGGAACCCGACGACGGCCAGATCGAAGTGGCCATCGCCGCGCTCACCGCCGCCTTGGGCGAGAGCTGCGATGACTCCGAAGTTCCTTCGGCCATGAAGGATTGACGCCATGTTCGCCAAACTCGAAGACATCGAACGCCGCTATCTGGATCTGGAAAAAGACCTTTCCGATCCCGCCGTGCTCGGCGATCAGGAGCGCTACAAAAAAATCACCAAGGCCCACGCCGATCTGGGCCAGGTCGTGACCGTCTTTCGCCGCTACAAGCAAATAGCCCGGGATCTCGAAGACAACAAGGAACTGGCGAACGACCCCGATCCCGAGATCCGCGAAATGGCGCGCCAGGAAGCCGATTCCCTCAAAGAGGCCCTGCCCGCCGTCGAAGAGGAGATCAAACTCCTGCTGCTGCCCAAAGACCCCAAGGACGATAAAAACATCATCCTGGAGATCCGGGCCGGCACCGGCGGCGACGAAGCCGGCCTGTTCGCCGGCGACCTCTTCCGCATGTACATGCGCTACGCCGAACGCAAGCGCTGGAAAGTGGAAATGATCTCGGCCAGCGAGACCGGAAACGGCGGCTTCAAGGAAGTCATCGCCTCGATCGCGGGCGAGAAAGTGTACTCGAAACTCAAATACGAATCCGGCACGCACCGCGTCCAACGCGTGCCCCTGACCGAATCCCAGGGCCGCATCCACACCTCGGCCGCCACCGTGGCCATCATGCCCGAAGCCGAGGAAGTGGACATGCACATCGAAGCCAACGAACTGCGCTTCGACGTCTACCGCTCCAGCGGCCCGGGCGGCCAATCGGTCAACACCACCGACTCGGCCGTGCGCGTCACCCACATCCCCACCGGCCTGGTCGTCATCTGCCAGGACGAAAAATCGCAACACAAAAACAGGGCCAAAGCTCTCAAAGTGCTGCGCGCGCGCCTGCTGCAACAAAAAGAAGAAGAACAACGCAAGGAAATGGAAGCCGCGCGGCGCTCCCAAGTCGGCAGCGGCGACCGCAGCGAACGCATCCGGACCTACAACTTTCCCCAAGGCCGCATCAGCGACCACCGCATCGGCATGACCCTGTACCGGTTGGAAACCTTCCTCGACGGCGATATCGACGAAATGATCGAAGGACTCAACAGCCACTACCAAGCCGAAGCCCTCAAACAACAAGCCCAGGACGCCTAGGGGATAATCCCTCCGGGGTCCAGGGGCAGAGCCCCTGGGGCAACGCGAGGTAACGATGGCGAGGCAGACGGTGCGGGACATTCTCGGCAAGTCCGAGGAGTATTTGAGCGGCAAGGGTGTGGACAGTCCGCGTTTGTCTGCCCAGTTGTTGGCGGCGTTTGCGCTCGGCATGGACCGGATGCGGCTTTTTTTGGATTTGGACCGGCCGCTTGGCGACGCCGAGTTGGATTTGATCCGTCCTTTGATCGCCAGGCGCGGCCGGGGCGAGCCCGTGGCGATGATCGTGGGCGAGAAGGAATTTTTCTGCCGGCCGTTCGCGGTCTGTTCCGAGACGCTTACGCCGCGTCCGGAGACGGAGCTGCTCATCGAGATTGTTCTGGAGCGCGTGGGCCGCGCGGCAGCGATTCGTTTCGCCGATTTGGGCGCGGGTTCGGGTGTTTTGGCCGTGACCGTGGCCTGCGAATTGGCGGGCGCCGCTGGTGTGGCCGTGGACGTGAGTCCCGGCGCGCTCGCTGCGGCGCGGGCCAACGCCGAGCGCCACGGGGTCGCGTCGCGTATCGAATTCGTGCTCGGCGATTTCGGGGACGTTCTGGCCGGCGGCGGCTACGACGTGATCCTGACCAATCCGCCGTACGTGAGCGAGGCGGAGTACGCGGGCCTATCGCGCGAGGTGCGCGATTTCGAGTCCAAAAGCGCGCTCGTGCCGGGGGCAAGCGGTCTTGAGGCGTACCGGTCGATCGCTCCGGCGGCGTATGCGGCGCTTTCGCCCGGCGGCTTTGTGGCCGCCGAGATCGGGTGGACCCAGGGCGAGGCCGTGTCCGGGATTTTTGGCGCGGCCGGTTTTGAGAGCATCCGGGTGCGCAAGGATTTAGCCGGTCTGGACCGGGTTGTCCTGGCGGATAAACCCGCCTCTACGGCGTAAGACGGGCCGGAGGGCTGTGGATTCGGCGGCATGTGTGTTGTTTTCGACACATCTGTGGTGTGGGCGACACAATGCACGAGCGCAAAGACTGGCGAGTTAAGCACATAATATCGGGATGTTATCCTGTATAAAAAGTTGGCATAAGGCTTGCTGATGAAGAGATCAGAGATGACTGCGGTGTCCGCCCACTCCGGTCGTCGATTTTTCCCCCTCAATGCGAGGAAAGCCCCGGACCGCCTGGTTCGGGGTTTTCCTTTTTCAGCGGCTCGTTGTGCCGGCGTCTGCGTTTGTCGCAAAAAAGTGGTTTTGTAGCGCCTCCGGCGGCCAAAGGGCTGCGCCCTTTGGAATCCCATATCATTTTAGGTTGTTGCGCAGGCGATTTGTGGGCGTGAGCTGGCGAAGAATAAATTGAACGAGAGGCTCGGACAAGATTGGGAAAAAAAGTTTCGCTCAGGGCTAAAGATTCGCTCGGCGCCGGCCGATAAGCACGGTGTAAGGACCATCAGGTCCGGCGTAGGCGCGGCAAAAGGCGGTGAGCGACATGACGGCGTCGGTAAGCGAAGGTTTCGCCCCGCCAGGGGTTTGGGTCGGCGAAAAAGCCGTTTCGGGCCAGGCGACCGGGGACGCCCTCGGCGGCGCGGCGGCGTCCGGCGTGGCCGCGGCGCAAAATCCGGCGGCAGTTTCGCAAGCGGCGACGGCGGCGGCTCAGACCAACGACCAGGCGGTTCAGGCCGCGATTTCCCAGGCCACGGGCAAGGGGATGAAAGTCAACACCGTAGTCTAGTCGACAAATCAACCGGTTTTTCAAACAACAACGGTCCAGTCTCTTGCGAGGCTGGACCGTTGAAGTTTTTTGGAGATGGGGTTTTCCCCCGGTTCTCTAGTCCTTCTTCACTTCGGTGTAATCGGCGTCGACCACGTCTTCGTCGTGCTTGTGGCCGCCCGCCTGGGGGCCGGGGCCGGCTTGGGCGCCGCCCGGGCCTTCCGGGCCGCCGGGGGCCGCGCCGGCTTCGGATTGTTGCTTGTAGAGCTGTTCGGCCAGCTTGTGCGAGCTCTGGGACAGGGCCTCGGTGGCCTTTTTGATCGAATCGGTGTCTTCCAAGTCCTTCACTTTCTTCACGCTTTCGATCTTGGCCTCGATCTCGCCGCGCAGCACGTGGTCCACCTTGTCGCCGAGGTCGCTTAAGGTCTTCTCGGTGGAGTAGATCAGGGTGTCGGCCTGGTTGCGGGCCTCGATGAGCAGTTGTTTTTTCTTGTCGTCCTCGGCGTGGGCCTCGGCGTCCTTGATGAGCTTTTGGATTTCCGCCTCGGACAGGCCCGAGGAGGCGGTGATGCGGATCGACTGCTGTTTGCCGGTGCCCATGTCTTTGGCGCTGACGTTGACGATGCCGTTGGCGTCGATGTCGAAGCTGACCTCGATCTGGGGCACGCCGCGCGAGGCGGGCGGGATGCCGGTGAGCTCGAAGCGGCCGAGCGTCATGTTGTCGCCGGACATGGGGCGTTCGCCCTGCATGACGTGGATCGAGACCGAGGGCTGGTTGTCGGCCGCGGTGGTGAAGACCTGGGATTTGCGCGTCGGGATGGTGGTGTTGCGGTCGATGAGCTTGGTGAACACGCCGCCCAGGGTTTCGATGCCCAGCGAGAGCGGGGTGACGTCGAGCAGCAGCACGTCTTTCACGTCGCCGGCCAGGATGCCGCCCTGGATGGCCGCGCCCATGGCCACGACTTCGTCGGGGTTGACGCTGCGGTTGGGCTCCTTGCCGAAAATCTCCTGGACCTTGGCGGCCACCAGCGGCATGCGGGTCATGCCGCCGACCAGGACCACCTCGTCGATGTCCGAGGGCGAAAGTCCGGCGTCGGCCAGGGCCTTTTTGCACGGCCCGATGGTCTTATCCACCAGGTCGGCCACCAGCGATTCCAGTTTGCCCCGGGTCAGCTTGATCATCATGTGCTTGGGGCCGGCCTGGTCGGCGGTGATGAAGGGCAGGTTGATCTCGGTCTCCATGGAGGTGGACAGTTCCTTCTTGGCCTTTTCGGCGGCCTCCTTGAGGCGCTGCAGGGCCATGCGGTCCTTGGAGAGGTCGATGCCGTTCTCCTTGCGGAATTCGTCCACCAGGTAGTCGAGCACGCGGTGGTCGAAGTCCTCGCCGCCGAGGAAGGTGTCGCCGTTGGTGGCGCGCACTTCGACGACGTTGTCGCCGACTTCCAGGATGGAGATGTCGAAGGTGCCGCCGCCGAGGTCGAAGACCGCGATCTTTTCGTTGGCCTTCTTGTCGAAGCCGTAGGCCAGGGAAGCGGCCGTGGGCTCGTTGATGATGCGCTTGACTTCGAGCCCGGCGATGCGTCCGGCGTCCTTGGTGGCCTGGCGCTGGGAGTCGTTGAAGTAGGCCGGCACGGTGATGACCGCTTCGGTGACGGTCTCGCCCAGGTAGGCCTCGGCGTCGCTCTTGAGCTTTTGCAGGATCATGGCCGAGATTTCGGCGGGCGAGTATTTCTTGTCCTCGATCTCGACGTAGGCGTCGCCGCCCGCGCCCTCGACGATCTTATAGGGGCAGTTGCCGAGCCATTTTTTCACTTCCGGGGTGTCGAACTGGCGGCCCATCAGGCGCTTGATGGCGAAGACGGTGCGCTCGGGATTGGTCACGCTCTGGCGCTTGGCGATTTCGCCGACCAGGCGTTCCTTGGTGAAACCCACGATGGACGGGGTGGTCCGGCCGCCCTCGGGATTGGTTATGCATTTCGGATCCTTGCCCTCCATGACGTAGACGCAGGAGTTGGTGGTTCCGAGGTCGATGCCTATGATTTTGCCCATACGATGTATCCTCCCTCAATTTCGGTCAATGGGAATATGTTTTCGGCCCTCGCGGGCCATTGTGAAAATGTTGTCAGCAATATAGGGCCGATCGCTTCAGAGTAAAGGGGCGGCCCGGTAAAAATAGCCCTAGCCGCCCCGATTGATCATGACCTTGGCCGGGCGCACCAGCCGTCCGCGCAGGCGAAAGCCCTTCTGCACCACCTGGGCGACGGTCTCTTCGGGCAGGTCCCGGATGCTCAACGCGCCGAGGGCCTCGTGGAATTCCGGGTTGAACGCCTCGCCCACCGAGCCGAATTCCTCCAGCCCGTGGCGGGACAGGGTTTCGGAGAAGGCCTTGCGCGTCATCTCGACGCCCATGAGCAGGTTGCGGCAGGCCTCGTTGCCCCGGCCGTGGGCCAGGGCCAGATCGATGTTGTCGAGCACGGGCAGCATGTCGGCGATGACCGATTCGCCTGCGTAGCGCAGGAATTCTTCCTTTTCCTTGGCCAGGCGCTTCTTGAAGTTTTCGGACTCGGCCAGGATGCGCAGTTTCGCTTCGGTTTCGGCGGCCAACTGGCGCCGGCATTCTTCGAGTTCGTCTTGCGGCGAAACGGATATTACGACCGTGTCCTCGGCCGGGGCCGTATCCCCCTCGGCCGGGGCATGCTGGGTTTTGCCGTTTGGATCCTTGGCGGGCATGGACTCTCCTTGGACTGTGATGCGGGCGTCTGGCGGCCCTTGTGCGCTCTGCCCCGGACGGCAGTGAAGATGCCCGGGAACTCGGCGAATCTGGGCAAGTCTGGGCATAATAAACCCGTATCGGGGTTTGTCAATCGTCAGGAACGCAAAAAAACGCTCGAAGCGGCGCCGGGGACGTTTTTTCGGAAAATTGGGCCGGGCAGCGGCGGCCTTTTGCACCGGAAATGTCCGTTGCGGCTGAAAACGGGCGTCAAAAGGCCTGGAAGACGAAAGGCGGGTCGCGAATCGCCGGCGGCCCCGGCTACGGCTTGACCCCGAACAGGGCGAGGATCTCGCCGACCTTGGCCGAAAGATTGGTGGTCACCTTGGCGATCTTCGGCAGGTTGAGGACGACCGCGAATTCGATCTTCAGCGGGGCGGTTTCAAAAGCCTGGCGCAATGCGGCCGACAGCCGTTCGTCGAAATTGAGCAGTGTGCAGGCGTTGTCGAGATCGGGCAGGGTTTTGATTTTATAGAGCAAAATCCCTTCGGCGTCCGGGTCCGGCTCGAAGAGCTGCTTCTGCCGGATGCGGTTGAGGCCGACGGCGGCCATGACGCTTAAGGTCTCCGGGGTCAGGCGGCGGTTGCGCAGGATGCGGATGGCGAATTTGCCGCATTCGGATTCGCCTCGTTCGCGCAGGATGTGCAGGAATTGGAATTCGTAGAGCAATTCCAGCACGGCTTCCACCTGAGCAGGGGCGAACACTCCCAGTGGCGCGACGATGGTCGCGGTTTCGCGGGGTTCGAAGTAGCGCAAAGCCCGGGTGAAGTCGTTCTTGAGGCAGTCGAGCCCGATGGCCGCGCCGCAGGCCGAGGCGGCCGCCTGATCCTTGATGCAAACGGCGTCCGCCGCCGGGTCGCTCTGCTTTGCGCCGCCTCCGGTTTCATCGGCCGCGTTTCCGGAAAGGGCTCCGGCCAGAGCTGCCGCGAGTTGCCCGGCGACGGTGTCCATGGTCACGATCCGGGCCAGATGCGCCGCGTCCGGGCGGCCTTTGACCCAGGCCAAAGCCTTATGCTCGCCGGATTGGAGCCAGGCGGCCAGAATGTCCGCTGTCCTGGCCGATTCCGGCGCCGCCGCGACCGCCGCGAACTTTTCCTGCAAGCGGGTCTGGGCGATGGTCTTGTCCGTGCCGGCCAGGCGCGACAGCACCTCGTCGAAGGGGAAGGTCATGGTCAGGAACTGTCCGTCCCGGGCCAGACGGGTGCGTTTGGCGGCGATAAGCTCTTTGTAGGCCGCCTGGACCACCCCGAAGGCGAAGTTCTCGATCAGGGCCTTGAAATACGGTTCGCCGAAACCGGCGGTCTCGGAGACCTCGTCGATGCGCTGCACCGCCTGCTCGCCGTGGCGGGCGATGATCGCGTCGCTTAGGTTGTCCTTGGCCAGCCCGGCCTGGAAGGTCAGGGCCTGGAGGCATTTGATCAGGATGGCTTCGGCGGCGGCGACCTCGAACTCCAGGCGGGGCAGGGCGGTCTGGTCCTGGTTGATGGTCGCCTTGGCGTGGCGGTTGACGGCCACGATGAAGTTCTCGATCCAGTTCTTGACGTGGATGTGGGCCGGATGGTCCACCGAGCGCCGCAGCATGATGTCGAAGAGGCTGAAGCGTTCGGTTTCGAGCAGGGGGAATTCGGAAAGCCGTTCGAGATTGACGCTGGCGAGCTCCATGAGCAGGTCGCGTTCGACGATGTCGCGCCGGGTGTTGATGCCCTTCAGGGCTTCGAGCTTGGCGTGGTAGGAGGCGAAACGGCCAAGGGGCGCGGCCGGGATTTTGGGGGGCGCGGCCGTGTTGTCTTCGCCCGCTGCTTGGGCCTGCGCGGGCGCAGCGGCAGTTTCTTCGCTCATGGTGTCGCCGTCCGGATGCCGAGGTTTGCTGCTGATTTTTTAACGATACGGGATTTTCCCCGGTTATGGAAGAGCGCGAAAGCGGAAATCCGCGCCGGCGCGCCGATCGCGGGGGCCGGGGGAGCGGTTATTCCCGGTGCAGGGACATCATGGCGAATTCGGCGCACACGTCCTCGGCCAGGGTTTCGGGCCAGACCGTGACGAAGGTCTTGCCGCGCGCGTTCTCGAAATTCTCCACCATGGGCCTGGGGGCGTGGCATTTGCAATAGCCATAGTCGTCGCGCAGGATTTCTTCCGGCGGACAGTACCGGTCTATGGCCGCAATCGGGCCTTTCCAGTGTTTGCAAAGCGAACATTTGGGCTTCATTGCGCATCCTTTAAGGCGGGGTTTGGCCGGTCCGGGGAGGCAAGCCCCCGCCAATCGACTTCCACGACGAACAGGCGCGGCCACAATTTGCCTGTGAGGTAAAGCCAGCCGCTGCCCGGGTCGTAGGCGATGCCGTTGAAGACTTTTTCGCTCCCCGGAGGGCAGGAGGCCGGCCGCAACGCGGTCATGTCCAGCCAGCCCAGCACCTTGCCGCCGGCCGGGGATATAACCGCAATCTTGTCGGAATACCAGATGTTGGCCAGGATCATTCCCCGGACAAAAGCCAGGGCGTTGAGCCTGTCGACAGGCGCGCCGTTGTCGGTCACCTCGATCGTCCTGACCGGCGCGAAGGTCGCCGGGCTATGGAAATACAGGCGGTTGGAACCGTCGCTGCGGATGAAATCCCGGCCGTCGAAGGCCAGGCCCCAGCCCTCGCCGCCCTGGGGCAATTCGCCAAGCGGAGCCAGGGTCGCGGCGCTGTACTTGCGCACCGTGTTTTCTTTCCAGGTGAGCTGGTACAGCACGCCGCCGCTCGCGGCGAGGCCTTCGCCGAACAGGCGCGCGGGCAAAACCTGGCGCTCAAGCGCCGCGCCGGTCGCCGGATCGATCCGGCGCAGCTCGGAATGGCCGTAAAGCCCAGTGCTCTCATATAATTTTCCGTCTAGCAGGAGCAGCCCCTGGGTGAAGGCGGTCTCGTCGTGCGGCGCCTCGCCGGCCTTGCGCCAGGAAAGCTCCGGCGCCCCGGAAGCGGCGCGGCCGGCGGCGGGAAACAGCGCCGTCAGGGTCAAAAAAAGCGCCAGCGGCGGCAAAAGCCTTGACAACGGGCGGGGTTTGGATAAGAAAAACCGTCGAAACTCGATCACGCAAGGAGACGCGCCATGATTTCCGAACTGATCCACAACATGGGACATTCCTCGGCCCAGGCCTTCTACGGCGTCCCGGCCATCTACATCTACCTGTGCATTATCGTGGGCGTGGCCTTCTACCGCATCAAGCAATTCAAGAACGACCATCATTAAAAACCCTTCGGCCCGGGATTTTCTCCCGGTCCGCGCGCTGTGAACTTCGATAAAAACCAAAGCGGCCGGAACATCCTCGCAGGATAATTCCGGCCGCCCGATATGGCAAGCCCAGCCCGACCGCCCGACCGCCCGACCGCCCGACCGCAATGTCGGGCTTTTTTTTGTCCCCCAGGGGCGCTGCCCCTGGACCCCGCCGGGGGCGATGATCGCCCCCGGACCCCCGCATCGGGAGACACGGCCGAGCCCCCTGACGCGGGGGTCCGGGGGGCATCATGCCCCCCGGCGAAGGGGGTCCAGGGGGAGGCGGAGCCTCCCCCTGGTCTTCTTACGCCAGCGCGCGGGCGGCTTTTAAGGCGGCGTCGTAATCGGGTTCGGTGGCGACTTCCTTGACGATTTCGACGTATTTGATCGCGCCGGTCCTATCGACCACGAACACCGCCCGCGCCAGCAGGTGCAGTTCCTTGATCAGCACGCCGTAAGCCTGGCCGAAGCCGGCCGACACGTAGTCCGACAGGGTTGCGACCGCCTCGACTCCGGCCGCGCCGCACCAGCGCTTCTGGGCGAAAGGCAGGTCCATGCTCACGGTCAGGATTTTGATGTCCGGACCGAGCCCGGCCGCTTCCTTGTTGAAACGCCGCGTCTCCAGGTCGCAGGTCGGCGTGTCCAGCGACGGCACCGACGAGATGATCAGAACCTTGCCGGCGAAATCCGCCAGCGTCTTTGGCTTGAGGTCGTTGTCGGCGAGCGTGAAATCCGGGGCCTTGTCGCCGGGCTTGAGTTCCGGGCCGAGCAAAGTCAGCGGGTTGCCGTGGATGGTGACGATACCGGTGCGCTCTTTCATGATGGCTCCTTGTGGGGATGAAATTCGGATCATAATTGTCTTATATACAGGCTTTTCGGAAATGTCCAAACAAAAAACAAGCAAATTGACATGACCGCCCCGTACTGGCAAAACTTTGAAGAGCGGGGGGAAACTTTTGTGAACAAAAGTTTCCCCCCGCGCCCCCCTTCAAAAAACTTTTCCCAGTTCCGCGCCGTGCGCGGAACTGGAAATATTTTTTTGAACACGGCGCGGGCGAACATGTTGCCGGTGAACCATATATGGACTCCCCTGTCGAGGGGGTCCGGGGGGTTCAACTGCGAGTTGCGAAGGTCTTCCTTCGCTTACTCGCAGTTAATCCCCCGGCGTGATCCGATTGGAAGGAGCGATCATGTTTAAGTTTGCGCGGATGGACAGGTTGCCGCCGTATGTTTTCGCGGTGGTGACGGAGCTCAAGCAGCAGTTGCGGCGCCAGGGCGAGGACATCGTGGACATGGGCATGGGCAACCCCGATTTGCCCACGCCCAAGCACATCGTGGACAAGCTCATCGAGGCCGTGCGCAAGCCGGTCAACCACCGGTATTCGGCTTCCAAGGGCATTCCCGGCCTGCGCAAGGCCATGGCCAACTGGTATGCCAACCGGTACGCGGTCGAGCTCGATCCGGACACCGAGGTCGTGGCCACGCTCGGCGCCAAGGAAGGCATGGCTCATTTGGCGCTGGTCATGCTGCGCACCGGCGACGTGGCCTTCGCCACGGACCCGGCCTATCCCATCCATCCGTATTCCTGCATCATCGCCGGCGCGGACGTGCGGCGCATCCCGGTGGGCCTGGACCGCGATTTCATCGCCGACCTGGAGCTCGCCATGCGCCAGACCTGGCCGCAGCCCAAGGTCCTGTTCATCTCCTATCCGCAGAATCCGACCACGGCCACGGTGGAGCTCGAATTTTTCGAGAAGATCGTGGATTTCGCCCGCGACAACAATCTCATGGTCGTCCACGATCTGGCCTATGCCGATCTGGCCTTCGACGGCTACAAACCGCCGAGTTTTCTGCAGGCCAAGGGCGCCAAGGACGTGGGCGTGGAGTTCTTCTCCCTGTCCAAAAGCTATTCCATGGCCGGCTGGCGGGTGGGTTTCTGCTGCGGCAACAAGGAGATGGTCCACGCCTTGACCCGCGTCAAAAGCTACCTGGACTACGGCATTTTCCAGCCCATCCAGATCGCCGCCGCCGTGGCCTTGAACGGCCCGCAGGAGTGCGTCCATGAGATCTGCGAGGTGTATCGCGAGCGCCGCGACTGCCTGATCGACGGGCTTGCCCGCATCGGCTGGAACGTTCCCCCGCCCAAGGCCACCATGTTCGTCTGGGCCAAGATTCCCGAGCCGTTTTTGCATATGGGCTCGGTCGAATTCTCCAAGTTGCTGCTGCGCGAAGGCCATGTGGCCGTCTCGCCGGGCCTGGGCTTCGGGCAAAGCGGCGACGACCACGTGCGCTTCTCGCTGATCGAGAACAAGCACCGCACCCAGCAGGCCATCCGGGGCATCAAGAAGGCGCTTTCCAAATGACGGCCGCCGCGCGCGACACGGTGCATATCGGCATCGCCGGCCTCGGCACGGTGGGCTCGGGACTGGCCGAGGCCATCGCGCTCAACGCCGACTGGACCCTGCGCAAGATCGGACGGCGGATCGCGGTCAAGACCGTGCTCGAACGCGAGGCGCATCGCGGCGCGCTCACGCTGCCGCCGGGCGCTGCGTTCACTTCCGACCCCGAGGTCATGCTGTCCGATCCGGACATCGCCATCGTGGTCGAACTGATGGGCGGCATTCCCTTTCCGTTTGAATTCATCAAAAAGGCGCTCGAACACGGCAAGCACGTGGTCACGGCCAACAAGGCCCTGCTCGCCGAGCGCGGCGGGGAGCTCTTCGACCTGGCCGCCGCCAAGGGCCTGGGCCTGTATTACGAGGCCAGCGTCTGCGGGGCCATCCCGATCGTCGCCGCGCTCAAGGACGGACTCTGCGGCAACCGCATCGACTCGGTCACCGGCATCTTAAACGGCACCGCCAACTACATCCTGTCGCGCATGAGCCAGGCCGGCCTGTCGTTCGCGGACGCCTTGCGCGAGGCGCAGCAGCAGGGCTTCGCCGAGGCCGACCCGACGCTCGACATCGAAGGCCTGGACGCGGCCCACAAGCTCATCCTGCTCATCCGCCTGGCCTTCGGACTGGACTATCCCTACAAGGCGCTGCCGGTGACCGGCATCGCCAAAATCACGCCCCAGGACATCGCCTTCGCCCGGGAGTTCGGCTGCCGCATCAAGCTGATCGGACAAGCGAGCCTGGAAGACGGCCAGGTCCAGGCCGGGGTGCATCCCATGCTGCTCGACAAGCACTACCTGCTGGCCGGAGTGGAGGGAGCGTACAACGCGGTCCGGGTGGAGGGCGACGCCTCGGGCCCGATCAACCTGCACGGCAAAGGGGCGGGCGGCCTGCCCACCGGCGGCGCGGTCCTGGGCGACATCATCGCCCTGGCCAAGGACGGGGCGCACCCCAACAACACCGGCTTCTTCAGCCAGAATTTACCCCAAGCGTCCATCGCCGCGGCCGAGGAACACGCCTGCGGCCACTACATCCGCTTCAACGTCGCCGACCGGCCGGGCGTCATGGCCTCCATCTCCGGCGTCATGGGCGAACTCGGCATCAGCATCGCCAGGGCGGTGCAAAAAGGCGTGGAAGCCGGCGACAACGTGCCGATCGTCTTTTTGACCCACAAAGCCAAACTCGCGGCCGTAACCCGGGCCATCGACCGGATCGGCGCCATGCCCTTCATCGCCGAACCGGCCGTACACCTGCGGGTGTTGTAACCGGGACTGCGCCCGGCCCTGCCGGGGCTGCGCCCGGCCCCTCCCAGGGGCGCCGCCCCTGGACCCCGCCGGGGGCGATAATCGCCCCCGGACCCCCATGTCGGGGGGGGCGGCCGCGCCCATTGACGCGGGGGTCCGGGGGGCATCATATGCCCCCCGGCGGGGGTGCAGGGGGCAGCGCCCCCTGCCGGCTCTTATTGATCGGCGGTGAGCGGAGACCGCAGACTATGGACATGGTCGACTTAAATAGCGCGGGCGTCTCGCCCGGGGCGGTGGAGCGAGGTCTCCAGGGCGTCCAGGGCTCGTCCCAGCCGGCCGCCGGGAGCGGCAGCCTCGTGCCCGTGTCCAACGTCCAGGACGCCGCCGGCCCGGATTCTCCGGCTGCCTCGCTCGGCCGGATGCTGGGCAAGGGAACCCTGATCGACACGGTGGTTTAAGGACGCGCGGGGAGACCGGGGGGCGTCTGCGGGACTTGCAAACGCCGGCCCGGCGGCGTATATTTTCAGCCGCATTTTCAACATTCAAGCCGCCCGGAGAAAAACCGGGCGTTTTCATTGGACGCCATGCCGGCTCAGCTCAAACGCATCGATATCCGGCTCGACGGCGAATTCGGCGCCTTGCCGGACGACCCCACGGGCCTGCTTGAGGATCTGACGGTCTTTTTGAGCGCCCGCGCTCCCCAGGGTTGGGAGGAGTTGCCGTCGCCAGACGGCGGTCTGGTCGTGCGGGTGCATCTGGAAGACCATCCCCTGGCCGACGCCCTGGCCCGCGACCTGCGCCGGCGCTGGCCCGGGCTCGACATCGCGCAAGAGACCATCGAGCGCGAGGACTGGGGCGCGTCCTGGATGGAATTCTTCACGCCCATCGAGATCGGCGGGCGCTTTGAGATCGTGCCGCCCTGGCTGGCCCAAGCCGACCATCACGGCCGCGAGGCGATCGTGATCGAACCCAAGATGGCCTTCGGCACCGGCCATCATCCCACCACCGCCCTGTGCCTGGAGGCGCTGACCGTCGTGGCCGCGGGCGGCGGGATCGCCCCGGGCGGCCGTTTCCTGGATCTGGGCACGGGCACGGGCATCCTCGGCATCGGCCTGTGCAAACTGGGCCTGACCGGCGTCGGCCTGGACATCGACCCCCAGGCGATCGCCTGCGCCGCCGAAAACGCCAAGGCCAACGCCGTGGCCGAACGTTTTTCTCTGGCCGTGGGCAGTCTGAACTGTCTGCCGGCCGCAGCGCGCTTTGAGATCGTGGTCGCCAACATCCTGGCCGGGCCGCTGCGCGAGATGGCCGGGGAACTGGTCTTGCGGCTTGCGCCTGGCGCGCCGCTCGTGCTCTCGGGCATTTTGACCGGTCAGGCCGGGGCCGTGGCCGACGCCTATGTTTCCCTCGGCCTGGACGCGCCCGAGGAACGGCGGCAAGACGAATGGTCGGCCCTGATCTTCCGGACGAGCGGGACATGAGCGGCATGACGGGCATGACGGCGGCGGCGACATGAAACGCGGCCCGCTGCTCATGCGGATGTTCGAAGCCATGTCCGGAGCGCTCGGGCCGAGCGGATGGTGGCCGGCCAAGACGCCTTTTGAAACCGCCGTGGGCGCGGTGCTGGCCCAGAACACCAATTGGGGCAACGCGGCCAAGGCCATGGGAAATATCGAGCGCGCCGGGGTCATGGACTGCGCCGCGCTTTTGGCCTTGACCCCGGAAGCCCTGGCCGAACTGATCCGTCCGGCCGGGTATTTCCGCCTCAAGGCGGCGCGGCTTCGAGCGTTGCTGGAATTTGTGGACGCCGCCTGCGGCGGCGACCCGGCTGCTCTGGCCGCCTGGCCTCTGGAAACCGCCCGGGAAAGGCTGCTCACGGTCCGGGGCGTTGGCCCGGAGACCGCCGACAGCATCCTGCTTTACGCCGCCGGACTGCCCAGTTTCGTGATCGACGCCTACACCCGGCGCATCCTCTCCCGGCACGGCCTGGCCCCGGCCGATGCGCCCTACGACGAACTGCGCGATTTTTTCATGGACGCGCTGCCGCCGGACGCGCCTCTTTACAACGAAATGCACGCGCTTATAGTCAGAGTCGGCAGCGCCTATTGCAAAACGAAATCGCCGGCCTGCCGCGAGTGTCCGCTTGAAACCTTCGGCGACATCCATTTGTAACGCGTCCGGCCGGTTCGGCCGCGCGTGCCTGCTGTTCGCGGGCGCGCTCCTGTGCGTATCGCTGGCTGACGCGGCCTCGCCGTTTGGCCAATCCGGCCGATCCGGCCGAACCCCGGCGCGCCAAAGCGCCATTGAGGAGCGTATCGGCCAGCTCTCTCCCGGCCCGGCGGGCGCGCAAAGCGAGCTTGACCGCCCGAGAGGCGAGCAAGAGGCGCGGGCGGACGAATACCGCCGCCTCGAAATCGAAAAAAAACGGGCCGAGGCGTACGCCGCCAGGCTGGCCCGGGCCCTGTGGCCCGCGGCCGTGGGCGGCAGGGTAAGCGCCGGCCGGGTGCGCCAGTCCGGTTGGGACGAGAACGACCGGCGTTTCTGGTGGCTGGCGGCGGTTTCCAGGCAGGCCGCCGAGGCGGCCGGAGAGTATGCCCGGCAGGCGTCGCTTTTGGCCGCCAGCCTGGCGCGCGGCCAGGCCGTGCGCGACGGCATGGAGCGCCTGGGCGAACGGGTGGAGCAAAGCCGGGAGCGGCTTGGCGGGGAGCGGACCGATTTGCTCGCCGAACCGGACGAACTGGCCAAACTGGCCGAACGGGCCGAACGGGCCGAACGGGCCGAACGGGCGGAACAGGCGGAACAGGCTGGGCAGCGCGGCGACGCGTTGGATCTGGGCGCGGAACTGGCCAAATTGGCCGGGGCCGCCCCCTCGGGCGCGGCGCGCGCGCTCGGCGGCCTGCAAGCCGCGCGCGGCAAATTGCCCTGGCCGGCAGCCGGGGAATTGGCGGGCGCGCCCCCGAACGCCAAGGGCGTCGGCTTTTCCACCGCGCCCGCCGCGCCCGTGTCCTGCGTGTATCCCGGCGTGCTGGTTTTCGCCGGGCAGGTCCGGGGAATGGGGTCGGTGGCGGTCGTGGACCACGGCCGGGGCTATTTTTCCGTCTACGCCTATCTTGAACGCGTCGTCGCCGAGCCGGGAAAATATTTGGAGGCGGGCCAAATCCTGGGACCGGCCGGAAACTATCCTCCGGCCGGCGGTTTCGGGGTCTATTTTGAATTGCGTTTCCATGAAAAAGCTATTAATCCTGAAATGTGGCTGGTTGCCGGTCAATAAAATCAAGAGCCGGCGGGACCCTATTTGGAGGCCTAAGTATGCGTCTGCGTTATAAATTGATCCTTGCGGCAGCTCTCATCGCCACCTTTTCCCTGGGCGCGTTCGCCGCCGAAGAGGATCGGTTCGGCCCGCTCAAGCGTTTCATCCAAGTCATGGACTTGATTGAAAGCCATTACGTCACCCCGGTCTCGCGCACCGAACTCATCGACGGCGCCATCGTCGGCATGCTCCAGCAACTCGATCCCCATTCCAGTTTCATGACCAAGGACGAGTTCAAGGAAATGCAGGTGTCCACCTCCGGCGAATTCGGCGGCATCGGCATCGAAATAAGCCAGGAAAACGGCCGTCTGGTGGTCATCTCGCCCATCGAAGACACCCCGGCCGACAAGGCCGGCATCAAGGCCGGAGACACCATCCTGGAAATCGAAGGCGTGCCCACCCAGGATATGACCCTGGTCGAGGCCGTCTCCAAGATTCGCGGACCCAAGGGCAAGGCCGTCAACCTGACCGTCATGCACAAGGGCTCCCAGAAACCCGAGAAGTTCCGCGTCATGCGCGACACGATCCCGATCGTTTCCGTCAAGCTCAACGAACTCCAGGACGGCTATGTCCTGTTGCGCCTGACCCGCTTCAACGAAAACACCACCTCCGAGATGACCGACATGCTCACGGGCTACCAAAAGGGCGGCAAGCAGATCAGGGGCATCGTCCTGGATCTGCGCAACAACCCCGGCGGCCTGCTCGACCAGGCCGTGGGCGTGGCCGACGCCTTCCTGTCCCAGGGCAAGATCGTCTCCATCAAGGGCAGGGCCGACAACCAGCAAAAGGATTACGACGTCAAACGCACCGGCGCCAAGTTCGACGCCCCCATGGTCGCGCTCATCAACGCCGGTTCGGCCTCGGCCGCCGAAATCGTGGCCGGAGCGCTGCAAGACCAGAAGCGCGCCCTGCTCATCGGCGAAAAGAGCTTCGGCAAGGGCTCGGTCCAGACCGTCATCCCCCTGGCCGACGGCTCGGGCATCAAGCTGACCACCGCCCTGTACTACACCCCCAGCGGCCGCTCCATCCAAGCTCAAGGCATCGAGCCCGACATCAAGGTGCCCCTGCAGGAAAGCGCGGCCGTGGAAAAAGACCTCTTCGGCAGCGGCCACCGTTTCCGCGAAAGCGACCTGCGCCGACACATCGAAAACAGCGAGAAAAAGAAGTCCGAGGCGGCCGACGCCAAGCAGAAGGTCAAGGAAATGATCGAGAAGGACAACCAGTTGGCCCTGGCCCTGGACCTGCTCAAAAAGAACATCGTCTCGGTGAACTAGGCCTGAACGGGCCTGCGAACCCCGAGACGACCCCGGAAACATGAGCGATTTCCGGTCTTGGACGCGGGAGGCGAGCGGCGCGTTGCGCCGCCTCCCGCCCCGGGACCGCCTGAGAGCCCTCGTCTTCGGCGTCTTCGCCGGCTCGCTGGCCGCCGCCCTGGCCGGCGGCTTTCTCCTGCGCGAACCGCGCCTCGTCCCGCCTGAACTCGAACCGCAAATCATCGCCGCCTTGCCGCAACCCGAGGCGCCGCAACCGGCCGCCCCGCAACAGGCCGAGCCGCTTATTACCCCCGAACCCGCCGCCCCGCCCGCCGGCGGCGAACCCTTCGTCTACGAGGAACACCACGCCTTCCCGTCGGCGACGCCCCAAAAGCCCGAACCTGCCCCGCCGCAAGGTCCCATCCATCCCGGCGCCAAATTGGCCGTGGTCATCGACGACCTGGGAGAGTCCGCCGCCTTCGCCAGAAAACTCGTGTCGCTCGGAATCCCCCTCACCCTCTCGGTCATGCCCCGCCTGAGCGAAACCCGGGAGACCGCCAAACTCGGCGCCTCGGCCGGACTCGACGTGATCCTGCACCAGCCCATGCAGCCCCAACGACACTATTTTTTCCCGCAAGACAGCGGGGCGCTGACCATGGACATGGACCCCAAAGCGATCCGAACCGCCCTGGCCGTCAACCTGGCCGCAAATCCCGAGGCCAAGGGAGTCAACAACCACATGGGCTCGCGCTATACCGAAAGCGCCGAACGCATGGCCGTGGTCCTGGAATTTCTGAAGGCGCGCGGCCTGTTCTTCCTCGACAGCCAAACCACCCCGAACAGCCGCGCCGGCGAAGCCGCCCGCCGCGCCGGCGTCCGGATCTATTCCCGGGACGTCTTCCTCGACAACGTGCGCGGCGTCCGGGCCATCCTCAACCAACTGCGCCAAGCCGAACTTATCAGCCTGCACCGGGGACAGGCCATCGCCATCGGACACCCCTATCCCGAAACCCTGGCGGCTCTGACCATCTGGGCGGGCCAGCGCGATAAACGCGTACGCCTGGCCAGACTGAGCGAACTTGCGCCGCATTGAAAACGCCAGGGGCGCTGCCCCTTACCCCCGCCAGAGGAGGCTCCGCCTCCTCTGGACTCCTCCGCCGGGGGCGATAATCGCCCCCGGACCCCCGTGACAAGGGGCTCGGGCGCGCCCCTTGACGAGGGGGGGGCATCATGCTCCCCGGCGGGGGTGCAGGGGGCGGCGTCCCCTACCGCAACGAACATCCTTTTGGAGGGACCATGCCGACCGATATTGAAATCGCCTGTGAAAAATGCCTTGAAAAGGGCGTCATCACCATCGAACCCGACGTGAACGAACTGTCGGCCAGCGGCAAGATAGAAATCGAGGATCCCTGCCCCCTGTGCGGCGGCAAACTCAGCGCCCCCAGCGGGCGCTACAAGAAGGATAGCAGCGGAAAACTCGTCCGCACCGGCGATTTCGACGGGAAGTAAGGAAGACCAGGGGCGCTGCCCCTTACCCCCGCCAGAGGAGGCTCCGCCTCCTCTGGACTCCTCCGCCGGGGGCGATAATCGCCCCCGGACCCCCATGACAGGGGGCTCGGCCGCGCCCCCTGACGGGGTTTCCAAAGGGGCTCAGCCCCTTTGGCCCCCGGAGGGTATTAAAATTCCAATTGATTGTACGCTCTGGGGTAGGCGATGACGTCGCGGATGTTGGTTACGCCGGTGATCATCATGAGCAGTCGTTCAAAGCCCAGTCCGAAGCCGGCGTGCGGCGCCGAGCCGAAGCGGCGGGTGTCCAGGTACCAGCCGTAGGCTTCAAGCGGCAGGGAAAGTTCCGTAATGCGCGCCGTGAGGACGTCGAGGCGTTCTTCGCGCGCGCTGCCGCCGATCAGTTCGCCCACGCGCGGCACGAGCAGGTCCATGGCGGCCACGGTTTTGCCGTCGTCGTTTTGGCGCATGTAGAAGGCCTTGATATCCTTGGGGTAATCGTAGACCAGCACCGGTCCCTTGACGTGGACTTCGGCCAGGTGGCGTTCGTGTTCGGTTTGCAGGTCCAGGCCGAAGCTGACCGGGTACTCGAAGTTTTTGCCCGAGGCGCGCAGGATGTCGATCGCTTCGGCGTAGGGCAGCCGCGCGAAGGGTTTGGCGAGGAAGGTTTCCAGGGTGGCGAGGACGGTCGTGTCCACGAATCTGGCGAACAGCTCCAGGTCGTCCTTGCAGGCGGTCAGGGCGTGTGCGGCCAGATGTTTGAGAAAGGCCTCGGCCATGTCCATGTCGTCGGTTAAATCCGCGAAGGCCATTTCCGGCTCGACCATCCAGAATTCGGCGGCGTGGCGCGGGGTGTCGGATTTTTCCGCCCGGAAGGTCGGGCCGAAGGTGTAGACGTCGCCGAGAGCCAGGGCGAAGGGTTCGGCGGCGAGTTGTCCCGAGACGGTCAGGTAGGCCGGCTTGCCGAAGAAGTCGCCCGCGCCGCCGGTTCCGGGCGAGCAGGGGGCCTGGGCGGTTACGCGGAAGAGTTCGCCCGCGCCCTCGCAGTCCGAGCCGGTGAGGATGGGCGTGTGCAGGTAGACGAAGCCGCGCGCGGCGAAAAAGTCGTGGATGGCGAGCGAAAGCGACGAGCGGATGCGGAAGAGCGCGCCGTATTTGTTGGTGCGCGGCCGCAGGTGGGCGATCTGGCGCAGGAATTCGTCGGAATGGCGTTTTTTCTGGAGCGGGTAGGTTTCCGGATCGGCCGCGCCGATCAGTTCCAGGCGCGTCGCCCGGATCTCCCATTTCTGCCCCTTGCCCGGGGAGGCGATGAGCGCCCCGGAAACGGCCACGGCCGCGCCCGTGCCCATGTCGCGGACCAGCCCGAAGCCTTCGGCCGCGCTGTCGGCCACGACCTGAATCCCGGCCAGGCAGGAGCCGTCGTTGATTTCAAGGAAGGAAAAGTCCTTGGCGTCGCGCCGCGTGCGCACCCAGCCTTTGATGCAGATGGCGTCGGAAGGGGATTCGGAGGCGAGGGCGGCTTTGATTTTGGTTCGTTCCATGGCGGTGTCCGGGGAAGAAATATTTTGAGAAAGTATAGGTGAAGCCAGGGAAAAGGTAAAACATGATAAAAAAAGGGGCTGTCCTCGCTAAGGGATTCGTTTTCCGCTTTCCTGGGACCGGGGGGGCCGGGGGCGAAGCCCCCTTGTATGTTATTCGTTTCTCAAGCCCTTTTCCCGCCGTGACATAGCGGTTAGGGAGGAGGTACGGGGAGGCGGGGTGAGCCTCCCCGCCGTGCTCCCCCATGGGGGAGCACGGCGGCCGTTGAAATTTCCGGCAGGCCGAAGCCCCCTGGGAAAAAACCAGTGGTTCTGGCTTTCCTCTTCAAAGGACTGACGCGTTCAGGCTGCGAAAGCAGAAAATCAAAACCACTATTTTCCCCCAGGGGGCCGGCGCCCCCGGCCCCCGCTTTAAGATAAAGCAGAAAATACACTTCAACAGTTTAATAACATTACGAAAGATACGGATTGTCGCTTGTTAGCTAGGACAGCCCCAACTTTTTTTCTACTCGAATCCCAGCACCAGTTTCTTCCCCATGGCCGTGGCCGCCTTGTCGAGCGTTTTGAGCGACGGCCAATGGGTCGGGTCTTCCAGGCGCTTGGCCGACGGCCAGGACGTCTTGAGCGCTCTTGCAAGCTCGGCCAAGGAACGCTCGCCGCGCGTGAAGCGCACGAGCAGCGCCGCCTGGACCTTGGCCTCCGGGGCGATATAATGCGCGCCCGCGACACCGGCCGAGGGAAGGGGGATCGCGTCGTCGTCTTCGAGCTTGAGCGCGAGAATTCCGGTCAACGCTTCGGCGGCGTTGAACAGGGTCTCTTCTTCCGTGTCCCCTTCGCTGAAAGCGTCTAGCAAATCCGGAAAACGCGCGAAAAAGCCGCCGCCCGCCTGGGGCTCGAGGGTCACGGGGGAGCTGATATTCATGGAGCCGATCATAGGAAATTCATATATTAGATTCGATTCGCCAACAAGGAACGATTTGGCTTGCTGCCTTCGGTATAAGCCCCCGTCTTGCCTAACCGGCCCAAACAGGCTAATTTTCGATTTTTCCGGCGCCACGTAGAGCCGGAAAATCCCCACAAACCGCTCGTTCCGCCCCCGCGGGACTTTGCCGAGGATACGGCTGTATGGGCTTTTTCTCACGCATCAAGAAAATCTGGACCAAGGAAGAACAGGCCGCCGCAGCGGAAACCACGGCCGCCGCCGCAACCGCCGCCGCGTCCGGCGCGGCGGCTCACGCCGGCCCCATCCCTCCGGTTTCTCCCGCTTCGCCCCTTTCGCCAGTCCCGCCCGTTCAGCCGGTCACGCAATCCGGACCGGACGGCGCCGCGCCCCCGGACGCGCTGGCTGCCGAACTCGGCCTGGCGCTGCGCCAAGCCGAACCCAGGCTCTCGGTGTGGCTGGCGATCATCCTCTCCGGCGTCGACGCCGTCTCGCCGCTGCTCTGGGAGCGGCTGCGCTTCCTGCTCGCCAGCCTGGAAGTCCCGGAGGCCGAAGCGGGCGCGTTTATCGACGCCTTCGCCAAGTGGCTGGCCATGATGGAATACACCGAGGTCGAAGAGTTCCGGGGCGAGCTGCAATACCGCCTGGCCCTGGCGCTCGATCTCGAAGACGAAGAGGACGAACGCAGCCGGCTGCTGCTCAAGCTCTCCCAAGGGCTGGCCAAAACCAAGGAATTGGTCGCCAAGCGCCTCGACCACCTGCTCGCCTCTCACGGCGCCATCGACGCGGCCTTCTGGGAGGAACTCGAGGAAATCCTCCTCACCGCCGACATCGGCCACGCCCCGGCCGCCAAACTGCTCGAACGCCTCAAAACCCGCGCGCGCAAGGAAGGCGTCGTCGATCCGGCTCGCTTCAAGGACTTTTTGGCCGCCGAACTGACCGACATCCTGGCCCCGAAAAAAGCCATCAAGGCCGTCAATCCGCCCGAAGTCGTGCTCGTGGTCGGCGTCAACGGCGTGGGCAAAACCACCACCATCGCCAAACTCGCCCACCGCGCCCGCATGGGGGGCAAAAAAGTGCTCATCGCCGCCGGAGACACCTTCCGCGCCGCCGCCATCGAACAACTTGCGATCTGGGCCGAACGCGCGGGCTGCGGCTTCTACGCCAAAGGCGCGAACGCCGACCCGGCCGCCGTGGCCTACGAAGCTCTGGCCCTGGCCCTGGCCGAACACTACGACATCCTCTTCGTCGATACCGCCGGACGCCTGCACACCAAAACCAACCTCATGGAAGAACTCAAGAAAATCGAACGGGTGTTGGCCAAAAAACATCCCGGAGCGCCGCACCGCACCATCCTCGTGCTCGACGCCACCACCGGCCAGAACGCGCTGTCCCAAACCAAAATCTTCAACCAGGCCGTGGGACTCGACGAAATCGTCATGACCAAACTCGACGGCACCGCCAAAGGCGGCGTCATCGTGGGCATCGCGCTCGAATACGGCGTGCCCATCACCTTCGTGGGACTGGGCGAAAAAATGGAAGACCTGCGCCCCTTCAACGGCGCCGACTTCGCCAGGGCGCTGGTGAACTAGAGATGCCGGGGGATTAACTGCGAGTAGGCGAAGGAAAACCTTCGCAACTCGCAGTTGAACCCCCCGGACCCCCTCGACAGGGGCCGGGGCAGGGATGGGCATATTGCACAATTTTTGGTGACACTTTATTTGAATTGTTAAAGTTTTTTTGGGGAAAGGGGGTCTGGGGGAAAACCCCTTTTTGTTCACAAAAAGGGGTTTTCCCCCAGATTCGCCACTTCTTATCCAAAGGAAACCGGCATGCAAACCTTTCATACTGACTTGTTGTGCGTCGGCGCGGGCCTGGCGGGCGAGCGGGTGGCGATCGCCGCCGCTTCGGCCGGGTTTTCGGCCATGTGCCTGTCCATCGTGCCGGCGCGGCGCTCGCATTCGGCTGCGGCCCAAGGCGGCATGCAGGCGGCGCTCGGCAACTGCGCCATGGGCGACGGCGACGACCCGGACGTGCATTTCGCCGACACGGTCAAGGGTTCGGACTGGGGTTGCGACCAGGAAGTGGCCCGGCTTTTTTGCGACAGCGCGCCCATCGTCATGCGCGAGCTGGCCGCCTGGGGCGTACCCTGGAACCGCGTGGTCGCGGGCCGGTCGAGTTATTTCAAGGGCGGCGCGCAGTTCGAGAAGATCGAGAAGAAGGAAAAAGAGGGGTTGATCACGGCCCGCGCCTTCGGCGGCACGGCCAAGTGGCGCACCTGCTACACCTCCGACGGCACCGGGCACACGGTGCTGTACGCCATGGACAACAAGGCGGCCCAGCTCGGAGTGCCGGTGCACGACCGCACCGAGGTCATCGCGCTCATCCACGACGGCGAAAACTGCCTGGGCGCGATCGCCCGCAGCCTGCGCAACGGCGAGTTGTCGGCGTATCTGGCCAAAGCGACGCTGATCGCCACCGGAGGTTTCGGGCGCATCTACCGCGAATCCACCAACGCCGTGATCAACGACGGCGGCGGGTTGATATCCGCGCTCGACACCGGCCTGGTCCGGCTCGGCAACATGGAGGCGGTGCAGTTCCACCCGACCGGCATCGTGCCCACGGACATTCTGGTCACCGAAGGCTGCCGGGGCGACGGCGGCACGCTGCTCGACGTCAACGAAGAACGCTTCATGCCCGAATACGAGCCGGAAAAGGCCGAACTGGCCTCGCGCGACGTGGTCTCCCGGCGCATGACCGAACATATGCGCCGCGGGCTGGGAGTCAAAAGCCCCTACGGCGACCATCTGTGGCTCGACATCCGCCATCTGGGCGAAAAACATATCCGCTCCAAGCTGCGCGAGGTGGACGAGATCTGCAAATATTTCCTCGGCGTGGACCCGGTGCGCCAGCTTATCCCGGTGCGGCCGACGCAGCACTATTCCATGGGCGGGGTGCGCACGGACGCAAGCGGCGCTGCGTACGGCCTGGCCGGGCTGTTTTCCGCCGGCGAGGCCGCCTGCTGGGACCTGCACGGTTTCAACCGCCTGGGCGGCAATTCCCTGGCCGAAACCGTGGTCGCGGGCATGCTCGTGGGCCAAAAGACGGTCGAATTCCTCAAGGGCCGCCAGGTGAATTTCTCCACGGCTGTGATCGAGGACGCCGTCGCCCGGCAGAAAGACCGCATCGGCCGCCTGATCGCCAAGACCGACGGCAAGGAAAACGTCTTTAGCGTCAAAAACCGCATGCACGACGCGATCATGAAGGGCGCAGGCATCTTCCGCAACGGGACCGACCTGGCCGCCTGCGTGGACGAGCTGCAAGACACGCTCGACGCGGCCCGCAAGGTGGGGCTTTCCACCAACGGCCGGGGCGCGAGCCCGGAGCTGACCCTGGCGCTGAAAATCGAAGGCATGGTCAAGCTCGCCCTGTGCGTGGCCTTCGGGGCGCTCAAGCGCACCGAATCGCGCGGCAGCCACAGCCGCGAGGATTATCCCGAGCGCAACGACCGCGACTGGCTGGTGCGCACGCTGGCCAGCTGGCCGGACGGCGCGGACCTTCCGCTGCTCGAATACGAGAGCGCCACCGAAGTCTTCGAGATTTTGCCCGGCGATCGCGGCTACGGCGGCGGCGCGATCATCCCCATGCCGCCTCCCGCCGCGCCGGGCGAGCAAGGGACGCCAAGCGGCCCCGCCGAACAGACCGCGACTGCGTCGACCGGCTCGACCGGTTCGGCCGGGTCGACCGGTTCGGCCGCTGCGCCGCCGACCCAAGGCAGACTCGCCGAGACCGGTTCGCCCAATACGGCCGGTTCGCCTCACGCCGGCGCGGACGCCGCCCAAGGGGACAAATAATCATGGCCAGAATCCTGTCCTTTTCCATCTTCCGCTACAATCCGGGCGACCCGGCGAGCGCGCCGCGCCTGGACAATTTCCTGCTCGACGAAAGCGACCGCATGACGCTGTTCATCGCCCTCACTCGCCTGCGCGAGGAGCAGGACGCCTCGCTGCAATTCGATTTCTGTTGCCGCGCGGGCATCTGCGGCGCTTGCGGCATGGTCATCAACGGCCGGCCCGGTCTGGCCTGCCACACCAAGACCAAGGACCTGCCCAAGGAGATCACGCTTTTGCCCCTGCCCGGCTTCGACCTGGTCGCCGACCTGTCGGTGGACACGGGCAAGTGGTTTCGGGCCATGTACCGGCGCGTGGAGTCCTGGGTGCACACGGACAAGGCGTTTGATCCAGCGGCCGAGGAAGAGCGCATGGACAACGCCCTGGCCGAACAGATCTACGAGCTTGAGCGCTGCATCGAATGCGGCTGCTGCGTGAGCGCCTGCGGCACGTCCCGGATGCGCCCGGATTTCCTCGGCGCGGCGGGCTTAAACCGCATCGCCCGGTTCATGATCGACCCAAGAGACGAGCGAACCGATTCGGATTATTTCGACCTGGTCGGCAACGACGAGGGCGTCTTCGGCTGCATGGGCCTCCTGGCCTGCGAAGACATCTGCCCCAAGGAGATCCCCTTGCAGGACCAGCTTGGGATATTGCGGCGAAAGATGGCTTTTACGGCGGTGAAGGACATTTTTCGGATGAAGGAGAAGGGGAAGAAGAAGTAGAAAATTGGGCAATCATCAAAACTTGAGTCGATTCCCTCGGACGCGCACGGCGTATTCGCCGGGAGGAGTTTTCTCCTCGGCGATAGCCAAGGCTTCCCGAGCGCTCATAACTATTCGGCTATGTTGATTCATGCTTGATCCCCTCGCGGCCTCAATACTGCGTCGGCTCGATCGGGCGGCTTTGCGCGGCGTCGCCCGGGCCGGATGTTTGCCCGGCCAGGGGTTCGCGCTCCAAGGAAGCCACAAGACCGATGAATTCCGGTATCTTGGCCTGATCCATCTTGCCGCTGGCGATGAACCGGCAGACGCCGTTTTTATCCAAGACAACGATGGTCGAGTTGCGCGGCGGCAGCCCCCAGCAGCGGCGGACCTCACCGGTGGTGTCGTAGAGCACGGCCGAGCCGTATTTGCGGGCCTTGAACTTGCCTATGGCCCGGATGAGCGTGTTGGGCAGCCAGCTCGCCTGGCAGTCGGCGATGCCCAGGCCCACCACCAGATCCTTGGCGAGCTTGCCGGACTCGACCGCCTGTTTGACGGCCTCGCTGACGGCCTCGTTGGTGTCGCGGTGGTCCGGATCGGCATGGTTGACGATGAGCACCCGGCCTTTGAACTGCGCGGGCGAACGCATGACGCCGTCGTTGTCCGGCAGGGAAAACGAGATCGGACTGCCGCCCGGCCCAAGCGGACAAGACGCCCCGGTTTGGGCGGCCGCAGGCCAGGCGAGCGCAAGCTGGACCAGAATGGCCAGCAGTACGCCGCGAAAATGATGCGCCATTGTCATATCGTTTCGTTCGGGCGGGAGGCCGGGCGGCCGGCGGGCCGACGGCAGCGTCTCCGCCGAGGCCGCGCTCCGGAAATCCCGCGCCACGGGCCAAAATTAGCGCCGCGACCGGTTGCGCGACGCTCGCCTGCGCCCATGATCGTCATTCGATCATCCTACCATATTCAAAATTCAAGTCCAGAGAGCTTCATGCAAATTTCATTCGCCGCCCTGCGAACTCGCAACACGGCCGGGCGACTCACAAATTACAAGGGATTCCAAAGGGCGCCGCCCTTTGGCCGACGGAGGCGCCAAAAACCACTCGTTGGACAAGTCCCTCCAGACTCTCGATCTTTGCCGGACGGCGAGGCGGCGCCCGGTCGCAAACGGCCGGCGCGGCGTCTGGCCGCTTCCCGAATTCTTTTTGACGCTCGTTGACATCATTTAAAAAAATCCTGTATGGGGATGCCATCAATCCGAAAAAGGAGTCCGTTATGGCGATGCAACGACGCGAATTCTTGAAGCTGGCCGGGATCGGCAGCGTCTTTCTGGTCACGGGCCTTGGCAGGACGGCCCTGGCCGCCGGGGAAAAATCCATGGTCGAGAATTTCACCTTCGTGCAGATGAGCGATTCGCACTGGGGATTTTCCGGAGCGCCGGTCAACCCCGAGGCGGCGGTCACGCTCAAAAAAGCCGTGGCGGAAGTCAACGCCCTGGCCAAACGTCCGGATTTCATCGTATTCACAGGGGATTTGACCCACACGACCGACGATCCCCAGGAACGCCGCAAGCGCCTTCGCGAGTTCAAGGAGATCATGAGCGGGCTTTTGGTCAAGGATGTCAAATACATCCCCGGCGAGCACGACGCCTCGCTCGACAACGGCGAGGCCTTCAAAGAGTTCTTCGGCCCGACGCACTACGCCTTCAACCACAAGGGCGTGCATTTCATCGCGCTCGACAACGTCTCCGACCCGACCGCGAGCTTGGGAGAGGAGCAATTGCAATGGTTTGGCGCCGAGCTCGCCAAGCTGGACAAGAACGCGCCTCTGGTGGTCGTCACGCACCGGCCGCTGTTCGATTTGTATCCCCAGTGGGACTGGGCCACGCGCGACGGCGCCAAGGCCGTGGCCATGCTCGAACCGTTCGCCGACGCGACGGTGCTCTACGGCCACATCCACCAGGAAAACCATTTCATGACCGGGGCCGTCCCGCACCACGCCGCCAAGTCGCTGGTCTTCCCTCTGCCCGCGCCGGGCTCGACGCCCAAACGCGTTCCGGTCCTCTGGGACCCGGCCGCGCCGTTTCAGGGCCTGGGCGTGCGCGGCGTTGCGGCCATGGCGGGGAAAAAGAGCGTCGAACTGACCGAATATCCTCTGAAGGGCTAACATATGAACATGAAATCGAAACAGCGCGCGTCAATCTTCGTTCTGCTGCTGGCGTTCGGCCTGTGCCTCGCCGCCTTGAGCGCCACCGCGCAGGAAGCCAAGATCATCAAGATCACGGCCCAGCGCTTCAAGTACACGCCGGATGAGATCGCCCTGAAAAAAGGCGAGCCCGTGGTGCTCGAATTCACCTCTTTGGACCGGTTGCACGGATTTTCCTGTCCGGACTTCGGTATCCGCGCCGACATCGCCCCCGGTAAAACGGCCAAGGTCAGCTTCACCCCGGACAAGACGGGCCGATTCCTGTTCCATTGCGACATTTTTTGCGGCAGCGGCCACGAGGACATGGCCGGCGTGTTCGTGGTCAAGGAGTGACCCGCCCGCCCTAAAAAATCGCCCAAAAAAGCGATCCCCGGCCGGATAATCCAGCCGGGGATCGCTTTTTTCCACCCATCAAAATTTTTCGGAAAGGGTTTCCCCCGATCTTTTTTCTTTCCCCCTCTATTTCTTCCGCGAGACAAGCCTGCCGCGCAGCGGCCAGGTCAACGGCGCGGCGGCGAGCACGAGCAGGGCGGTGGCGACCATAGCCCGGTCCACGCCCAGGACGTCGCCGAGCAGGCCATAGAGAAAAGGCGACAGCGCGCCCGCGCCGATGGCGCCGGTGTAGAAAAAGGCGAAAGCGGCGTCGCGGCCGCCGTCCTCGACGAGTTCGGGCACGCTGCCGTAGAGTACGCTGGAGGTGCCGTTGAGGGCCACGCCGAGAAAGGGGCACAGAACCAATGCGGCCGCAAGCGGGGCGTACACCATGGCGCAGATGCCCGCAGCCGTGGCCGCCTCGGTCAGGATGACCGAGCGCAGAACGCCGGCGCGGAAGGCGAGCAGGCCGCAAACCAGTTTTCCGGCGGCTCCGCCGGCGAAGAGCAGGGCGAGCGCCAGGCCGATGACGGACATGTCCGCGCCCTTGTCCTTGAGCACGAAAGGCAAAAAAGTGAGAAATCCCATGCGGGTGGCGCTGTCGAGCACACCGATGGCGGTGAGCGCGCCGAAGGCTTTGGTCATGGCGAAGCCCAGCCTCGCGGTTGCGGCCTGCCCGGAACTCAGGGACGGGGCCGCTTGGGCCTGGCCGGCGAGCATGGCGGCGACCAGGACGGCCGAGGCGATGCCGACGGCGGCCATGACCCGGATGGCCGTTTCCCAGTCGGTGCGGGCGATGATCAAGGCGGCCATGGCCGGGAAGGCGAGTTTTCCCAGGTCGCCGACGAAGTTGTAGGTGGACAGCGCATTGCGCGAACTCGCCCCGCCGAAGGCCCGGGAAACCGCCGCCGAGGCCAGGGGGTGCTGGGCGCTTGAGCCCATGCCGCCCACGATCAACAGGACGGCGAAAAGCGGGACGAAGCGGGTGAAACTGGCGGCGGTCAAGGCCAAGCAGGTGAGCAGCGTCCCGGCGGTCAAGCTGCGGACGAGTCCGAAGCGGTTGCCGAGCGCTCCGGCCGGCATCTGGAAAGCGGCCAGGGAACCGGAAAAAAGCGTTTTGAACAGCCCGACATCGGAAAAATTCAAGGAAAAAAGCTGCTGCCAGACCGGGAAAAAGACATAGAGCATGTCGGTTAAGCCGTCATGGGTCAGGTGGGCCAAGCAACCGGCGAAGAGAATCCGCCGGCTGCCCGGCGCCGGCGTCTGGCTTGCCGCTTTTTTCTCGTTCATTTTCTGATATATTGTAGCCTCTTGCAAAAGGGCGTCCCCCGGGCGGAGCCTTTTGCCCTCCCCTACTTCTTAAGCGCCGCCAGGCGTTCGGCGAGCGAGGCCGAGCCCGCCGGTTTTTCGCCGGCCGCGTCGCGCAGGGCCTGGGCGATGAGCGGGTCTTCGTCGTGCGCGGGCGGGGTGAGCAGGACGGCTTTTTCCTTGTGCGCCGCCGCCTGGATTTCCAGTTCGTCCGCGCGTTTGTTCATGGCTTCCAGGGCCGTGCCCATGGCGCCGGCCTGTTTGGTGATTCCGGCCAGCATTTTGGCGCGCTCTTCCTGTTCGGCGGCCTTTTGGGCCTGGAGCTGGGCCGTGTTCATGCGGCGCTGGGCGTCGGTGAGGTTCGCGCGGGCGGTCTTGAGGCGTTCGGAGGCGGTTTTCACGGCGCTGTTTAGGTCGTCGTAATAGCTTTTGGCTTCGCCAGCCTGTTTGGCCTCGCGCTCGACCTTGGGCAGCATGTCTTCCAGATCGGCCACGAGTTTGGCCAGCGAGGCTTCGATCGCGGCCTTCCGGGCCGGGTCGGCCTCCTGGTCCAGTTGGGCCTGGAGACGTTCGGCGGCGGTCACGCGCAGGTCGTAATTCTTTTTGATTTCCCCGGCTTCCTTGATTTCGCGGTCGTAATCGTTTTTGGCCTCGACCATCTGGCGGGTCATCTTGGTGAGCGCCTCGTCGAGCTGGCCGATTTCGGCCTCCGAGGCCCCGGCCGGGTCGAACTGCACGAGCATCTGCATGAATCCGGTCTGGACGTCCTCGGCTTTGGTCAGGGCGAAGTGTTTCAGGAAATCGAACATGGCTGTCTCCTTGATATGATTATGTTTTCGATTTGCGCAGGATAAGCAGGCCGCCGGCGGCCACGCCGATGACGCCGATCACGGCCAGGGCGGTCCAGCCCGAGCCCGCCTTCGGCTCCTCCGGGGTTTCCTTGACCACGGCGTCGGCGGCGTAGGCCATGGAGGGATCGAGTCCTTCGGGAATGCTTCCGGGTTTGACGGGCGCGCCCTCTTTGCGCATCTGGTCGATTTTGGCGTCCATTTCGACCAGTTGCTTTTTCAGGTCGGCATTGCTCTGGGCGAGCTTGTCCGCTTCCTGGCGCCAGGCCTGCACGCCCGGATCGTTCTGGTTGTTGTAGTAGAAATTGTTCCCGTTCGTGTGGCTGAGCAGCATCCACAGGAACATGGCGTCCCAGAAGCCGAACGAGGGATAGCTCATGTAGGCGTAGGACGGCGCGCGCCAGCCCAGGCCGGAATAGTAGCGGTCGCGGTCGGCGCGGTAATCGGAATAATTGGACCAGGTGCGGCCGGGACTCGCCTGGGGTTGTCCCGCCGCGCCCGCCGGATTGCCGGTCTTGCCGAACTTGGCGTTATAGTCGTTGTAGGAGGCGAGCGACGACTGCTTCCGGATGCCCGAGGCCCCGGCCGTGGAGAAGGACGACCCCTGCGTCGCGGTTGCGGTCTGGGACTTGGCCGCAACGCCCGAGGAATTCGACCAGGTCGAGCCCGATTGGCCCGAAGATGCAGCGCTCCCCGTGGCGGGCGGACCGGAAACGGCCGTTCCCGAGGAACTCGACCAGCCGGATTGGCCGGACTGGCCGGATTGGCCGGATTGGCCGGATTGGCCGGAAGAGCTTGTTCCGGGACCGAAGGGCTTGGAGGTCGTCGAGCCGCTCGAACTGCTCCAGGAGCCGGACGACGAGGGGCGCGAACTCGATCCGGAACTGAACGAACTGCGCGACCCGCCGCCCCCGCCGGACGAGCTTTTGGCCGCGGCGAAATCGGCCAGCCCGCAAGCGGCGACAAGAAGCCCGGCCAGGGCCAGGACGTAAACGGTGCGTTTCATAAACATTTCTCCGTCAATATACGTTCAGGGAAGGCAGGGGGATGTCCACGCCGATCCAGGCGCGTATCAACGCACTTTCCGGGGCGCTTTCCGGGGCGCTTTCGGGGGCGCCGCCCAGCGCGGCGTCCGCGGTGAGCAGGCAGTATTCGCGGACCTCGCCGGCTTCACGGGAATAGAGCATCATCTTGTGCTCGACGACCCGGGGCGGGGCCTTGGGGTCGGCATAGATCGTTTCCGTCAGGGCCACGGGCTCGGCCTGAGCGCCGTCGCCCCAATCGCGCCCGTAGGTTTTGCCGTTGGGCGCGTTCAGGTCCGGGCCGCCGATCAGCCCGCGCTCGCCGAGCCAGGTCTCCCAGTCGCCCTCGGACTGGGGATAGATCTCTTGGGCGAGGTGGAAGAGCGTCGCGTCGTTGACCGTCAGGTCCGCGCCGCAGTTGAACTGGACCAGGTAGGCGTCCTCGCCCGAACGCGCGTACGCCCGCACGATGACCAGGCCGAAGACGTTGGAAGCGGACACCGCGCCGGCCACCAGATCCCCGACGGGCAAAGGCACGGTCAGGTCCGCGCCGTCAAACAGCAAAGCCTGGGCCGGATCGACGCTGATGATCGCGCCCGGGCGCAAATCCAGGGGCAATTTGGGATAGCCCGGGTCCTTGCCGTCGCCTCTGAGTTTTTCCCAAAACATAAACGTCCTCTCGGATTGCGCGAGTTGTGCGGGTTGGGGTTGCGAACCGGCGGACGAACCGCCAGGGAGGCTTATAGTCCGTCGGCCCTCCGAAAGAAAGCCTCTTGGGGGCGCGTCCGTCGCCGGCGCCGCAATGTCACACGCCGCCAAGCCAAAAGACGGCGAAGCAAGTACATAATGCCTGCCCAGGCAATGTCCATACCCTGAAAAACGCCGGGCGGCATGCGCGCCCCCCTTTTCATCGGCGCGTTTTTATGGGACAAGGCGGCATCGACGCAAAGGAGTTGACGAGGATGGCCAAGCTCAATTGGAATCCGTGGGCCGGCATGGACGAAGTCAAGGACGAACTGGGCAGGATCATTTCCCAGGCCTCCGGCAGGCCGGTCAAACGCGTCTCGGAATCCGGATATCTTTGGACCCCGGCGGCGGACGTGCTCGAAACGCCCGTAGCGATCGTCATCCGGGTGGAACTGGCCGGAGTCGAACGCGAAGACGTGGTCGTCGAGGCCAGAGGACAATCGGTCTGGGTCTTCGGCGAACGCCGTTTCGACAAAGATCCCCACGGCGGCGTCTACCAAGCCCTGGAGCGTTCATACGGCCCGTTCGCCCGCCGCTTTGCGCTGTGCGAAGACGCGGACCGCCAGGGCATCGGCGCGACCTTCGCGGGCGGCCTGCTGGAAATCGTCATCCCCAAGATGCGCCCGAAAGCCGCAAAACGCCGCATCCCCATCGAATAGGACGCGCATATCGCCGGGGCGCCGTCCCGGCCCGCGAAGCCAGCATGTCAAGCCCCGATTGCCGCCACGGCGCTCCGAAACGCCGCCAGACCAAACCCGTCCGCCTGGGCGGCCTGGTCATCGGCGCAGGCAGCCCCATCCGGGTGCAGTCGATGACCAATACCGACACCCGGGACGCGGCCGCGACCATCGGCCAAATCAAAGCCCTGGCCGAGGCCGGTTGCGAAATCGTACGCCTGGCTGTGCTCGACGACAAGGCCGCGAGCGCCCTGCCCGAAATCAAACGCGCAAGCCCCGTGCCGCTGGTGGCCGACATCCACTTCGACCACCGGCTGGCCCTGGCCGCGGCCGAGGCCGGAATCGACGGACTGCGCCTGAACCCCGGCAACATCGGCGGCGTGGACGCCGTGGACAAGGTGGTGCGGGCGGCCAAACAGCGCGGCATCCCCATCCGCATCGGCGTCAACAGCGGCTCGGTGGAAAAAGACCTGCTCGCGCGCTTCGGCGGCCCGACCCCGGAAGCCATGGTCGCAAGCGCCCTGGGACACGTGCGCCTGCTCGAAGAACGGGGCTTTGACCAAATCAAGATTTCTCTGAAATCCTCAAACGTGCCCGACACAGTGGCCGCTTACGGCCTGCTCGCCCTGCAGTGCGACTACCCGCTGCACATCGGCGTCACCGAAGCCGGAACGCCGGCCCGGGGCGCGGTCAAATCCGGCGTGGGACTCGGCATCCTGCTCTACCAAGGCCTTGGCGACACGCTGCGAGTCTCGCTCACCGGCGACCCGCTGCTGGAAATGCCCGTGGCCTGGGAAATCCTGCGCTCGCTGCACATCCGGGCGCGCGGCCCGGAAATTGTCTCCTGCCCGACCTGCGGCCGCACCGAAATCGACCTGGCCGGCCTGGCCGAAGCGGTTGAAACCAGACTGCGCGGCGTATCGCGCGTATTCAAAGTCGCGGTCATGGGCTGCGTGGTCAACGGACCCGGCGAGGCGCGCGAAGCCGATATCGGCATCGCCGGAGGCCGCGACTGCGCCGTCGTCTTCCGCAAAGGCGAAGTGCTGCGCAAAATCCGGGGCGAAGCCAATATCATCCCGGAATTCATGACCGAACTGGAGAAATATTTGGGCGGATGAACGCCCCCGGACCTCCTCGGCAAGGGGGGAAACTATGTCATATAATTGTAAAAGTTTTTAGGGGAAGGGGGTTTGGGGGAAACCCCTTTTGTTCACAAAAGGGGTTTCCCCCAAATTCGACTCCCTCCCCCTCCACTCCACCACCGCACGCCACAAAAAGGATTCGCCATGAAATTATCCGCGTACTACGCTCCCACGCTCAAGGAAGATCCCGCCGAGGCGGATGTGGTCAGCCACAAGTTATTGACCCGGGCCGGGATGATCCGCAAGTTGACTTCGGGCATCTACACGTTTTTGCCGTTGGGGCTTCGGGCGCTCAACAAGGCAGCGAAGATCGTGCGCGAGGAGATGGACCGGGCCGGGGCGCTTGAGATTCTCATGCCGGCGGTGCAGCCGGCGGATTTGTGGCGCGAGACCGGGCGTTGGGAGGTCTACGGCAAGGAGCTTTTGCGGTTCAAGGACCGTCACGACCGCGATTATTGCCTCGGGCCGACGCACGAGGAGGTGGTGACCGACCTGCTTCGCGGCGAGATCAAGAGTTACCGGCAGTTGCCGCTCAACGTCTATCAGATCCAGACCAAGTTCCGCGACGAAATCAGGCCCCGGTTCGGACTGATGCGCGGCCGCGAGTTCGTGATGAAGGACGGCTATTCCTTCGACAAGGACGAGGACGGCGCAAACGCCGCCTACCAGGCGATGTACGCGGCCTATGGGCGCATTTTTACGCGTCTGGGGCTGGAATTTCGCGCCGTCGAGGCCGATTCCGGGGCCATCGGCGGCAGTTTTTCACACGAGTTCATGGTGTTGGCCGAGACCGGCGAGGACACCATCGCGGCTTGTCCGAAATGCAGCTACGGCGCCAACCTGGAAAAGGCCCAGGTGATGTGCGCCTTGCCCATGGCGAGCGGAGACGCGGGCAAGGTGGAGGAGGTGGCGACTCCGGGGGTGAAAACCATTGCTGAAGTGGCGGCTTTTTTGAATGTCGGCCCGGAAGAGATTTTCAAGACCCTGCTTTTCATCGCCGACGGCAAGCGCGTCGCGGCTTTGGTGCGCGGCGACCGCGACATCAACGAGGTCAAGCTCAAGAATTTTCTCGGCGCTTCGGAACTGGCTCTGGCCGCGCCCGAGGAGGTCGAGGCCGCGACCGGCGCGCCGGCCGGGTTCGCCGGGCCGGTCGGGCTTGGCGTGGACACGATTTACGCCGACCAGGAGCTGTGCGCCGGGCTGGAGTGGATTTGCGGGGCCAACAAGGCGGACACGCATTTGCGCCGCGTCAACCTCAAGCGCGACGTCGGGCTGACCGGGTTCGCCGATTTGCGTAGCGTCGCCGAGGGCGACCGGTGTCCCGGCTGCGGCGAACAGCTCACGCTGCGCCGGGGCATCGAGGTCGGCCACGTGTTCAAGCTCGGAACCAAGTATTCCGAGTCCATGAAAGCGCTGTTTCTCGACGAAACCGGGGTCGAGCGGCCGATGATCATGGGTTGCTACGGCATCGGGGTGTCGCGCATCGTGGCTGCGGCCGTCGAGCAGAACCACGACGAGAACGGCATCCTCTGGCCGCCGTCCATCGCGCCGTTCGAGGCGGTCGTCGTCGATCTTTCCGGCAAGGACGAGGCCGCCAAAGCCAAGGCGGCGGAGATTTACGAAATGCTCAAAACGCTCGACGTGGAGACGGTTTTGGACGACCGCGACGAACGTCCGGGCAGCAAATTCAAGGACGCGGACCTGATGGGTTTTCCCTTGCAGCTCGTGGTCGGCGGCAAGGGCCTCTCTCGCGGCGTCGTCGAGGCCAAGGACCGGCGCACGGGCGTGAAAAGCGAACTGCCGGTCGAGGGTTTCGCGGCGGCGTTTGAGGCCTGGCGGGACACGGTGCGGAAGGGGTGGGAATAGCGGCCCATGCCCCACATTTTCGAAGTCCGCGATCTCGCCCGGGCGCTCAAAAACGTCCTTGAGGGGCAATTTCCCTTCGTGTTCGTGCGCGGGCAGGTGTCGAACCTGTCCAAGCCCGCCTCCGGGCACATCTATTTCACGCTCAAGGACGACGAGGCCGCGCTGGCGGTGGTCTGGTTCAAGGGCTCACGGGCGGCGACGGGCGGGGGCTTTGATCCCGTCACCGGCGAGGTGTTCGAGGACGGCGGGGCGGGCGGCGCCGGGCGAGCTCTCGAACTGGCCGACGGCCAGGAAGCCCTGTGCGGCGGCCGGATCACCTATTATCCGCCGCGCGGGACCTGCCAGCTGGTGGCCGAGGTGGTCCAGGACCTGGGCCAGGGCCAGCTGTACCTGCGCTTCGAGGCCTTGCGGCGCGAGCTGGCGGCCAAGGGCTATTTCGACGCCTCGCGCAAGCGGGCGCTGCCCTATCATCCGGCGCGCGCGGCCGTGGTCACCTCGCCCACGGGCGCGGCCGTGCGCGATTTCATCCGCGTGGCCCGGGTTCGCGGGTATGGCTGCGAGGTGCGCGTCTACCCCACGCCGGTGCAGGGCGAGGCCGCGCCGGCGGCGATCGCCTCGGCGATCGAGGCGGCCAACGCCGGCGGCTGGGCCGATATTCTGGTCCTGATCCGGGGCGGCGGCTCGATCGAAGATCTATGGGCCTTCAACACTCTGGAAGTGGCCGAGGCGATTTTCCGCTCGCGCCTGCCGGTCATCTGCGGCGTGGGCCACGAGGTGGACACGACCATCGCCGACCTGGTCGCGGACGTGCGCGCGGCCACGCCCTCGCACGCCGCCCAGATCGTCTGGCCGGAACGCGAGACTCTGATCCAGACCGTGGACGAGGCCGAAACAGCGCTGACGCGCGCGGCAGGCATTTGGCTGGCGCTCAAGTCCCAGTCCCTGTCGCGCCTCGAAACCCGGCTGGCCTGGCTCTCGCCCCAAGCGCGGCTCTCGCGGCTGGCCGAGACCCTGACCTCGCTGTCCGGCAGGCTGCATGCCGCCTTCCAGCGGACATTGTCCGACAGCGAACGCATCCTGGCCAATCTGGAAACGCGTCTGGCGGCCCGCTTTAGTCCCGAGGCCCTGGCCGCGCGCGCGCGCGCGCTCGACGCGCTGACGCGCGAGCTTGCCAAGGCCATGGCGCATTTCCTGCTCGCCAAGCAGTCCGGCCTGGATCTGCTTGAAGCGCGCCTCACCGCGCTCAATCCCCATGGACCGCTGGCGCGCGGCTACAGCCTCGTGACCGTGTCGCGCACCGGCAAGCTCTTGCGCGGACCGGCCGAAGTCGAACCGGGCGACGCGCTGGCCATCGACGCCAAGCACGGCCGGGTGACGGCCGTGGTCGCGCCCGACGCGTAGCGCTCGGCGATACCCCGGCCCCGCCTCGTTCCCGTCCGCCTTCCGCATTTCTCCAGACTCGCCATCCTTTTGACGCCAGGCTCGGCGCGGCCTACCGGAAAAGCCGTTTGAATCCGGACGGTTAAACAACACGAGACGGCTTCTTGCCCTCCAGGAGAATAATTTATTATTTCAGTGTGTTGTCTCGATATCCAAAACTGAACCATCCGATATATCAAACGAATTTCATGACGGAACGGATATTGCTGCTCCTTGGAAAAAACTCCGGATAAGGCCATGTCCTACGATGTAGCGGGTATGCTGCAATATATGCGGGAACGCCAGGTGAACGCGTTGTCCGGCCAAGCGCAAAGCGCGCCGCGCGCCGCGCCGGGCGCCGATTTTTCCGGGGCGCTCGACGCCGCTCACGACAAGGCCGTGCTCTCGGCCCTGATGCCGGACCCGAACGCGCCCGCCTTCAACGAACGGCGCTTCGCCTTCGACCCAAGCCGGATCCGGCTGCCGGTGGACAAAAGCCTGCGCCATCCCGACGCGCCGCCGGACGAAGCGACGCCTCGCGCCGCCGCCATCGCAAACGCCGCCGAGACGGCCGCCTGCCGCGAGATGCAAGACGAGGCCGCGCTCCCAGGCCAGCCGAGCGCCATGACTGCGGCGGAAGAGTCGCGCCTGGCTACCCAGGCCCAAAACGACCTCGCCGCCATCGCCCGCCACAACGCGAAACTCCCGATCGCCGGCAAGAGCCGGGCAGGCTTACCCGAACCCGAACGCATCAAAGACCTCGACCCGCTCCAAAGTCAAAATCAACCCCCGGCCGAACGACTCCTCGGCGCCGCCCAATCGCTGCTGGGCAAACCCTACCGCAGCGGCGGCGAATCGCCCCGGGCGGGCTTTGACTGCTCCGGCTTCACCAGCTACGTCTACGGCAAAATGGGCCTGGAACTGCCGCGCAATTCCCGCCAGCAATTCGCCGAGGGACGCGAAATAGCGCCCTCGGAACTCAAAAAAGGCGACCTTGTCTTCTTCGGGAGCAAAAAACACATCTCACACGTCGGCATCTACGCCGGCGACGGCAAGTTCATCCACAGCGGCAGCGAATCCGGACACGTCAAAATCAGCGACCTCTCAGACCCCTACTGGAAAAACCGCCTGGCCGGCTGCCGCAGACTATTGTGAGGGGAGAGGAGAGGAGACCAGGGGCAAGGCGCCCTTTAGGGCGCCTTGCCCCTGGTCTCCTCTAAATAATCGTCGGTCGACGCGACCTGCGCGTAGGCCATGCCGAGGGCGGCCATGAACGCACCGTGGACTTGCGGCGCCGGGATCGTCTGGCCTTGAAACGTGAGTGCGGCCGCGGCGCAGGCGTCGTGCAGCACGGTCGCCTCGAATCCGAGATCCACGGCCGCGCGCACGGTGGCGTCCACGCACATGTTGGTCATCATTCCGGCCACCGCCAGGCGTTTGACGCCAAGCGTCCGTAATGTACCCAAAAGATCGGTCTCCCGGAAGCTGTTGGGAAAATGTTTGAGCAGCGCCGTTTCGCCGGGCAGGGGCGCGACCAGGGGATGAATTTGCGCGCCAGGGGAGCCCGGCAGAAAAAACGTCGCCCCGGGCCGTAGCGTCTCGTGGCGGATGTGGACCACCGGCCGTCCGAGCGACCTGAACCGTTTTAGGGCGTCGCGGGCTTTTTCTCCGGCTTCTTCGGCCCGGTCGAGTTCGAAAGCGCCTCCGGGGAAATAATCGTTTTGCAGATCGACGATCAAGAGCGCGGTATCGTTCACGAAAGCCTCCTTGTTGGCGCGGCGGCGGCAGAAGCGCCGGGCCTGCTCGGCCCACGCGTACCCAGGCCGGTTTGCCCCGTCAATTTTTTTCTGGGGGAAAGCAAGTGTTCCTGTCGCCTTGCGGCGGCGGGAAAACGCTTGGCTCGCCCCGTCAAAGTTTTTCCGAAGCAAGCGCGGACGCGGGAAAACTCCGTTTGGGCTCGCAAATGGGAATTTCACCCTGATTCTCTCGCCCGGACCGGCATCATCTGGCAGAATCAGGACTTGACAAGCGCCCAAAGACCACCTAATGAATCTTGTTCTTTGACCGAAGGCTATGGGCCTATAGCTCAGTTGGCAGAGCCACCGGCTCATAACCGGCAGGTCCCAGGTTCGAATCCTGGTGGGCCCACCACCGCAGTCCGTTCACGGCGGCCTGTCGCGTGACAAGGGATGCGAAATCATCTTGCCCTCCGGATGACCCGACCGCTTTGCACGGTCAAACGGTTTGGCGCGGCAGACTGATAAAGGATTGAAATTGTTGGTTCAACGCGAAGCAGTCCAACTCGCGTCCCGGGACTACCCACCAAGGACTTTTGCGAAGGCGCTCGGAAGCGGCTCCTGCCGGCCGAAGCGCCTTCCTCATTTCCGGCCAAGCGAAATTTCCCCCCAACCAAGCCTGGGCCGCGCAGCATGCTGATTTCAGGCGTCATCGCCGCTGTTGAACGCATCGCGCCGCTTGCCTTTCAAGCGGACTGGGACACCTCGGGAATCCAAATCGCCGCCACCCGCTCCGAAATCGGCAAAGTCGCCCTGGCGCTCGACCCCACGCCGGAAAATATCGCCCGCGCCGTGGATGCGGGCGCGGACGTCCTGATCACCCATCATCCGCTCCTGCTCGCGCCCAGACTCCCAAGCCGCCTGGACGCCTACCACCGGGCGCTGTCGCTGGCCCTCAAAGCCGATTTGTGGCTGTACGCCGCCCATACCTCGCTCGACGTCCAGCCGGGCGGTCCGGCCGGATGGCTGGCCGAGGAATTGGCCCTGACGAACCGCCGCGTTCTGGAAATCACCGCCAAGGCGGACAATGGGGCAGAGCTCGGTTTCGGCCTGGCCGGCGACCTGCCCCGGCCCCTGCCCTTCGCGCAATTTTGCGCCGCGCTGCGCCGCCTTGCGCCCGGCATCGCCATGCGCCTCGCCGGACCCGCGCCCGAAACCGTCGCCCGCGTGGCCTATTGCCCGGGCTCGGGCGCGCAACTTGCGCGAGCGGCCCAGGAAGCGGGCGCGGACGTGTTCATCACCGGCGACGTGCGCTACCACGCCGCCCTGGAAGCGGCCGAACTGAATTTATGCGTCATCGACGCCGGACATTTTTCATTGGAAGAGGAAATGATCCGCCGCCTGGCCGGGGTCTTGGCCGGCCAGTGGACCGGCGGCGGCCCGGCCGTGGAGCGCATCCGCTCTCTGGACCCCTTTGCCGCCCTGCCGGCGGCCCAACCCGGCGATTGCGCCTAGCCCGGCCGCCATACAACGAGAAAGAGCCGAAAGGAGAAAAATATGTATCTGAAGCAGGTTGAACAATTGGTGATGCTACAGAAAATCGACGACGAAATCATTGTGCTCGACGAGGAATTAAGCGGCGCGCCCAAGGAAATCGAGGTCCTGGAGACCGAACAGGCCCGCCTGGCCGAAGCGGGAAACCAGATTCAGGAAAAGATCGATTTCCTCAAGGCCCAGCAAAGCCGGCTGGAAAACGAGATCGAGGACGATTCGCTCAAGCTCAAAAAAAGCAAAAGCAAGCTCATGCAGGTCGGCAACACCAAGGAATACCACGCCATGATGCGTGAAATGGACAACCTGGAAAAACTCAACCGCCTGCGCGACGAGGACAAACTCGCCGTGGCCGAGGAACTTGGACGCCAAACCGAGGCCATCAACGACCTCGGAGAAAAATCCAAAGCCGTCGCGGCGCAACTGGCCAAAGCCAAAAGCAACCTCGACAGCCGCGTCAAGGTCGCGAAAAAACGCCTCGCTCAGCTTGATGAGGCCCGCAAAACCGCCGGAAAAACCGTGCCCAAACCGATCCTCTCCCGCTACGAATTCATCCGCTCGCGTCTGCACAACCCGGTCATCGTCCATGTCGCCGCCGGCGTATGCTCCGGCTGCAACATCTCGATTCCGCCGCAGGCGTTCATCGAACTGCAAAAAGGACAGCAGATCCTCAGCTGCCCCAATTGCCAACGCCTGATCTACTGGCTGGAACATTTCCCGAACGACGCGGCCGAGCCCATCCCGGCCAAAATCCCGGCCGCCGCCGCGTCCGCGTCCGCCGCCGCCGAGTAGAAAGATTTGGAGGGGAGAGGGAGAATCGGGGGAGGAACCTTTTGCACTTCGTTCGGAGGGGAGAGCACGAAAATGAAGACATTTTCTGCTCTCCCCATCTGAACAAAAGGTTCCTCCCCCGAACCCCCTCCTCCAAAAAACTTTCATAGGCTTGGGATGTCGTAGTCGGACTCGCAACACGGCGGAGCAACTCATGAAAATTATGAGGGATTCCAAAGGGCGCAGCCCTTTGACCGCCGGAGGCGTTAAAAAAATTCCTATTTTTGCAAGTCCTCCTCTGGTTTTCAAGTTCCGAGCATGAAGCCCCGGGGCGGCATGCGCTTTGACGGGCCGGCAATCCGGCCTTATGCAGTATTTGGGAGCCGGACGGGCCATCGCCGCGGACCGCAAGGTCCGGGGAGGAAAGTCCGGGCTTCGCAGGGCACGACGCTGGGTAACTCCCAGGAGGAGCGATCCTCGGACAGCGCCACAGAAAGCAAACCGCCGCGCGGCAAGTCCGCGCGGTAAGGGTGAAACGGTGGGGCAAGAGCCCACCAGTTGCCGCGGCGACGCGGCAAGCTCGGCATACCCCGTCGGAAGCAAGGCCAAATAGGGGGGCGCACGGACCGGCCCGGTTCATGCCCCCGGGTAGGCTGCTGGAGGCCGGGAGCAATCCCGGTCCTAGAGGAATGATGGCCGCCCGGGCCGCAAGGCCCGGGAACAGAACCCGGCTTACAGTCCGGCTCCCATTTTATTTATGACGCACACGCGACCCGCCGCCCGCATCGTATCCCGGAAACCCGCCCGGGCGGCCGCGCCCGCGCGCCTTCTGTCCGTCCTTGCGCCCCTGGCCGCTCTTTGCGCCCTATGCGCCCTATGCGCCGGCTGCCCTCGGCAACAAGGGGCGGATCCCGCTACGCCGCTTGCCGCGCCGCCGCGCGAATCGCGCCTGTCGACCGCTCCCGACTCCCGGCTTTTGAGCTGGACCGTGCGAGGCGGCGCCGTCCTCAAGGCCCTGGTCGAAGCGCCCGGCTTATCCGGCCCGGCTGGTCAGGCCGGCGCGCCCCCCGCTTCCGCCGATCCCGCCACGCCCAAAGCCGCGCTGGTTCTGTTCGTGGGCGGCGACGGGAAGCTCGGCATGACGGACAGCGGCGACGTGACCGAACACGGCCAAAATTTCCTGGCGCGCTCGGCCGGTTTGTTCGTGGAGCGCGGCCTGGCCACGGTCCTGATCGACCAGCCGTCCGACGCCGCGTCCGAAGGCTATCGCACAAGCGAAGCCCAGGCCAGGGACGCGGCCCTGGTCGTCGATTATTTGCGCGGCCGCTGGCGGATTCCGGTCGTCTTCGTGGGCACGAGCCGGGGGACCATATCGGCGGCCTCGGCCGCCGCCCGCTTGGGCCGGCTTGGCCCGGACGCCCTGGCGCTCACCAGTTCGGTCATGCGCCACAACAAGCGCGGCGCGGCGTCGGTGTATTCGGCCGGCCTGGAGAGCATCGCCATTCCAACCTTGATCGTGCATAATAAGGGCGACGGCTGTCCGCTGTGCCCGGTCTCGGACACCCCGCGTTTGCAAAGCGCCTTGACCGGCGCCGCGCGCAGCGAAATCATTCTCATGTCCGGCGGCGGCGGCGCGGGCGATCCCTGCGAGGCGCTCTCGGCGCACGGCTACAGCGGAATCGAAAAAGAAACCGTGAGCGCGATCAGCGCCTGGATTCTCGACCCAAACCGCGGCCCCGACCGGCCGCGCCAATAAACCCAGATCCCCCCAACGAGGGAGTCCCCGGACCCCCTCGTTCAGGGGCACGGTCAATACCCCCGGTCGTGGGGGTCCGGGGGCGATCATCGCCCCCGGCGGGGCCTGGGGCAGCGCCCCAGCGGGGTTTGGGGCGGAGCCCCAGCGGGGTTTGGGGCAGCGCCCCATACCCCTTTGATGAGGACATCATGGACCAACCATCCGCCTACGCCGTCATTTTGGCCGCCGGGTCGGGCTCGCGCCTGGCCGGGGCGGGCTTGGCGGTCAAGAAGCAATTTTTCGAGCACCGGGGCGCGCCGCTTTTGTGGCACTGCGCCCGGGCCTTTGCCCGCGTCGCCCGTATTTCCGGGCTGGTGTTCGTGGCGCCGCCGGATGAACTCGCGGCCGTGACGGCCTTGCTCGGCGACCTCTACGCCCGAGAGAATCTGGGGCTGCCGTATCAGGTCGTGGCCGGGGGCGAGCGCAGGCAGGATTCGGTGTTGCAGGGGCTGACCGCCGTGCCGCGCGAGGTCCGGTTCGTGCTCATCCACGACGCGGCCCGGCCGTTCGTGACGCCCAAGATCATCGAGGGCGTCGTGGACGCGCTGATGAATGGAAGCCAGGCGGTCCTGCCCATGATTGCGGTCACGGACACGATCAAGCGGGTGCGCGGCGGCCTGGTCGCCGAAACTCCCGCGCGCGAGGAGCTCATGGCCGCGCAGACGCCCCAGGGCTTTGTCCGGCAGGCGTTGGCGAAGGCGTTTTCGCGCGCGCTGGCCGAGGATTGGCAGGTCACCGACGACGCCTCGCTCGCCGAGCGCGCCGGCGTCGCCGTGAGCGTGGTCGCCGGAGCGCCCGAGAACATGAAAATCACCAACCCCGAGGATCTGCGCTTGCTGACACAAGACGCCCCCCCCTTTCCCATGCCGCGCGTGGGCTTTGGCTACGACGTGCACCGCTATGCCGCGCCCGGCCAAACGCACAAGTCCCCTCCCCGGCCGCTCAAGCTCGGCGGCGTGCTCATCGCGGGCGCCCCCGAAGTGCTGGCCCATTCCGACGGCGACGCGCTGCTGCACGCCCTGGCCGACGCCATGCTCGGCTGCCTGGGCGAAGGCGACATCGGCGAGCATTTCCCGGACTCCGATCCGGCCTTCGAGGCCATCGAATCCGGCATCCTGGTCTCCGAAGTGCTCCGGCGCTTCGCCCCGGCACGGCTGGCCATCGTCCACGTCGACCTGACCGTGATCGCCGAGACGCCAAGGCTCGCCCCGCACCGCCACGTCATCCGCGACAACGTGGCCGACCTGCTCGGACTCGCCCTGTCCCAGGTCAACGTCAAAGCCACCACCGAAGAAAAACTCGGCTTCACCGGCGAAAAAAAAGGCCTCAAAGCCGTGGCCGTGGTCACGGCCGTGACCGTTTGAAGGGGAAATCGGGGGAGGAACCTTTTTCTAGCGGAGGCGCCGGCCAGCGCTTCGCGCTGACGGCGCAAGGCGAGAGTAAGAAAATGGGGACATTTTCAACTCTCGCCTTGCCCCGAACCCCCACCTCCAAAAAACTTTGTAGGGTATAAAAAAGACACATTTTTATCGACTTATATCCACCCTTTAAAGTTTTTTGGGGGAAAGGGGGGTTTTCCCCCCGATTCATCCCCTTCTTCCCCTCCCCTCTCCTCTCCCCGCCCCCCGCTTGACTTCGCGGGCGGGGTCGGTCAGGGAATGCCTTTCAAAATCAATGGAGAACGCAATGCGTCTGTACAATACGCTCAGCCACGCCAAAGAGGATTTCGCTCCGGCCGGCCCCTCGGCGGTCAAAATGTACGTCTGCGGCATCACCGCGTACGATCTGTGTCACATCGGCCACGCCCGTTCGGCGGTGGTCTTCGACGTGCTGGTTCGTTACCTTCGCTATCTGGGAATGCCGGTGACCTTTGTGCGCAATTTCACCGACGTGGACGACAAGATCATCAACCGGGCCAATCGGGAGGGTGTCGCTCCCGAGGCCTTGTCGGCGAAGTACATCGAGGCCTTTTACGAGGACATGGACCGGCTGGGCGTTTTGCGGGCCGATTTCGAGCCCAGGGCGACCGAATACATCGGCGAGATGGTGCGTCTGGCGGAGCATCTGATCGCCAAGGGGCACGCCTACGCCACGCCGGGCGGCGACGTGTATTTCCGGGTGCGTTCGTTCGCCGGGTACGGCAAGCTCTCCGGCCGCGACGTGGAGGATATGCGTTCCGGGGCGAGGGTGGCGCCGGGCGAGGAAAAGGAAGATCCGCTCGATTTCGCCCTGTGGAAGGCGGCCAAACCGGGCGAGCCGACCTGGGAAAGCCCCTGGGGTCCGGGCCGGCCGGGCTGGCATCTGGAATGCTCGGCCATGAGCGAGAAGCTGCTCGGCTTGCCGGTCGACATCCACGGCGGCGGCCAGGACCTGATCTTCCCGCACCACGAAAACGAGATCGCCCAGAGCGAAGCGGCTGCGGACAAGGGTTTCGCGCGCTTTTGGGTGCATAACGGCTTTGTGCGGATCAACGCCGAGAAGATGAGCAAGTCGCTTGGCAACTTCGTGACCATCCGCGACATCTACGCGTGTTTTCTGCCCGAGACGCTGCGCTTTTTCCTGCTTTCGAGTCATTACCGCAGTCCGCTCGACTACTCCGCCGACGCCCTGGCCGAAGCCGAAAAGGGCCTGCGCCGCATTTATTTCGCCCTGGCCCAGATCGAGGAAACCCTGGCCGCGACGAAGTGGAGCCCGTCCCCGCTGCCCAAGGCCCTGGCCGAGGAATTCGCCTCCTTGCGCCAGGGCTGGCGCGACAGCTTAGACGACGACCTCAACACCGCCGGGGCCCTGGGCCAGATTTTCGGCCTGGCGCGCCTGGCCGGACGGGTCATGGACGACAAGGGCCTGCGCAAGAGCGAGGGCGGCCGGGAGCTGCTGACCGGCGTGCGCGAGGCGCTGCGCGAATGCGGCGGGGTGCTCGGCGTGCCGGCCGGCGAACCGGCCCAATTTTTAGACGCCCTGCGCGAGTGCAGACTGAACCGCCAAGGCGTCGACAAGGCCAAAATGGAGTCGCTGCTGGCCGAGCGCGCGGCCGCGCGGGCGGCCAAGGATTTCGCCCTTTCGGACACGTTGCGGGGCGATTTGGAAGCGCTCGGCGTCGAGGTCAAGGACACCCCGGCCGGTCAGACGTGGGACGTGGTGGCGTAAGAGAAAAACCGGGGGAAACTTTTGTGAACAAAAGTTTCCCCCGGCCCCCCTTCCAAAAACTGATCGTGGTGGGTTCGCCCCCCGATTTCTCCGCTCGCCTTACGCTTCGTCCCCGACCGCGCGCTTGACCGCGGCGACCAGTTCCTTGAGTTTGATCGGCTTGGGGAAAAAATCCGAGACTTCGCCGCGGAAGGCTTCGATGGCGGCGCTCAAATGGGCGAAGGCGGTGATCATGATGACCTTGGTCGCGGGATACTTCTCCTTGATCGTCCGCAGAACCTCCATACCGTCGATGCCCTTCATCTTCAGGTCGGTGATGACCAGATCGAAGGACCGGCCCTTGAGCCGCTCCACGGCCAGCACCAGATCGACGAAGGTTTCGACCTCGTAGCCTTCCTTGCGCAGGGCGATCTTCGCCATGTCGCAGACGATCTTTTCGTCGTCGATGACCATGACCACTTTCCCGGACATGTCACTCCTCCGCGAAGTTTTGGGACGTTATGGCCGGCAGGGTCACGGTGAACGCCGTGCCCTTGCCGGCCTCGCTTTCCACCCTGATGCTCCCGTGGTGGTTCTTGACGATGCCGTAGCTGATCGACAGGCCGAGCCCGGTCCCGCCGACGCCCTTGGTGCTGAAAAACGGGTCGAAGACGTGGGACAGGTGTTCGGGCGCGATGCCCTTGCCGGTGTCGCGGACCTCGATCTCGACCGCCGCGCCGCCGGAAACGGCCCGGACGGCGACGCTCAGGCGTCCGCCCGGCGCCATGGCCTGGATGGCGTTGGTGATCAGGTTGACCAGCACCTGATGGATCTGATGCTCGTCGACGAGCACCGGCGGCAGCCCTTGCGGCAGGTCCAGCGCCGTGTCGATGGCCGAGACGTCGAGCATGTTGCGCACCAGGGCCATGGTGTGCTCGACCAGCTCGCGGACGTCCGCCGTCAGGCGTTGCGACTGCTTGGGCTTGGAGAAATCGAGCAGGTTGATGACCACGTTCTTTATCCGCTCCGCCTCGTTCTCGACCTTTTTCATGAACTCCAGGCGCATCGTTTCGTCCAGATCGCCGTAAGACTGCTCGAAGGTCTGGGCGATCATGGAGATGTTGTTGAGCGGATTGGTGATCTCATGGGCCACGCCGGCCGTGAGGATGCCGAGCGAGGCCAGTTTTTTGGTCTGCAGGAGTTCCTCCTCGCGGTTGCGCAGCTCCTGGGACATGCTGTTCACGGCGCGGATCACCGAGGCGATTTCGTTGTTGCCGGGGTGCTCCTCGATCTTGTCGAAGCGTCCCTGGGAGATCGATTTCGTGAGCGTCTCGATTTTCTTCAGGGCGTTGAGGATGCGGCGCGAAGAAACGGGCGACAGCGCCACGGTGGAGAGCAGGATGGCCCAAAAGGAGAGCAGCATGCCGTTGGTGGAATTGTCGATGATCCGGTGGACTTCCTTGCGCTCCAGGCGGATCAGGGTTTCGGAGAATTCCCGCAGCTTCTTTCCGGCCGAGCGGATGCGCGCCTCGGCGTCCGCGTCCGGGGGACGGTCCTGGCCCGCCTCGGGAAAGGTCTTCCCGTACTCCCCGATATCCTCGACAAGCTCGGCGTAATTGGCCGCGCCGGTGGCCCGGACGATGTCGCCGCGCATCGAGCCCACCACCTGCTTGGCGCTGGCCAGGCGTTCCTTGATGTCGGCGAGTTCGCCCGGGTCGTTGGACAGGAAATAGTTCTTTTCCGAAAGGCGCATTTCCAGAAACAGGGTGTTCAGGTCGTCGGCGATTTCCACGAAGGCGAGCTTGGTCAGGATGCGGTTCAGATCGTGATAGGCGAAGGCGGCGATGACGACGATCAAGGCCACGTTCACAAAACCGCTGAGCACGATGCCGGTTTTGATCTTCATGGCTCGATATCCGGTTCGCAGCGCGGAGTTTGAATGTATTCGCCCCTCACCGGCAGATACCACATCGCGCCGTCGCAGATCATAAGTACGCCGGCCAGGACGAGCAGGACGTCGAGGCCGGTCCAGACGCTGACGCCGAAATATTCCACCAGGCCGAGCCCCAGGCCGGTCAGGGTGACTCCGGTGCGCAGAAAGGACAGCCCGGTCCTGGCCCTGGCGGCGATGGTCCGGTAGCAGGCGCCGATGGTGCGCTGGGCGGCCACGATGCGCCCGTCGTCGCGCGTCCCGAAATCCCGGGTGAGCCAATGCACGTCCTGTTCCAGGGCGAGCGAGAACAGACAGCGGTTGCCGAACGCGCTTTGCGCCTGCGCGCGCGTCGCCAGGTCGCCGGGATCGGCGGCGGCGACGGCGACCGAACCGCCGCCGCGCTCGCCGGCCGGAAACCAGAGACAGCGGATCGGACAGGCGGCGTGATAGCGGTCAAGCAGCTCGCCCGGAATGCTTAAGCGTTCGTCGAAGGCGATCGCCGGCGCGCCGAAATGGGCGGCGAGCCGGTCGCGCAAGACATCGCCGGGCACGGCGCAATCCTCGATCAGAACCTTTTGCAGAGATGCCGCGCGCGCGGCCGCCCAGAGCTCGGCCTCGGAAAATTCCCACCCGTTCGGCCCGTTCGACAGATCCGGCAGATCCGGTAAATCGGCCAGGAGGTCGCGATAGAACGCGGCGGACAGGCGCGGTTCAAGCGCGGCCATGATCGAAAACCACCTTTTCCCATTGGGTGAACGGCGCGCTGTAATCTGGCAGATCGATTTCAAAATCGCCCGCGCGGTAGGGGAACTGCTTTTTCCATTTTTCCGCGGGCAAGTGCCAGTAATGGCCGTCGGCGACCAGAACCAGGCCGATGGCCAGGATGCAAAATTCGAGCGACGTCCAAACCGGATTGCGCAAGCCGAAAGAGACCAGCAGGCCAAGTCCGACGGCGCAAAAATTCATGCCGGTGCGGATCAGGGCCATGCCCGTCCTGGAGCGGCTGAGCGCGGTGCGGAAGCGGGCCATGAGGTTGCGCCGCTCGGCCAGCACCGTGCGCTCCAACGCCAGGCCGGTCGTGCCGAAAATACCGGGCTTGTCTCCTGGCGCGACCGGCGGTGGAGCGACCGGGCCGCTTGCGGCGGCCGGAGAACCCAGGTGAGGCGGCAAGAGGAGATCCCAGGCCGTGACGTCGCTTTCCGGGGTCGCGATCGAGCCGAGGCCGCCCTTGCTTCCATGCCGGCCCGGCACGGACCAGTAAAAACCCTCGACGATCATGAGCAAACCGACGCCGATCAGGGCCGAGTCCGGATAGACCCAGACCGGCAGGCCTTTATGCCGCAAAAGAGCGATGCCCACGCCGACCAGGGCGATGCCGGTGCGGGTCAGGGCCAGGCCGGTGCGGAACTTGGCCATGACCGAACGCAAGGCGGCCAGCCGCGTCCTGTGCTCGGCCAGGTCCGTGCGCTCCAGGGTCAGGACGCGCCGGCGCATCACCGGCGAGAGTTCGCGCCAGTTTTCCCGCAAGCCTTCCGCGCCGGCCACCGGTTCGGTGTGGCGGAAGGCCGGCCGCGGGCCGGCGCTCACGGTCTCAAGGACCGTGACGCCCGGACTCCGCGCGGGCTGGGGAACGGCGATCCTGCGTTTGGCGATGCCGCGCGCCTCGATGTACCAAACAAAACCGTCCGCGACCAAAAAGATCCCGGCCAGGGCCAGCGCGGCTTCCACGATGGAAAGGTAGCCGAAGCCGAAAATGCGGATCAGGATCAGCGCCGCCGTGCAAAACGACAGGCCGGTGCGCAGCAGGGCCAGGCCGGTGCGGCCCTTGGCCAGCCTGGTGCGATAGGTCGCGAACTGCGAGCGGCGGATGGCCAGATAGGTGCGCGCCCGGGCCAGGATCGTGCGTCCGGCGCAGGCCGGAAAACCGGGATTGACGTCCCAATTGTGTTCGACGATCCGAACGACGTCCTCGGGCAGGGCGGCCGTGAACCGAAGTTCGGACACGCCGAGGGCGGCCTTGATGCGCTCGGCCAGCGCCGGATCGCCGGGATCGGCGGCGATGATCTCGGCCCGGTCCGGGGAGAGGGCCGACGGAACCCACAGCTCTTTCTTGAGAAGCTCGAAACCGAGGCGGCGCGCCGCGTCGGGCACGGCGATGGATTCATCGAAGGCCGCCACCGGAAAGCCGTCGCGCTCGGCGAACTCGCGCAGCCCGTTCAGCCGGTTGAGCCGGTTCGGACGGGCCGCGCGCCGCGAAGGCCGGGGCGGCGGCACTCGCGGAAAAAACAGTGGTTCTTGGAGCCTCTTGCAAAATTCATATACCGCCATGTCAGACTCGCAAGACGGCGGAGCAACATAATATAATATTATGATAAATCATGAAAAAAAATTGAATTTCCCCTTGCAATTTCCGCAAAAATAGGTTGATGTCAAAACACAGACGCACCGGGACGCGTTGTCCCGGCGCATAATCGGTTCCGGAAAATTTTGAGGAGATCCAAGCAATGGTTAAGTCGATTTATGTTGGCAATTTGCCCTTCAGCGCCAGTGATGAAGAAATTCGCGAACTGTTTGCACCGTACGGCGAAGTCCAGTCGGTCAAGCTGATCAGCGATCGCGACACCGGCCGTTTTCGCGGTTTCGGTTTCGTGGAGATGAACGACGCCGAAGCCCAGAAGGCCATCGAAGGCCTCAACGGCAAAGACATGGGCGGCCGGAATCTGCGCGTCAACCTCGCCGAGGAAAAACCGCAACGCCCCAAACGTTCCTGGTAACCACTCGGCCCGCAAGGGCGTCAGGCATACAGACGCATAGCCCCGCTTCGGCGGGGCTTTTTTTTTGCAATTGGGGGAAGACCCTTTTGTTCGCAAAAGGGGGTTCTTTGGATTTTCTCCTTCCTACTTCCCTTCCAGCTCCCCGGTCTGCCGCAAGGCCTCATACAGCACGAGGGTGGCGGCGTTGGCCAGGTTGAGCGAGCGCACCTTCCCCCAGATGGGGATGCGCACCGCGTTCGGATAGGCGGCCAGGAGATCGTCCGGCAGACCCGAGGACTCCGAGCCGAAGACCAGGGCGTCCTCGCCGGTGAAGACGAAGCGGTGGTGCGGCTCGCCGCGCGGCAGGCCTGCGCGGTTGCCGGCCGTGGCCGGAACGATCCGGCAGGGCGCAGCCGCCAGGAAGGCGGTAAAGTCCGGCCAGACCGAAAGTTTGACGTGGGGCCAATAGTCCAGCCCGGCGCGCCGCAAATGTTTTTCGTCGAGCGAAAAACCCAGCGGTTCGATCAGGTGCAACTCGGTGTCCGTGGCCGCGCACAGTCTGGCGATGCTGCCGGTGTTGGGCGGAATTTCCGGCGCGAGCAAAACGACGCGGATCATGCGCTGGGTCTTTCGGAGCTTAATCGGCCGAATAGGCGGCGATCAGGGAGCAGATCTGGTCTTGCAGCGCATGGGCGCCGCCGGGGGCGCAGGGGCCGTTGACGATCACGGCCAAGGCGTAAGGTTTGCCGTCGCGGCCGGTGACATAGCCGGACAGGGCGCTGACGCCCTGCATGGTGCCGGTCTTGGCGTGGACCACGCCTTCAGCCGGAGCGCCGCGCATGCGGCGCTGCAGGGTGCCGTCCACTCCGGCCACGGGCAAGGACGCGTAGAAATCGGAAAAATATTCGGATTTGTGCATGGAGCGCAAAAGCGCGATCAGGCTGTACGGACTGACGCGGTTAAGCAGCGACAGGCCCGAACCGTCGGTCATGGCGAATTCCTTCTCGCTCACCCCGAGAGAGCCCATGAAGGAGGTCACGGCGGCCGCGCCGTTTTCCCGCGAACCCAGGCCGCGCGCCTGCGCTCCGATGGTTTTGAGCAGCTGTTCGGCGTAGAAATTGTTGCTTTTTTTGTTGGTGGTCCGGATCAGCTCGCGCAACTCCGGGGAATAGTGGACAAACAGGGTGTCGCGCGTTTGGGAGCCGGCGGCCGGTTCGCGGCTCAGGCGCGTCTTGCCCGCGACCCGAATGCCGGAATTTTTGAGGGTTTCGGCCAGGGCGGTCATGAAGAACATGCCCGGGTCGTCCACGGTCAGAAGGTATTCGCGCGCCGGGACGCGGATGGACTGGCGCCCGTGCACCTCGATGACGTTCGAGGCCGGTTTGCGGGCCACGGACAGGGGCGCGGCGGCTTTTTTGGCGCCGGAGGCGGTCACGGCGCCGTTGTCCACCACGAAGCAGGCGGCCGGGGGCGTGAGCTCCACTTCGGCCTTGTCGCCCTGCTTGCGGCCGGGCTTGACCACCACGCCGACGCAGTTCTGGTTGAGCGAAAGCGCCCCGGACGGCGCGGCGTAGGGTTTGAGTTCGTCCTCGGCGCACCAGCCGGGGTAATAGGAAAAGCGCTCGAAGCGCGATTCGTCGCCGACCAGGTCCCCGCCGACGGTCTTGATCCCTTTGGCGGCGAGCGCTTCGGCGAAACCGGTCATGGCGAAGCCGCCCTCGCCGCCGTACCCGCCGCCGCCGCTGATGGCCGGATCGCCCGAACCGACCACGATCAGATCCCCGGTCAGCGTTCCTGCCTTGACCGGCCCGGAAGCGGCCAGAACCGTGGCGTAACGGTAGGCCGGAGAGAGATAGTACAGGCTCGCGGCGGTGGTGAAGAGCTTCATGTTCGAGGCCGGGGCCATGGGCTCGTGCGCGTTGATCCGCGCCAGAGCCGCATTGCCGGCCAGGGACTGGACGTACACGCCAAGGCGCGAGCCGGCGTATTTCGGATCGCTCGCCAGGGCCTCGATCTTGGCGCGCAGCTGCCTGGCCCCGGCCGATTCGTCGAGCCCGGATTCGGCCAGGGGCGCAAGCGCCGCCGGCTTTTGCGGCGCTTGCGCCGCGCCCTGGCGGACGGGCTTTTCGGCGCAGGCGGCGAGCGTCAGGACCAGCAGGGCCAGCAGCGCTCCGGCCAGGCGCCGGGCGGGAAAGCGTAAGCAGCCGGTCACGAGGTCTCGGGCGCGACCAGGGCCATGGCCGAGCGGGCGCGGATGAGTTCCTCGGCCGCTTGGGCGGGCAACGGTTTGGCGAACAGGAAACCCTGGCCGGCCTCGCAGCCCAGGGTCTTGAGTTTGGCGAGCTGGCGCTCGGTTTCGATGCCTTCGGCGATCACGCCGTGCCCGAGAGTGTGGCCCAGGTTGATGACCGTGCGGACAACGGCCAGATTGAGCCGGTTGTCCATGTCGCACACGAAGGTCCGGTCGATCTTGAGCGTGTCCAGGGGAAAGCTGATCAGGTGGCTGAGCGACGAGTACCCGGTGCCGAAGTCGTCGATGGCCACGGCCGCGCCCAGGCTCTTGATGCCCCCGAGTTTGAGCGCCGCCGAGCGGGGGTCTTCCATGATCGCGGTTTCGGTGACTTCCAGCTTCAGGCATTGCGGCGGCAGTTCGGTGTCGGCGAGCACCCGGGCGATCATCTTGACCAGGCCGGTCTTGAGGAATTGTTTGGCCGAGAGATTGACCGCAATGGTCAGCGGGCCGACGCTGGGATATTTTTTCAGCCAGCCCGACATCATGGCGCAGGCTTCTTCCAGCACGATCTGGCCGATGGGGAGGATCAGCCCGGTTTCCTCGGCCAGGGGGATGAAATCGTAGGGCGCGACCAGCGAGTCGCCGCGTTTCCAGCGCACCAGCGCCTCGAAACCGAGCAGCTTTAGATCGGAAAGCGAGACGATGGGCTGGTAATGCAGGACGAATTCCCGGTTGTCGATGGCCAGGCGCAGGTTGGTCTCGGCGTCGAGCACGTTTCTGGCCTCGTCGAGCATGCTCCATTTGAAGACCTTGAACCGGCTGCCGCCGAGCCGCCTGGCCGCGTTCATGGCCAGGTTGGCGTTGCGCAAAAGGTCTTCGGAATGCTCGTAATCGGCCGGCCCGAGCACGATGCCGATGCTGGCGGTGACGTAAATCGCATGCCCGTCGATGTGCACGGGCTTTAGGAAAAAATCCTTGATGCGCCGGGCCACGATGATGGCCTCGGCCGGATATTTGATCTCTTCGAGCAAAATCACGAACTCGTCCCCGCCGATGCGGGCCAGGGTGTCCAAGTTGCGCAAAAATCCCTTGAGCTCCTCGGCCACGAAGCGAAGCAGCTTGTCGCCGGTCGCATGCCCCAGGCTGTCGTTGACCAGCTTGAAGCGGTCCAGATCGAGGAACATGACCGCGTAGGTGTAGTTTTGCCGCCTGCGGGCGCGCTCCATGGCCCGGTTGATGCGGTCCAGGCACAGGGAGCGGTTGGGCAGGCCGGTGAGCGGATCGTGAAAGGTGCGGTGGGCCAGGATGGTTTCCGCCCGGCGCTGTTCGGTGACGTCCTCGAAGACGGCGGCCACCTTGCCCGGTTCCGGGCAGTAGGCCTTGATCGAAAGGTATTGGTTGAGATCCTGGGAATACTGCTCGAAACTGGCAGGGACGCCGCTCACGGCCACCGCGCCCATGGTTTCGATCCAGTGCTGCTCGGCCCCGGGCAAGGCCTCGTGCATGAGCTTGCCCTGGACTTCCTTTCTGGTCAGGCCGGTGATCCGCTCGAAGGCCGGATTGATATCCAGGCAGCGCAGCTCGACCGGCTTGCCCTGGCCGTCGGCGACCGCCTCATAGAGCACGAAGCCGTTGAGCATGCCCTCGAAAAGCTGGCGGTAGCGTTCTTCGCTGGCGCGCAGGACGTCCTCGTGGCGAATGCGCGAAACGGCGATGTCCAGGGCGCTTTGCAGGCGCACCTGGTCGATGGGCTTGACCACGAACCCGAAGGGGTTGGCGTCCTTGGCCCTGTCGAGGGTTTCCGAGTCGGCCAGCGCGGTCATGAAAATCACCGGGATGCCGTGGAGGCGGTCGATTTCCCTGGCCGCCTCGATGCCGTCCATGTCCCCATCAAGCCTGATGTCCATCAAAATGATGTCCGGCCGGTAGGAGGCGGCCTTGTCCAAAGCCTCGGGCCCGCACGAGGCCGTTTCGACGCCGCCGCTGGTGATCTCTTTAAGAATCAGTTGGAGGTGGCGCAGGGTGAGCGGTTCGTCGTCAACGGCCAAGATGCGGATATCGTGCTGCATTCCGTAACGCCTTGATGGAAAAGATGCCGTGCGCGGAGAGGAAAGCCCAGCCCGGGGCGCGCCGCCCGGAAACTAGCAAAAAGGCCGCGCGCTTGTCCATTGTTAAGAATCCGCCGGCGGCGGGTCACGGACCGGCGACGGCGGGAGGGCCGCCAGGCAGGGCGCGCCGGGATCGTGCGCCCGGTGATTGGCCCGGGCGCGCGTAAAGCTCGTCGTGGCGTAGCAGTAGAGGCAGCCGAACAGGCAGGCGTCGTAGGCGCCGATGTCGCGGCTCTTGGCGCAGCCGCAGCCCGGGCGCTGGCCTTTGTCCTTGCCCGGGGCCACGTTAAGCCCGAAAAGGCGCCGGATCAGGACCGGGTCGACGCACGCCCCGGGCGACAGCCCGAAACGGCCAAGATCGGTCCCCGGGGCGCAGGCGGTAATTTCCAGGCCAAAGCCGCGCGCCAGGCCGGACAGGCCGGTCATGAGTCGGCTAAGCTCGTCTTCGCCCGGGGCGTACGGCGCAAGCCCCGCGCCGGCGAGCGCGGCCAAACGCCCGGCGGTCTTGCGATAGGGGGTCATCAGGCTGACCGTCACCCGGCGCGTGGCGCCCGCCAGGGACCGGGCCAGGCGCTTAAAGGCGCGCAAATGGAAATCGACGCCGGTTTTCGCACTCAAAACAATGGGATCGTAGCGCCAGATCACCTTGTCCGGGCCCACCTTGTCCGCCAGGCGGCGAAAGCCCTCGACGGCGCGCGGCGGACGCGGGGAATGCGGTTCGAGTTCGCGGGGCGAGTCAAGCAACGTGTGCAGGAAATAAAAACCCTGGCCGCGAGCGGCGAGTTCGCCGAGAAAGGGCATGAGCGGCAAGGCGTTGCGCGTCCAGAAGACGAAAACCTTGGCCTTGTCGGGACTCAGGTCGATGCGCGAAACCTGGGCCGGGTTGAAGGGGTTGGCCGCCAGGGCGAAGCCCGCCCGCAGACGGCTCGCGAACCAGCGCGGATAGAAGGACGGAATGTCGCAGCGCCGGCTTGCGCTGACGACCGGGGATATTTCGCTTGCTTGGCTCATAAAAGAAAATAGCCTCGATCGAGGCTATTTGTCCGATTTGCGGTGGTGGGCGGTCGGGGATTTGAACCCCGGACTTCCACCGTGTGAAGATGGCACTCTAACCGCTGAGTTAACCGCCCGTTTGCGAACATAGGCGATCGGCCTTCGCTTGGCAAGCCCCGAGGTTCGATTTTTTGACGCCTGGTCTCGTCCGGCGGTTCGGGTGCGGTCCGGGCGATCCGGGTGTTGCCATCGGAGTCCGAAGGGTGTACCCCCGCCTCACCGGGCGCTGGGCGCTGGGCGCTCCCGCGCCGGAACTCTCGAAACAACCCCATAAATCAAGGACCCGCTCCATGCGCCTGCTCGTCACCGGCGGCTGCGGATTCATCGGCAGCAACTTCATTTACCATATCCTGGACGCTTATCCGGACGACGTGGTCGTCAACCTGGACAAGCTCACCTACGCCGGCAACCTGGCCAATATGCAGCGGGCCGAGAACGAACACGGCGGCAAGCGCTACCATTTCGCCCGAGGGGACATCGCCAATTTCGAGTTCGTTTCCTATCTGCTCAAGGAGCAGGCCATCGACGCGGTGGTCAATTTCGCCGCCGAATCACACGTCGACCGCTCCATCGCCGACTGCTCGCCGTTTTTGCAGACCAACGTGCTCGGAACCCAGAACCTGCTCGAAGCCTCGCGCCGCGCCGGGATCGGCCGCTTCGTGCAGGTCTCGACCGACGAGGTCTACGGCACGCTCGGCCCGGAAGGGAAATTCACCGAAGATACGCCGCTGGCGCCCAACAGCCCCTACTCCGCCTCCAAGGCGGCCGCCGACCTGTTCGTGCGCGCCTATGTCGAAACCTACGGACTGCCGGCGCTGATCACCCGCTGCTCGAACAATTACGGGCCGTATCAGTTCCCGGAAAAGCTCATCGCGCTCATGTATCTGCGCGCGAGCGAAGACCAGACCCTGCCGGTCTACGGGGACGGAAAAAACGTGCGCGACTGGATCTACGTCGCCGACCACTGCCGGGGCGTGGACCTGGCCCTGCGCCGGGGACGCACGGGCGCGGTGTACAATTTCGGCGGCAACGCCGAGTTGCCCAACATCGACGTGGTCAGGACCATCCTGTCGATCCTCGGCAAGCCCGAAAGCCTGATCCGGTTCGTCGCCGACCGGCCCGGCCACGACCGCCGCTACGCCATGGACTACCGCCTGGCGCAAAAAGAGCTCGGTTTTGAGCCTGAATACGATTTCACCCGGGGCATCCGCGAGACCGTGGCCTGGTACCGGGCCAACGGCGACTGGCTGCGCGGCGTCCAGGACGGCAGCTATCTCGAATTCATGGATAAATGGTATGGAGGGCGCCTATGAGCGCCGCGCGGAGGGCGCTGGTCCTCGGCGGCGCCACCGGCCTGGTCGGCCAGTCGCTGACCCGGATTTTGCGCGAAGCGGGCTTTGACGTCCTGGCCGCCTCAAGGGCGGATTTCAATCCCGCGAGCAAGGACGCCGTGGAGCGGGCCGTGGACGCATTCCGGCCGGACTTTATTTGCAACACCGTGGCCTACACCGCCGTGGACCTGGCCGAGAGCGAGCCGGACCAGGCGGCGGCGCTCAACAAGGCCCTGCCGGCCATGCTCGGCCGGCTGTGCCGGGACAAGGGCGTCGGGCTGATCCATTACAGCACGGATTTCGTCTTCGACGGCAAAAAAAACGCGCCCTACCTCGAAACCGACCAGCCCAATCCCCGGTCGGTCTACGGCAAGACCAAGCTGGCCGGGGAACGCGCCCTGCTGGAACTTGCGCTAGGCAACCTGTACATCCTGCGCACGGCCTGGCTCTTCGGGCCGGGCAAGAACAATTTCGTCTCCAAAATCCTCGGCCTGGCCAAGGAGCGCCCGGCGCTGAACGTGGTCCACGACCAGCGCGGTTCGCCGACCTACAGCGCGGATCTGGCGCGCTACACCCTGGCCCTGATCGAGGCCGCCTCGCCCGGGCTCTACCATGTGGTCAACAGCGGCCGGGCCAGCTGGTGCGAACTGACCGCCGAGGCCGTGGCCGTGGCCGGGCTCGACTGCCGGGTCGAGGCCATCACCACCGACAAGTATCCCCTGCCGGCCAAGCGTCCCGCCTATTCGGTGCTGGACACCGCAAAATTCACGGCGGCCACCGGCGTCACCCCCAGACCCTGGGTCCAGGCCCTTCGGGACTACGTCTACCGCGACCTCAACCTGGGACTTGAGTAAGATACGGACAGGCTCACCGGGGAAAACGTTCAGCACCCGATCTCGGTTTCGAGCAACCGGGCGATTTGACGGTACTCGGCGAGCAGCCGGGCGAACACGTCCCCGGCCGGACTCTGGCCGCCCGTCGCCAGACCGCATTCGAGCTCGGCGCACAATTCGCCAAGGAGCATGGCCCCGACCGTCCTGGCGCCCGATTTGAGGGTGTGGGCGATCCCCATGGCGCATTGAACGTCCCCGCTGCCGATCGCTTCGCCGAGCTTGTCCATCTGGACGGGCGCGTCCTCCAGGAAAACCCCCGCCAGGACCCGGTAAATATCCACGTCTCCGTCCAGGCGCTTCAGCGCCGCGGCTTGGTCCAACGAGACGGCGGGGTTGTCCATGGCTACTCCGGGCGTCGCGTGAAGCCGTATTTGCGCAATTTCGCGTGCAGGGTCTTGCGGGTCACGCCGAGCATTCTCGCCGCCTGGCTCTTGTTGCCTTCGGCTTCGCGCATAGCCGCCAAAACAGCAATTTTTTCAGCATCTTCCAGAAGCATGACGGGCAAGGCCGCCGCTGCCCCCACGGGGTTTTGCGCCGCCGGCGCCGTCACGGCCACGCCCGCGAGCAACTCCGGCGGCAGTTCCCGCTCTCCGGCGATTGCGCCCGTACTCAACACGACCGCGCGCTCGACGGCGTTTTCGAGTTCGCGCACGTTTCCTGGCCACGGGTGCCGCAATAAACAATCCATCGCCGCGGGGGTGAACCCCTGTACATTTTTTTTGTTTTTTGCGCCATATTTTTGCAAAAAATGCGCCGCCAAAAGGGGAATGTCCCCGGCGCGCTCGCGCAGCGGCGGCAAATGCAGGGCGACCACGTTCAGGCGGTAGTAGAGATCCTGGCGGAATCGGCCGTCGGCGACCAGGGCGCGCAGGTCGCGGTTGGTGGCCGCCAGCACCCGCACGTCGACCGGCAGGGTTTCGTTTCCGCCCACGCGCACCACCTCGCGTTCCTGCAGGACGCGCAGCAGGCGAAGCTGCATGGCCGCAGAGACTTCGCCGATCTCGTCTAGAAAGACGGTGCCGCCGTCGGCCTGCTTGAACCGGCCCTCGCGGCGGCGCTCGGCCCCGGTGAAAGCCCCTTTTTCGTGCCCGAACAGCTCGCTCTCAAGCAGGCTCTCGGCCAGGGCGGCGCAGTTGACGGCCACGAGAGGCCCGCTTGCGCGAGCGCTGGCCTTGTGGATGGCGCGGGCGACGAGCTCCTTGCCGGAGCCGGTCTCCCCGCTGATGAGCACCGTGGCTTCGCTTGGCGCGATCATGGCCACCATGTCCAGCACCCGGCGCATGGCCCGGCTTGCGCCGATCAGCCCCACGCCTTCGGCTTGCCCGAGTTCGCGCCTGAGGGCCTCGTTTTCCTTGCGCAGCCCGGCGTGCTCCAGGGCGCGCGCCAGGCTCAGGCGCAGGACGTCGAAATCCAGCGGCTTGGTCAGGTAGTCGTACGCCCCGGCCTTGAGCGCCTCGACGGCGGACTCCACCGTCGAATAGGCGGTCATGATCAGGATGGGGATGGCCGGATTGGAGGCCTTGACGGCGCGCAGGGCCTCGATGCCCGATATCCCGGCCATGCGCACGTCCATGAGGATCAGGTCGAACGGTCGCCGTAGCGCCGTTTCTACGGCCGCCTCGCCGCTGTGCGCGCCCTCGGTCGCATAGCCCCAGCCCCGGATCAGGGTGGTCAGCATGGCCAGATGCCCGGGGTCGTCGTCGACCACGAGCAGGCTGGGGGCGGGCGCGTCCTTAACAGCCGTCATGACGGGTCCGCCGCGCCGTGCGCGCTCTCCGGGTTCGCGGGGCTTGCGGGCAGGGTCACGGTGAAGACCGTTCCCCGGCCGAGTTCGCTTTCCACTTCGATCATGCCGCCGTGTCCTTCCACGATCTTGTGCACGATGGCCAGGCCAAGCCCGGTTCCGGACGCCCTGGTGGTGAAATAGGGGTTGAAGACCTGGGCCAGGTCCGCCTCCGGGATGCCCCTACCGGTGTCGGCCACCCGGATGCGCGTTTTGCCGCCGGCGGCCTCGGCGACGACGACCCGGACCTCGCCGTCCGGCGGCGTGGCCTGAACCGCATTCAGATACAGGTTGAGCAAGGCCTGGGTCATGCGGTCGGGATCGAGCATCCGCCCGGCCGGGGCGCCTTCGCTCGCGAACGTCAGGCGCACGCCCTTTTTTGCGGCCTCGCGCGCGACCAGACGCAGGGCCGCCTCGGCCAGCGCCGCCGGATCGGCCTCGCGAAGTCGCAGTTCGCCCGGCCTGGCGAATTCGAGCAGCTGAGTGATGACGCGGTTGAGCCTGTCCACCTCGCCGATCATGATCCTCGAGGCCTCAAGCTCTTCGCTGCCCGGCTCAAACTTGCCGCCGAAGTAGGTGGCGTAGCCCTTGATCGAACTGAGCGGATTTCTGATTTCATGGGCGATCCCGGCGGCCAGGCTGCCGAGCGCCGCGAGTTTTTCGCGCCGGGCGATCTCCTCACGCAGGGCGCGCACCTCGCACAGGTCGCGCAGGATCAAGACGTCCCCGGCCGGGCCGCCCTGCTCGCTTTCGATGCGCGCCGCCGAAAAACTCACCGGCACGGCCGGGCCATCGCCGAAGGAACATTCGGTCTCGAACTCGAGCACGGTCTCGCCCCGGGCGAGCCGGTCCTTCAGGCCGCACCAGCCTGGCGGCAAAATGTCGTCGGGCCGCGCGCCGATGGCCCGGGCGGCGTCAAAACCGGTGAGACGCATGGCGGAAGCGTTGATCGAGGCGATGCGGCCGTCGGGTCCGGTGGTGATCAGGCCGACCGGCAGATTGGCCATGATCTCCCCGGCAAAGGCCCGGGCGGCGCGCAGGGCGGCG